>NZ_CAJPGH010000002.1:0-501673 GCF_905339605.1 Burkholderia sp. BCC1972 | reverse complement strand
TCAGCGGCCCGTTTTTCATTCATCGAGCGTCGTTCGCGCCGAACAGCTGCGCACACACCGCGCGCCCTTCGTCGGTCAGCGCAGCGCTGCCGGTGCCGTCTTCGTTCAGCGTCGTCGCACTCAGGTCCGCGGCGTCGAGCTGCGTCAACACGCGGCGCAGCGTACTCATCGGCAGTTGCGTGCGCTTCGCGATCTTCGGCAGCGACCACGTCTTGCCGGCCGGATCGTTCGCGGCCTCGTTCAGCGTCGCGAGCGTCGCGACGAGTGCGGGATCGAGCGGGGATTCGTCGGATTCTGAAGTCATCGGTTCGGGTTCATCCGCCGGCAGCGGGCCGGCGTTCGGTCAGGAAAGGTCGTCGCGGACACTATACGCCGCGTCACACGCCCTTGAGTGCGGTGCGCATGAACGACACGAAACGCGTAGTGACGGGATCGTCACGATCCGACAGCCACGCGAGCCCCACGCGCCACTTCGCGTCGCGACCGTCGAGCGGTATCACCGTCGCATCGCGCAGCAGATACTGCGCGCTCGACGGGATGAACGCGACGCCCACGCCGGCCGCGACGGACGTCAGCACCGACTGCACGTCCTCCGCTTGCTGCGTCACGTGCGGCACGAAGCGGCGCTCGACGCACCACCGGTCGATCTGCGCGGCCAGCCCCGGGCCGCGCGCACGCTGCAGCGCGATGAAGCCGATCTCGTTGAGCTCGTCGAGGTCGGCCGGCACGCGCTTGAAGCCGAGGTGCGGCGGCACCGCGAGCGCGAGCGATTCGTCGATCACCTTGAACGACGACACCCCGTCGTCGGACGGCAGCCGCAGGAACCCGGCGTCGAGCTTGCCCGCGCGCAGCCGGCGCGTCTGCTCGGACGACGACAGGTCGCTCAGCGTGACCGCAATGCCCGGATTGCGACGCCGAAACTCGGCGATCAGCTTCGGCACGAGCGTCAGCACGGACAGGCAGATGCCGAGCCGCAAATGGCCGCGCTGCCCGCCGGTCGTCTCACGCGCACGCGCGAGGATCTCGTCGGCGTCGCGCACGAGCGCCTGCGCATCGGGCAGGAAGCGTTCGCCGAACGACGTCAGCTCCGCGCCGTGCCGGCCGCGCTCGAACAGCTTGCCGCCGAGGCTCGCCTCGAGCGCGCCGATCTGCTTGCTCAGCGCCGGCTGGCTCATGTGCAGCGCATCCGCGGCGCGGCTGAAATGGCACAGCTCGGTGACCGTCAGGAACGTGCGGAGCAGTTTCAGTTCCATTCTTCAAAGGAATCGTATCGATCGAAATATTCATTTTACTGATCGAATGCGATAGCGTCCAATACGGACATGCCCTTCCCGGAATTCACCGTCATGTCTTTCGATCAAGCCGTTGAATGCGTGGCCCAGCCGTCATGCGATGGCGCGGACGCAAACGAACCGGCTGCCGCAGCCGATGCGCACGCACCGCAACGTCGCGCCGGGCGCGTCGACGGACGCAGCCGCCGTTTCCGCTTCGGCGATGCGATCGAAGACCCGACGCCGCGCGCCGTGACGGGGTCGATCGCGATCAGCTTTGCGGTCGTGTCGCGACGGAACTGGCCGCGCTGAACGGCCGCCTGCACGGCTGTCACCACACGCGCACCACCCGCACCATCTCAACAGGCAGATCGAAAATACGCCGAATCCGTCTGCATCACGCGTCATTGCGACTCATCCCATCGTCATCGCCACGCGATCGACCGTATAATTTCCCGCACCCGCTGACCGCCCATGCATTCCGCGCAGCCGCAGCGCGCGTGAAAAGGAGACTTTCGCTTGACCGGCCTCATCGCGCGCCTGCCTCGCGCCCGGACCACCCTGATCCTCGCCCTTTCGTTCCTGCTGCTCGCGTTTGCCACGAACGCGTCCGCGCAACGCGTGCAGCCGCATCGCACCGCACACGCCCACGCGCATGCCCACACGAAGGCCGTCAAGAAGAAACCCCACCGCAAGAAAAAGGCCGTCAAGCATCGCCGCCCGCGCGTCACGCATCAGGCCGCCAAACGTCACACCGCACCCGCACCGCAACCGCGACGCGCGAAACGCACGACGGCCGTACGGCCGCGCCCGCCCGCGAAACCGAAGCTGCTCGCCAGTTGCGGCTACACGCCGCGCGCGGTCGGGTCGCTGCATTCACGCGCGGCCTACGTGCTCGACGTCGACTCCGGCACACCGCTGCTGGCCCGCAACGCGCGCACCGTGCGGCCGATCGCGTCGATCTCGAAACTGATGACGGCCGTCGTCGCGCGCGATGCCGATCGTCCGCTGAACGGCGTGCTGCGTGTCACCGCGCACGATCGCGACACCATCAAGTTCACCGGTTCGCGCCTGCAGGTCGGCTCGGAGTTGTCGCGCCGCGACATGTTCCATATCGCGCTGATGTCGTCGGAGAATCGCGCGGCCGCCGCGCTGAGCCGCGACTATCCGGGCGGGCGCGCCGCGTTCGTCAAGGCGATGAACCGCGAAGCGCGCCGGCTCGGCATGCGTCATACGCACTTCCGCGAGCCAACCGGCTTGTCGCCGCACAACGTGTCGACGGCGGAAGATCTCGCGCGACTCGTCGGCGCGGCCGCGCAGGATCCGCTGATCCGCTATTTCTCGACGGACACGTCGACCACCGTGCGCCCCGGCGACGGCGAACTCGTGTACGTGAATTCCGACCCGCTCGTCCGCTACCGCCGCCTGCCGATCCGGCTGCAGAAAACCGGCTTCATCAACGAGTCGGGGCACGGCGTCGTGATGCGGATGCGCGTGAAGGGCCGCCGCGAAACGGTCGTGCTGCTCGGCGCGCCGACGCGTACCGGCGTATCGAGCGACGCGCTCAAGATCCACCGCTGGTTGTCCTGCTCGATCCAGTAAGCACGTGCAGGCAGCCGGTGCGTCCACCCGACGGGAGCGATGCCATGCAGGATGAATACCGCTTCAACGCATTCGGACGGCTGCTCGCCGTCGTGCGAGCGAACGGCCGGTGGGCCGTGTTCGACCTCGGCACCGAAGGCAAGCGGCGCCCGGCCAACCTGCAGATTCCGTCGGCGCTCGCAGCGGACGAACTCGCGCAATACCTCGGCGACCTGCTGCACGAAAGCGCGACCCCGAAATACAACGAAGTCGTCCCGGTCGACCCGCGCCGCGCGTGATCGCGCGCCGGACCGAGCCGTCGCCCGGCGGGAACTTCAACAGTTAAACTTGCAAGTTTAACTGTCTTATTCTATGATCCGCCGCATGAACCCGCCACGCAAACCCGGCGTTTCCGCCGACACCGTCGCCGCCGACCTGACCCTCGCGGTCGGCCAGCTGATCCGCCGGCTGCGCTCCGAGATCGAATCCGAAGGGCTCGGCATGTCCCAGACCAGCGCGCTCGCGCGGCTCGAACGGCACGGGCCGATGACGACCGCAGACCTCGCGCGCGCCGAAGCGATGAAGCCGCAATCGATGAAGGCGATTCTCGCGAGCCTCGAGGAAGATGCGCTCGTCGAGCGCGAACCGCACCCGACCGACGGCCGCCAGATCCTGTTCAAGCTGACCCAGGCCGGCCTCGACGCACGGCGCAAGCGCAACGCCGCGAAGCACAAGTGGCTCGGCGCGGCGATCGAGAAGCTCGACCCGGAAGACATCGCCACGCTCGCCGCGGCGATCCCGCTGATCCGCCGCATCGGCGACCAATGAATCCGGCCGGCGCGCCGCGCGGCATCCGCGCGCCCGGCTTTCCCCGCCCTTTTTCACGGAGCCCCGTCATGAGCGCAACCCGTCTCGACACGAACACGGCACTGGTCGTCATCGACCTGCAGAAAGGCATCGTCGCCCTCCCCACCGCCCACCCGGTCGCACCGGTGATCGCGCACGCCCGCACGCTGCTCGACGCATTCCGCAGCCGCGGCCTGCCGGTCGTGCTCGTCAACGTCGCCGGCGGTGCGCCGGGCCGCACCGAGCAAGCGCCGCGCACGGCGCAACTCCCCGCCGACTGGGCCGAGCTCATCCCCGAACTGGACCGCCGGCCGAACGATCACGTCGTGACCAAAAAGACCTGGGGCGCATTTACCGGCACGGATCTCGACGCTCACCTGAAGGCGGCCGGCGTCACGCAGATCGTGCTGACCGGCGTCGCGACGAGCATCGGCGTCGAATCGACCGCCCGGCAGGCCCATGAACTCGGCTACAACGTGACGCTCGCCGTCGACGCGATGACCGACCTCAACGCGGACGCACACGTGAACAGCATCGAGCGCCTGTTCCCGCGCCTCGGCGAGACCGGCACGACGCAGGACATCGTCGCGCTGCTCGACCGGCGCGGCGCGTGAGCGGCCAGCACGCGAAGCCGGCGCCGGGCCATGCGGCCGGCCGGCTCGATCCGTCGATCTGGAAGGTCAGCGCGGTCGCGACGCTCGGCTCGCTGCTGTCGCAGCTCGACGCGACGCTCGTCAACGTGTCGCTGTCGAGCCTCGCGACCGACCTGCACGCGAGCCTGTCGACGATCCAGTGGGTGACGAGCGGCTACCTGCTCGCGCTGACGCTGGTGCTGCCGCTGAACGGCTGGCTGGTCGACCGCATCGGCGCGAAGGCGCTGTATCTGTGGTGTTTCTCGGCGTTCACGCTCACGTCGGCGCTGTGCGGGCTCGCGTGGTCCGCACCTTCGCTGATCGCGTTCCGCGTGCTGCAAGGCGTCAGCGGCGGGTTGCTCGCGCCGATGGCGCAGATGATGATCGCGCGCGTCGCCGGCCAGCAGATGGCGCGCGTGATCGGCTACGCGGCGGTACCCGTGCTGCTTGCGCCGATCCTCGGGCCCGTGGTCGCCGGCGCGATCCTGCAGCATGCGTCGTGGCGCTGGCTGTTTCTCGTGAACCTGCCCGTCGGCGCGCTCGCGCTCGCGCTGGCCGCGCGTTTCCTGCCCCGTGACCACGACGACGCGCAACGGCGCGAACTCGACTGGGTCGGCCTCGCGCTGCTGTCGCCCGCCCTCGTGCTGTTCCTGTACGGCGCCGAACGGATCGGCTCGGCGCTCGGCGTCGCCGCGGTCGGCTGCTCGGCGCTGCTGCTCGCGGCGTTCCTGCGCTTCGAGCGGCGCAAGGGTGAACAGGCGCTGATCGATCTCGCGCTGTTCCGCTCGCGCGTGTTCGGCGCGGCGGCCGGCACGCAGTTCCTGTCGAACGGCGCGATGTACGCGGGCCAGATGCTGATCCCCGTGTTCCTGATCCAGGCGTGCGGGCGTTCGCCGGGCGAGATGGGCTGGCTGCTCGCGCCGCTCGGGCTCGGCATGCTCGTCACCTATCCGTCGATGGGCGCGCTGACGAGCCGGTTCGGCGTGCGCCGTCTGGCCGCGGCCGGCGCCTTGCTCGCGCTCGTCGCGACGCTGCCGTTCGTGGTCCTCGCGCTGACCGGCTACGACCCGGTCGTGCTCGTACCGGCGCTGTTTGTGCGCGGCATGGGCCAGAGCGCGATCGGCGCGCCGTCCATCTCCGCCGCGTATGCGTCGGTCGAACGCCGCAACCTGCCGATGGCGACGACGTCGCTCAATATCGTGCAGCGCCTCGGCGGCCCGACGTTCACGACGATGTGCACGCTGTTCCTCGCGTGGCGGCTGCACGTCGAATCGGCGTCGTCCGGCGGCTCGCAGGCCGCAGCGTTCGCGTGGGCATTCGGCCTGCTGTGCGCGCTGCATGCGGCGAGCTTCGTCACGACGCTGTGGCTGCCGTTGTGGTCAAGCGGCGCCGGTGGCCGGCCTGCCGGCGCCGTGCAAGCCGGCTCGCACTGAACAGGGAGAGCGCCGCGCAGTATGCGCGGCCTCCTGCCAGGGCCTGTTCACGCTAATAACGGGCTTGCGAACGTGCCTTGCCGGCTGCAGTGCAAGAAGCAAGGAGCGCCGTTTGGCCGAGCCAAACAAGCGACGCGCGACGCCGCAATGCGGCCGGCAAGGCACGTTCCCCTGTTTGGGAAAATTCATTCGTGGGGCCAGCGCAAGCCCGTTATTAGCGTGAACAGGCCCTAGGGCAGCCACATCGGCACGATCGACACCACGAGCAGCAAGCCGAGCCCGACATTCAGGCAGCGCCACTGCCGCTCCGTGCGCAACACGCGTGCGAACAGCAGCCCCGCGAAACACCACAACGACAGCGACGCCATCGCGGCCACACCGAACGCGAGCCCGAGCAGCACGCCGAGCCGCGCCGGCCCGGACGCGAGCGCCGCGAACGACGCGGCCGCGCCGAGCGTCATCGCCCACCCCTTCGGGTTGTGCCAGAGCATCCACACGCCGCTGACGAATCCTTGCGGCCGCTGCACGGCGGCATCGAGCCGCGGCTTGCCGCCGCGCCCGATACGCACGGCCAGCCACACGAGGTACAGCGAACCGACCGCCTTCATCGCGAGCTGCAACGCCGGCAGGGCGAGCAACACACTGCCGAGCCCGGCCGCCGCGGCCGCCGCCATCGACGCCAGGCCGGCCGCGATGCCCGCCATCAGCGGCAGCGAACGCCGGTAGCCGAAATGCGCACCCGACGCGGTCGCGAGCGTCGTCGCACCGCCCGGCGTCACGGTGGATACGATCACGAACAGCATCAGCGGCAGGTAGTCGTGAAGCGGCACGGCGGCTCCCGGTTGTCGTCGTCGAAGCCCCGTTTTACCTGCGATTCATCCATCACGACAGCGAAAGCTTCTTATGCCTGCCATTAGCGCTCATAATGCGACGCATGGCTCGCAATCTCGACATCGCGCTGCTGCGCGCATTCGTCTCGGTCGCCGATCATCGCAGCATGACGGCGGCCGGCCACGCGCTGCACCTGACGCAAGGCGCGATCAGCCAGCAGGTCGCGCGGCTCGAGACGCTGTCCGGCCCGCTGTTCATCCGCGAGCATCGCAACCTGCTGCTCACGGCGGCCGGCGAGCGGCTGCTCGAACAGGCGCGCCGGCTGCTCGCCGTACACGATGCGCTGCTCACCGACCTGACGGCCGGTGCGGTGGAAGGCGCGGTACGCCTCGGTGCGCCGCAGGATCTGGTCGGCACCTGTCTCGCGCCGATCCTGAAAAGCTATGCGCAGGCGCATCCGCACGTTGCGCTCACGCTCGTGTGCGCGGCGTCGCCGGAACTGCGGCGCGGGCTCACGCAGGGCGACCTCGACGTCGCGCTGATCGAGGCGCCGGTCGGGTCGTCGCGCGGCGAGTGCATCGCCGTCGACCGGCTGGTCTGGGTCGGCGCGAAAGGCGGCACCGCGCACCGCACCACGCCGCTGCCGGTGTCGATGGTCGCGCAGACCTGCGCGTTCCGCCCTTCCGTGCTCGACGCGCTGCGCGGCTGCGATCGCACGTGGCGCACCGTGTTCGAGAACGGCAGCTTCGACGCAACGGCCGCGACCGTGCGCTCCGATCTCGCGGTGACCGTCTGGCTCGCGTCCACCGTGCCGGCCGACCTCGACATCCTGCCGGCCGGCAGCGGCCTGCCCGCGCTGCCGAATTTCTCGATCAACCTGCACGTGCCGCGCGGCCAGCGCACGCCGGCCGCGACGGAACTGGCCCGCTACCTGCGCAACGGTTTCGCGCGCCTGCGCACGGCCGCGTAGCGCCCGTTCGCGCTACACGGTGCCCGGCTCCTGCGGCGCGGGCGTCGTGCCGGCCGCCTCCAGTGCCTGATGCAGCGTCGCGAAGATGCACGACGCGCCGACGACCTCGGTGATCCCGTGACGATCCATGTCCGCACGCAGATAACGATTCACGCGCCCGAACAGCACGCCGATCCCGCGTGCATGCAACGTCCTGACGAGATCGGTCAGCGTCCGCGCGGCCGAATAATCGACGTCGGTGATCGCACCCGCATCGACGACGAACCAGCGCGGCGGCACCGGCGCGGCGTCGACGAGCTCGGTGATTTCGCCGGCGAACAGATGGTCGTTCGCGAAGAACAGGTCGGAGCCGAACCGGTAGACGATCAGCCCCGGCGCCGTCATCGCACCGCGCCGCGTGGGCACCGGCTGCCACCGCCCATCGCCCGCGACGGGTTCGAGCACCATCGTGTGCGGCTGGTAACTGTGGCGCACGTGCCGCATCAGCGACAGCGCCACGGCCAGCAGGATGCCGTGTTCGACGCCGACGGTCACGACGGCCGTGGCCGTCACGAGCGCAAGCGTGAATTCGCCGGGGCTTTCCTTGCGGATCGCCGCGAGGCTGCGCACGTTGATCAGCCCGAGCGCGATCGTGAACACGATGCCGGCCAGCACCGCATGCGGCAGATACTGCAGGTAGGTGCTGAAGCACAGCAGCACGACGGCCACGACGGCGGCGAACGCGAGATGCCCGATCTGGCTGCGCACGCCCGCGCCGTCGGCCATCGCCGTCTGCGTCGGGCTGCCGTTGACGACGAACGCACCGCCGACCGCCGCCGCCGCGTTCGCGGCCGCGAGGCCGAGGATGTCGGCGTTGGTGTCGACGTCTTCGCCGTATTGCTGCGCGAACACGCGTGCGGCCGCCGCGCTCTGCGCGATGATCATCACGAAACACGAGGCGGCGACCGGTACGAGATCGAGGAACTGCTGCCACGTGACGGACGGCCATCGCAGCGGCGGCAAGCCGCCCGCAACCGGCCCGAGCACCGCGATGCCATGCGCGGAGAAGCCGAACCCGTCGCTCGCCGCGATGCTGCCCACGACGACGATCATCGGCATCGGCATGCGCGGCAGGAACCGCTTGCACGCGAGAATCGCGACGACCACGAGCGCCGCGAGCGCGAGCGCCGGCCGGTTCGTGTGGACGAGATGCGTGACGACGTAGTCGAGTTGCGCGAGGCTGCGCGACGCCGGGTACGGCACCGCCAGCCCGAGCATGTCGCCGAGCATCGCGATCGACACCTGCACGCCGACGCCCGCGAGAAAGCCGACCAGCACCGTGCGCGACAGGAAATCGGCGAGAAAACCGAGCTTGAAGACGCGCGCGAGCAGCAGCATCGCACCGGTCAGCAGCGCGACCATGCCGGCCAACGCCGCATATTCCGCGCTGCCGGCCGGTGCCATCGACGACAACCGACTCGCGAAGATCGTCGCGGTCGCGGAATCGGCGGCGACCACGAGATGGCGCGATGCGCCGAAACACGCGAACGCGATGAGCGGCAGGAACACCGTGTAGAGGCCCGTGACGGCCGGCATCCCGGCGATGCGCGCATAGCCGAGCACCTGCGGGATATCCATCGATGCGAGCGAGATGCCCGCGAACACGTCGCGGATGGCGCCTGCCCGGCGGATCGGGAGAATGCCTTTCAGCAGCCGCGCGCCCGACGGGCGGCTTTCGTTGGAATCTTGCATGCGTGAAGTGCGTGAGGTCGAAGTGACGAGGATCGCGAAGGCTTTCGCGCATCGTGCCCCGGGCGAGGCTCGCATGGCAAGTGCGGCCTTTCACCCTCACCTCGATGCAGAGGATACCTGCACAATGGTGAGCGTATTCGGGAGCCGGTTGACGCGGCATCCACGACACGCGCCCGGAACCCGATGGCACAATCACGGTCCCTTTCATGTGCCCTTCACCGGGCGCGCGCCGCGTCGCGGTGCCGATTCAACGCACGAGAAGGCCCCTGTTTGCCGCTATGACCCTGAACGAATCCTGGTTGACGCCGCTCGTCGGCATCCTCATTCTGCTCGCCGCCGCCGGCGCCATCACCGCCGCCGTCCATTTCCTGCTGTTTCGCGTGGTCGCGCGCCTCGCGCGGCTGTCCGCCACGCGCGTCGACGACGCGCTGTTCGAGTTCGGCGCATTCAAATGGCTGAACCGCATCGTCCCGTTCGTCGTGATCAAGCTCGGGCTCGGCGCGGTGCCCGGCATTCCGGAGCGCGTCGCACAGGTCACCGACAAGGTGCTGTTCGCGCTGATCGTGTTCCTCGTCACGATGACGATCAGCGCGACGCTGTCCGCGCTCGAGCACACGCACCGCACGCACCAGCGCGACCAGCCGCGCCTGTCGCTGAAAGGCGCGATGCAGCTCGTCAAGCTCGTGATGTTCATCACGGCGGCACTGGTCGTGATCGGCGATGCGACCGGCAAGCAGATCGGCCTGCTGCTGTCCGGCATCGGCGCGATGTCGGCGGTGCTGATGCTGATCTTCAAGGACACGCTGCTCGGCCTCGTCGCCGGCGTGCAGCTGTCGTCGAACGACATGCTGCGGATCGGCGACTGGATCACGATGCCGTCGGCCGGCGCGGACGGTACCGTCATCGACATCACGCTGAACACGGTCAAGGTCGCGAACTTCGATCACACGATCATCACGGTGCCGACGTGGAAGCTGATCACCGAGAGCTACCAGAACTGGCGCGGGATGACCGAAGCGGGCGGCCGCCGCATCAAGCGCGCGCTGTTCGTCGACGCGACGAGCGTGCGCTTTCTGTCGAACGACGAGATCGAACGGCTCGAGCGCCTGACGCTGCTGAAGGACTATCTGGAGGACAAGATCGACGCGATCGAGCAATGGAACGGCACGCTCGGCGCGGCCGGCGACTGCCCGGCGAATCGCCGCCAGCTGACGAATCTCGGCACGTTCCGCGCGTATGTCGCGAACTACCTGAAGGGCCATCCGCGCATCCGTCGCGACATGACCTGCATGGCTCGGCAACTGCCGCTCACGGCCGAAGGCATTCCGCTCGAACTGTACTGCTTCACCGACACGACGACGTGGGTCGACTACGAAGCCATCCAGGCCGACCTGTTCGACCACCTGATCGCGGTGCTGCCGGAGTTCGGGCTGCGCGTGTACCAGCACCCGTCGGGCTTCGACATGCGGCAGATGGCCGTCGCCGCGCAGGCCGGGTTGCAGGCGCCGCACGCGGGTTGAGGCACTGCACGGCCACGCTCACCGCGCCGCGCACTCCGACGCGAGCCGCCCGAGCACCTTCAGTGCGTCCTCGATCTGCCGCGACCACGGATAGCTGTAGTTGAGCCGGATGAAATGCCGGTAGTCGGTGCCCGCCGAGAACATGTGGCCGGGCCCGACCGTGATCCGCTGCGCGAGTGCGAGCGTGTACAGCTTCATCGCATCGACCTGCGGCGGCAGCTCGACCCACAGCACATACCCGCCCTGCGGCTGCGACAGCCGCGTGCCTTCCGGGAAGAAGCGCCGCACCATCGCGCTCATCAGGCTCGCCTGCTGCGCGTACTGCTTGCGCATGCGCCGCAGGTGGAAATCGTAGCCGTCGTGTTTCAGGTACTCGGCGATCGCCAGCTGCTCGATCGCGGGCGTCGCGAGCGTGTTCAGGAATTTCAGCTTCTCGACCTGGTCGCGGTAGCGGCCCGGCATCGCCCAGCCGATCCGGTAGCGCGGCGACAGGCTCTTCGTGAACGACGCGCAATGCAGCACGAGCCCGTCGCGGTCGAACGACTTCAGCGCGCCCGGGGTCGTGTCGCCGAAGTGCAGCTCGTGATAGACGTCGCTCTCGATCGCCGGCACGCCGTGCTTCGCCAGCAGCTCGACGAGCGCGCGCTTGCGCGCATCGGACATCTGGAAACCGAGCGGATTCTGGAAGTTCGGCATCACCATGCACGCCGCGACGCGCTCGCGTTCGAGGACCCGCTCAAGCGCGCCGAGATCGATGCCTTCGCCCGGGTGCGTCGCAACTTCGAGCGCGCGCATGCCCATCCGCTCGATCGCGTGCAGCATCGCGTAGAACGTCGGCGACTCGACGGCGATCGTGTCGCCCGGCTTCGCGACGGCCTGCAGGCACAGGTTGATCGCCTCGGTCGCGCCGATCGTCATCACGATCTCGCCCGGCTCGACCGAGATCCCGCGCTCCGCATAGCGCTGCGCGATCTGGCGGATCAGTTCCTGGTTGCCGGGCGGCAGGTCGTCGATCACGCCCCAGCGCGTGCGGCGCCGCCCGATCGCCTGCGCATAGCGCGCGAGGCGCTGCACCGGGAACTGCGACGCGTCGGGGTACGGCGAGCCGAGCGGCACCGCGTCGTCGCGCGCGATCGAGCGCAGCGTCGACAGCACGAGCCGGCTCACGTCCACCGCCGAAGGCTCGGCCGTCGGCGCCGACGTGTGCAGCTCGGCCCCGGCCGGCGCCGACGCGCGCGCCCGGACGAAATAGCCCGATTGCGGCCGGCTCTCGATCAGCCCGCGGCTTTCCAGCACGAGGTACGCGCGCAGCACGGTCGTGACGCTCAGCTGCTGCTGCCGGCTCGCCTGCCGCACCGACGGAATCCGCTCGCCCGGCCGGTACACGCCACGCTCGATCTGCGCCTGGAGATCGTCGGCCAGTTGTTCGTAACGCTTCACGCGCCTCCCTTTCAGCTTCCCTTCAATAACACAGTTGCGATCCGCACTGTATGAATGGCCGCAACTGTACTCTTTTTTGAAGTGAACAGGTGTACACACAGCCGGACGGGTGCCGCGCGTACTCTGCAGCCATCGACCCCGACACCCGCATCATGAAAAAGAAATCCGCCACCGCGCGCATCGAACCGTACACCCACCCGGCCGCCGGCTGGGGTGCGCTGAAAGCCGTCACGATCAACCTGATCAAGGAAAAGGTCGCCGGCGGCAACTACCGGACGCTGCTGCGCCAGAACCAGCCGGACGGCTTCGACTGCCCGGGCTGCGCGTGGCCCGACCGGCAGCACGCGTCGACGTTCGAATTCTGCGAGAACGGCGTGAAGGCGGTGGCCGCCGAAGCGACGAGCAAGCGCGTGACGCCCGAGTTCTTCGCCGCGCACACGGTCACCGAGCTGCTCGACCAGTCGGATTTCGAACTCGAACAGCACGGCCGCCTCACCGACCCGATGGTGTACGACGCGCGGACCGACCGCTACGTGCCGATCGCGTGGGACGACGCGTTCGAGCTGATCGCGCGTCACCTGCGCGCACTGCCCGACCCGAACCAGGCCGCGTTCTACACGTCCGGCCGCGCGAGCAACGAAGCGGCGTTCCTGTACCAGTTGCTGGTGCGCCTGTACGGCACGAACAACTTCCCCGACTGCTCGAACATGTGCCACGAGGCGACGAGCCGCGGGCTGCCAGCGTCGGTCGGCGTCGGCAAGGGCACCGTCACGCTCGACGATTTCGAGCATGCGGACACGCTGCTGATCTTCGGCCAGAACCCGGCGACCAACCACCCGCGGATGATGGGCGAGCTGCGCGAATGCGCGAAGCGCGGCGCGACGATCGTGTCGATCAACCCGCTGAAGGAGCGCGGCCTCGAACGCTTCGCCGATCCGCAAAGCCCGATCGAGATGCTGACGATGTCGGGCACGAAGATCGCATCGACGTTCATCCAGCCGACGATCGGCGGCGATTTCGCGCTGATCAAGGGGATGGCGAAGCGCGTGCTCGAACTCGACGATGCCGCGCGCGCCGCCGGTGCGCCGCGTGTGCTCGACACCGCGTTCATCGATGAGCACACGGCAGGTTTCGACGCGTTCGCCGACGACCTGCGCAATGAAAACTGGTCCGCGCTGACGGCCGAAAGCGGCGTGCCGTACGAGCAGATCGACGGCCTTGCGCAACTCTATGCGCGCAGCGAACGCGTGATCGCGACGTGGGGCATGGGCATCACGCAGCACAAGCATTCGGTCGCGACCGTGCAGATGCTGACCAACCTGATGCTGATGCGCGGCAATATCGGCCGCCCCGGCGCCGGCCTGTGCCCGGTGCGCGGCCATTCGAACGTGCAGGGCAACCGCACGGTCGGCATCGAGGAAAAGCCGTCGCAGGCGTTCCTCGACCGGCTCGGCCACGTGTTCGACTTCGAACCGCCGCGCCACCACGGCTACGACGTCGTCGAGACGATCGAAGGCATGCTCGAAGGCCACGTGAAGGTGCTGATCGGCCTCGGCGGCAACTTCGCGATGGCGACGCCCGACACGCCGCGCACGTGGGAAGGCATGCGCCGCTGCGACCTGTCGGTGCACATCACGACCAAGCTGAACCGCAGCCACCTGATCCATGGCCGCGAAGCGCTGATCCTGCCGACGCTCGGCCGCACCGAGATCGACCTGCAGGACAACGTCGCGCAAGGCGTGACGGTCGAGGATTCGATGAGCATGGTCCACGTGTCGTACGGGATGAACAAGCCGGCGTCGCCGAACCTGATGTCGGAGCCCGCGATCGTCGCGCACATGGGTCATGCGCTGTTCGGCAGCGGCAAGATCGACTGGCTCGCTTACAAGGACGACTACGCGAAGATCCGCGACGCGATCGAAGCGACGCTCGACGGCTTCTACGACTACAACACGCGCATCGCACGGCCGGGCGGCTTCCACCTGCGCGTCGCGTCGCGCGACCGCGAATGGCTCACGCCGACGGGCAAGGCGAACTTCATCGCGCACGCATTGCCGACCGACACGCCGATCCAGCGCGCCCGCGCGCTGCACGGCGAACGGCTGATGACGCTGATGACGACGCGCTCGCACGACCAGTACAACACGACCGTCTACGGGCTCGACGACCGCTATCGCGGCGTGTTCGGCCAGCGCCGCGTGGTGTTCGTCAACCGCGACGATCTGGCGATGCTCGGCCTTGCGGCCGGCGAATGGGTCGACATGGAAACCGTGTGGCACGACGGCATCGAGCGGCGCGCGGACGGCTTCCTGCTCGTCGAGTACGACATTCCGCGCGGCTGCATCGGCGCGTACTACCCGGAAACCAACCCGCTCGTGCCGCTCGACAGCGTCGGCGACGTGTGCAACACGCCGACGTCGAAGTCGGTGCCCGTGCTGCTGCATCGCGCGGCCGCGCCGGCGTCGATCGCCGCCTGACGGAGCACGACGATGATCGTTCGTCCGCGCGAGCACTGGCTGCGGATGCTGCTCGTCTGGAACGGCTCGGTGCTGCCGACCATCCTGCCGCAGCTCGTGCTGACGCTCGCGATCAGCCTCGTCGCGGTGTGGGGCGGCGGCCGCGTGCTCGGCGAGAAGGTGCCGCTGAATCCGACGCCGTTCACGTTGATCGGCCTCACGCTGGCGATCTTCGCGGGGTTTCGCAACAACGCGAGCTACGAACGCTACCGCGAGGGCCGGCAACTGTGGGGCGGCGTCCTGACCGCCACGCGCACGCTGGTCTCGCAGGCGCTCTGCTACGGCGCAGTCGATCGTGACGATGCGTCGCGGCGCGCGTTCGTGCGGACGGTCGTCGCGTTCGTCTATGCGCTCAAGCATCAGCTTCGCGGCACCGATCCGGCCACGGACCTGCGCGGCCTGCTCGACGAGACCACCTATGCGCGCATCGCCGGTTCGCGATTCCGCCCGGTCGTCATCGTGCACGCGCTGCGCGAAACGTTCGCCGCACGCGCCGACGCGGGCCGACTCGCCGATACGCGACTGTGGATGCTGGATGCGCGCCTCGACGATCTCGTGTCGATGGTGAGCGGCTGCGAGCGGATCGCGTCGACGCCGATCCCGTTTTCATACGACGTGCTGCTGCACCGGACCATCTACGCGTACTGCGTGCTGCTGCCGTTCGGCCTCGTCGACTCGATCGGCGCGGCGACACCGTTCGTCACCGTATTCGTCGCCTATACGCTGATCGCGCTCGACGCGATCGCGCATGCGATCGCCGAGCCGTTCGGCGACGGGCCGAACCATCTCGCGCTCGATGCGATGACGCGACAGATCGAGCGCACGCTGCTCGAACTGAACCGCGAACCGCTGCCGGCGGAAGTGACGCCCGGCCGCGCGTACCGCCTCACCTGATCGGCCGCCCCGTTCAGTCGCCGCGCCCGCGCAGGAAGCGGCCGTGCTCGGCGGCTGCGTCGGCGATCCGCCGCAACAGCACGACGCCTCGCAGCAACGCGTGCGCGTCGTCGCCGTCGCGCACGGCCGCGCGGCGCCGCAGCACGCGCGCCGCCGCGTCGCAGGCCCGGTCGAGTTGCGCGAAATCCGCCCGCGCGACGCGCCCGCGCACCACGGCCACCGCACGGCGCGCGGCGGGCTCGCGCGATGCCAGTTCGCCGAGCGACAGCAGGCTGTCGCCGATTCCCCAGATCGCGAGCAGGTCGCGCATGTCGCGCTCGATCAGCGTCTGCGGCAGGCTGCCCGCGAAGCCGAGTTCGCGCGCGAGACGATCGGCCGTCCGGCTCAGCCACACGCTCTCCGGCCACGCGCGCGGGTCGCGCGCGATGCCGGCCAGGTCGCGGCGCACCGCACGATGCAGCCGCCGCCTGCTCGTGCCGGGATCGCCGGGAAACACCAGCGCGAAGATCAGCGCGCCGAACGCGATGCCGAGCATCGTCGCGAGTGCGCTGTTCAGGAATGCGGCATCGCCGATGCGCACCGTGTTGTCCGGCGACGTGAAATTCCAGAAGAAGATCGAGAAGCCGCTGCCGATGCCGGCCGTGCGCGGATTGCGCATCGCGATGCCCGTGCCGATCATGAACACGCCGAGGATATACGCGAGCATCTCGAAGCCCGACACCGCCGGCAGCAGCACGAAATTGCAGAGGGCGCCCGCGACCGCCGCGCAGGCCGCCCCTTTCAGGAAGCCGACCGTGGCGCCGACCGAGTTCGGGCGCGTCGAGAACAGCGCGCAGACCACGCCCGTGATCGCGACGAAGCCCGCGCCCGACGGCCATGCGGTGACGATCCAGATCGCCGACGCGGCCAGCACCGCGATGAACGCGCGGATGCCGTTGTGCCACGCGAGCACCGGATCGTGGTGGAACGCGTAGCGCACGCGCGCAGGCGGCGGCTCGGGCCGATCGAGCAGCGCCTTGCTCGCGAACGCACGGTCGAACCCGGCGAGCAGCGCCGCCAGCCGGTCGAGCGTGAGCAGGCGCGACGTGTCCGGGCCGATCTGCGCGGCGGCCTCCGCGTGCAGGGCGTCGTCCACACGCGCACGCAGTGCCGCGATCTCGTGCCCCGCATCGCCCGAAGCGGCGACACCGTCGAGCACGCGCGCAGCCTCGTCGACCAGCGGATCCGTCGCATCGCCGGCACGCGCCGCATGCTCGCGAATCGCCTGCCCTGCGGCCTGCGCGGTGAGCACACCGAGCGCCGCCGCGCGCAGATGGCCGATCGCGTTGCGCACCGGCGGCGCGCCTGCCGCCGCATACTCGGCCGCCGTGTCGAGTTCGAACGCATCCGCAAACAGGCGGTGCACGGCCGCGTCATTCGGCTCGCGGCGCAGCGCGCCCGCGCCGACCGCCACCGCGCGGTCGAGATAGCGCGCGAGCCGGGTCCGGACGTCCTTCAGCGGCGCACCCGGCGCAAAGACCGTTTCGAACAGCGCGCCGCACAGGATGCCGACCACCACATACAGGAACCGCGCGACCGCGATGTCGAATGCATGCAGCGGCGCCGATACCGCATCCATCGCGATGATCGCGGCCGTATAGCCGGCGAGCACCGCCGCATACGCGCGGAAATTCCGCTGGAACGTCGCGACGCCCGCGCACAGCCCGATCCACGCGGCGAGCGCCAGCAGGAACAGCTCGCGCGTCTGCGCGAATGCACCGGTCAGCACGAGCGCGACGGCCGCGCCGATCGCGGTGCCGAGAATCCGGTACTGGCTCTTCGACAACCCCATTCCGCGGCTGCCCTGCGCGACGATCCACACGGTCGACGCGGCCCATTTCGGATCGTCGAGATTCATCCGGAACGCGATATAGAGCGCGAGCAGCGACGCGGCCGTATTGCGCAGCGCGAACGCGAGCGCGCCGGGCGGCAACGTCGGGCGCGCATCGCGCAGCGCGGCCCGGACGGCCGCGAGCGGCGGCACGCTGGGGAGAGCGAATTTCATCCGGCGAGCATACGATCGCGCGCCGGCCGCCACTACGGGGCGGCGGCGGGATGCGTTATTGCACCGGGCAGGATAATCGGCGCGACCCGCTGCGATCCGGCGCACGACGGTAAGATGCGCGCAGAACGAACCTCGAAACGCCCCGTATGGACCTCGAAAGCATCCGGATATTCTTGCGCGTGGTGGAACGCGGCAGCTTCACCGCCGCCGCCACGCAACTCGACATGCCGCTCAGCCGCGTGAGCCGCAAGGTCAGGCAGCTCGAAGACGACCTCGGCGTCCAGCTGCTGTACCGCACGACGCGCCGCGTGTCCGTCACCGAAGCCGGGCGCGACTATTACGAACGCTGCCTGCGCGCCGAGGAAATCCTGCTCGACGCCGACCGCCAGGCCCGTGCGCTGCGCACCGAACCCGAAGGCACGCTGCGCGTGCTGGTGCCCTACGCGATCGGCCTGATCGAACTGGAGCCGGCGCTCGCCGAGTTTCGCCGGCGATACCCGCTGGTGCAGCTCGTGCTGATCTACGACAACAGCCCGCTCGACCTCGTCGAGCACGGCTTCGACGTCGCGCTGCGCACGGGCGTGCTGACCGATTCCGGCTATGTCGCGCGCTCGCTCGGCTGGTCGCACGCAAAGTTCGCGGCCAGCCCGCACTATCTCGACCGCGCCGGCCGGCCGCAGACGCCGCAGGATCTCGCCGGTCACGACATCCTGTTCGTCGGCCGCGACACGCCCGGCCTGACGCTGCGGCTCACCAACGCGGCCGGCGACGTGGCCGACGTGCCGGTGCGGCCCGTGCTGATCTCGAACGAATCGGTCACGGTGCTGCGCCAGGCCGCGAGCGGCGGCGGCATCGCGCTGATCTCCACGCACTTCACGACGCAGCGGCTCGCCAGCAACGAACTCGAAATCGTGCTGCCCGACTGGCACCGCACCGACGACGTCGAGCTGCACGCGCTCTACCCGAAGCGCGCGACGCTCGACAGCAAGGTGCGCGCGTTCGTCGAGTTCCTGACGGAAGTCTTCACCGCGTGGCGGACCGCACCGTAACCGGCACCGTGTGACCGGCCATCGATGCCCATCGGCGGCATTATTGCGGCGCACGAAAGGAATTAATGAGCGCGCGAGCGTTGATCGCCGTGCGCCGCATCGTTAGCCTGTGCCCATGCCAAATCACCACACACGCTACGGCAGCCACGTGCCCGCTGCCCGCCGACGCGTCACGCGCGTCGCGCCCTCCTGACCGGCCTGCCCGCGTCCCGAAGCCCGCCACGGCTTCGCCGATCCGATCGAACGCCTGAACCGCATGCTGCGCGCGGACGGCCCCGTTTTCCGGGCCGCCCGCGCGCAGGGCGTGTTCGTCCGCTTCGCGGCCCGTCCGCGCAGGCGTCGCGCGCGTGCGTGCGCGACTGCCGGCGCGCGCCGCCCGGCCCCTTTCATCACGCAGGAACACCATGTCATCTCCGTCCCCCCAGGCGCCGCTGTCGGGCGGCAAGCTCGCGATCGGCACGATCGCGGTATCGCTCGCCATGTTCATGAACGTGCTCGACTCGTCGATCGCAAACGTCGCGATCCCGACGATCTCGGGCGACCTCGGCGTGTCGGTCGACGAAGGCACGTGGGTGATCACGATCTTCGCGGCCGCGAACGCGGTGTCGATTCCGCTGACCGGCTGGCTCACGCAGCGCTTCGGCCAGGTGCGCCTGTTCGTCACGTCGATCCTGCTGTTCGTGTTCGCGTCGTGGCTGTGCGGGATCGCGCCGAACCTGCCGACGCTGCTCGCCGCGCGGATCCTGCAGGGCGCCGTCGCGGGGCCGCTCGCGCCGCTGTCGCAGGCGCTGCTGCTCGGCGCATGGCCGCGGCAGAAATCGTCGAGCGCGCTCGCGCTGTGGTCGATGACGGCGCTCGTCGGCCCGATCGCGGGGCCCTCGCTCGGCGGCTGGATCACCTACGACTACAACTGGTCGTGGATCTTCTACATCAACATCCCGGTGGGCTTCTTCGCGGCAGCCGTCACGTGGATCGTGTTCCGCGACCGCGAATCGGCCACGAAACGCATGCCGATCGATACCGTCGGCCTGCTGCTGCTCGTGCTGTGGGTCGCGTCGCTGCAGATCATGCTCGACAAGGGCAAGGATCTCGACTGGTTCAACTCGCCCGTCGTCGTCGCGCTCGGCATCGTCGCGCTGATCGGCTTCGCATTCTTCCTCGTGTGGGAGCTGCATGAAGCCAACCCGATCGTCGACTTGCGGCTCTTCACGCAGCGCAATTTCGCGGGCGGCACGATCGCGATCTCGGTCGCGTACGGGATGTTCTTCGGCACGCTCGTGCTGCTGCCGCAATGGATGCAGGGCTATCTCGGCTACCGCGCGGTCGATTCGGGGCTCGCCACCGCGCCGCTCGGGGTGTTCGCGATCCTGCTCACGCCGGTCATGGGGCGCCTGCTGCCGCGCACCGACCCGCGCTATATCGCGACGCTCGCGTTCGTCGGCTTCGCGGTCGTGTTCATGATGCGCACGACGTTCTATACCGACGTGTCGCGCTGGGACCTCGTGCTGCCGACGCTGCTGCAGGGCATTCCGATGGCGATGTTCTTCGTGCCGCTGACGTCGATCATCCTGTCCGGCCTGCCGCCCGAGAAGATCCCGGCCGCGGCCGGCCTGTCGAATTTCGGTCGGACATTCTGCGGCGCGGTGGGCACGTCGCTGATCAGCAACGCGTGGAACGACCGCACGATCCTGCATCACGTGCGGCTCACCGAACAGGCGAGCGTCACCAATCCGGTCTTCACGCAGCAGGTCGACGCGACGCGTTCGCTGTTGCACCTGAGCCCCGATTCGGCGCTCGCGTTCTTCAACGCATCGGTCGACTCGCAGGCGGCCGTGATGGGGTTGAACGACATCTTCTACGTGTCGGCGATCATCTTCATCGCGATCATCCCGCTCATCTGGATCACGAAGCCGGTTCGCTCGGGGGGCAGCGATGCCGACGCGGCGGCGGCCGGCGCGCATTGATCCGTACCCGCTGCGGCGCGCGCCCCGCGCCGCGGCAGACGTAATAAACACTTGCAATCGATACAGGCCGAAACGTCAACAGCCGGTGCCCGTATCGCGTTTTTTCGTCATGCGCCCACGATTCCGGAGCGCAACGACAGGAGAAAACACCATGCGAGCCCTCACCCGCCAAATCGCGATTGCCGCCACCCTGATGTCGGTGCTGACCGGCACCGCGTTCGCCGACACGCCGTGGCAAAACGCGCATCCGCGCCGCGAAGAGGTCAACCAGCGCCTCGCGAACCAGAATCGCCGCATCCATCACGAAGTGAAGGAAGGCGAAATGTCGCACGCCCAGGCCGCGCGCCTGCACCGCGACGACCGGAAGATCCGCCAGGAAGAGCGGGACATGGCCGCGCAGGATCACGGCCACATCACGAAGAGCGAAAAGCACGTGCTGAACCAGCAGGAAAATGCGGTCAGCCACAAGATCGGCCAATAACACCGACAACACCGGCAAGCGTCCATTCGCCATTACCTGAAACGCCCGCTGCCGCGATGCGGCAGCGGGTGCTTGTTGTGTCGGCTTGTTGTATCGAATCGTTTCAACGCGCCGACGGCGTCAAATGCTGCGGGTATACTCCGTCGTCAGCCGCCTGTCGCATCGTCGTCCGTCAAAAACGGCCCGATTCCGGGCGGTTTCGTCGCGAAGCTTCGCGTTTCGCCTACCCCGCGCCCCAGCCTCGATACGAGACACTCGACGACCGACCATGAAACGATTCCTGCTGCTCCTTCCCGCCGCCCTGCTCGCCGCCTGCGGTTCCGCTCCCTCGTCCGACTCGGCCTCGTCGGGTGCCGCACCGATGATCTACGTGTCGTCGCAACGTCCGGCCTACGCGATCGCGAACTGCCTCGACAGCCGCCTGTCGGGCACCGAGCAATCGCAGCGCAACGGCGTGACCGACATCTCCGTCGGCTCGAATTCGTACTTCGTCACGCTGACGCCATCGGGCAACGGCTCGGTCATCAAGGTCGTGCGCGGCTCCGGCAACGAACCGGCCGAGGAAGCGATGCGCTTCGCGGTCGCGCGCTGCGCGATCTGATCCGAACCTGCCGATGCCGGGCGCCCGCCCGGCTCGCGGCTACGCGCCACCCCGCCGGCGCGTACGCCGAATATTTTCATCCGGGCGGCCGTCGATGAGAGAATCGCACCCACGATTCCCTTTCAACGGAGCCCGCATGAAGCACCTGCTGTCCCGGCTGTTCGTCAGCGCCGCGCTCGTCGCGCTTGTTCCGGCGCTGCCGGCGCAGGCTGCCACGCCGCCCGGCATCTTCGTCGTCGCCACGCAACTCGGCGAATTCACGACCCTCGACCCGAGCGGGATCTACGAGCTGGTGCCGTCCGAATATGTCGCGAACACCTACGAGCGGCTGGTGCGCGTCGACCTGAAGGACCCGACGCGCTTCGACGGGCAGATCGCGCAATCGTGGACGGTCGGCGCCGACGGCACGACCTACACGTTCAAGCTGCGCCCCGGTCTCACGTTCCATTCCGGCAACCCGGTGACCGCCGACGACGTCGCGTGGTCGCTGCAGCGCACCATCCTGCTCGACAAGGGGCCGGCCGGCGTGCTCGCCGATCTCGGCCTTACGAAGGCGAACGTGATGCAGAAGGTGCGCGTGGTCGATCCGCAGACCGTCGTGCTCGAAACCGACCGCAAGTACGCGCCGAGCTTCGTGCTCAACGTGCTGAGCGCCTGCCCGGCGTCGGTGTTCGACAAGAAGCTGCTGCTGTCGCATCAGCAAGGCAACGATTTCGGCAGCGGCTGGCTGCGGACCAACGACGCAGGCTCGGGCCCGTACCAGCTCGTCAAGTGGACGCCGAACGAGACCATCGTGCTGCAGCGCTTCGAGAAATACCGCGCACCGTACCCGATGAAGCGCGTCGTGCTGCGCCACGTGCCCGAAGCGTCCGCGCAGCGGCTGCTGCTGGAGAACGGCGACGCCGATGCCGCTCGCAACCTGAGCCCCGACAGCCTCGCCGCGCTGACGAAGGCCGGCAAGATCAAGGTCGCGTCGTGGCCGGTGTCCGCGCTGCTGTACCTGAGCCTGAACACGAAGAACCCGAACCTCGCGAAGCCCGAGGTGCAGCAGGCGATGAAATGGCTGGTCGACTACGACGGCATCCAGCGCAACATCGTCAGCACGACCTACAAGGTGCACCAGACCTTCCTGCCCGAAGGCTTCCTCGGCACGTCGAACGCACGGCCGTACAAGCAGGACGTCGCGAAGGCGAAGGCGCTGCTCGCGAAGGCCGGCTTGCCGAACGGCTTCGACGTGACGATGGACATGCCGAACGACTATCCGTACCTCGAGATCGCGCAGGCGCTGCAGGCTAACTTCGCGCAGGGCGGCATCCGCGTGAAGCTGATCCCCGGCGATGCGAAGCAGGCGATCGGCAAGTACCGCGCGCGCCAGCACGACATCTTCATCGGCGAATGGTCGCCCGACTACATGGACCCGAACAGCAACGCGCGCGGCTTCGCATGGAATCCGGACAACTCGGATCAGTCGCCGACGAAGATGCTCGCGTGGCGCAACAGCTGGGACATTCCGCAACTGACGAAGGACACCGAGGCCGCGCTCGTCGAGCCGTCGCCCGCCAAGCGCGCGCAGCGTTACGAAGCGCTGCAGAAGGCCGTGCTCGCGAACTCGCCGTTCATCATCATGTTCGAGAAGGTCGTGCAGGTCGCGACGCGCCCCGGCGCGACCGGGCCGGAAATCGGGCCGATCAACGACCTCGTGTCATACCGCACGCTCGCGAAGTAATCGCGCCGCCCCGCGCGCCCGGCCATGCCGGCGCGCGGGTAATCGCCACGTGCCGCCGCGCCGGCGCTGTGCCGTGCGGCGGCCGCGATCTACAATGGCCGGCGCCACGCGGATACCGCGCCGGGCACACGTAACGGGGAAACAACATGCATCCGAGCGAGCACGCGGTCTGCGTGGCGATCAACGACAACAACCGCGCATGGTACGAAATGCTCGTGCCGTTCCTGCTGTCGCTGCGGCAGACCGGCTACGACAGCCGGATCGCGGTGATCGGCTACGGGCTGTCCGAACGCAAGCGGCAGATCCTCGCGAGCCAGTCGGTCGACGTGATCGACGCGTCGGGCGCGTATGCGCTGCCGGTCGGCCGCTTCATCGAGGCGGCCGCGTATTGCGCACGCCACCCGCAGATTCGCAAGCTCGCGCTGTACGACGCCGACATCTGGTTCTGCGCGCCGCAGTTCGACCTGTTCTCGCAGATCGGCGACGACCGCATCCACGTGTGCCCCGACCCGCTGTTCTGCACGTTCGTCGTCACGCCGCTGATCGGCGAGCGGCGCGACCATCACTGGCGGCTCGTCGTCGACGATGTCACCGCACGCCACGGCGGTGCGCTGCAGGCCGGGCTCGTGGCGGGGACCGCCGACGCCTGGGCACGCTACGCGGACCACCTGCGCGACTGCATCGCGCGTGTCGGCACCGATTTCCAGGAATGCTTCGGCATCGATACGACGTTCCTGCATCTGTGGAGCGCACAGGGCGAAACGGCGCTGCTCGATCCGGTCCAGAACTTCGTCAGCAAGTACGGCATCCACGAATCGTTCGACGCCAGCAGCGGCACGACGACGCTCCGGTATCAGGGCGAGCCGATCCGCGCGCTGCACATGACCGGCGACATCCGCTTCCTCGACCGCTGGCGCTACTACGCGAACCACACCGACGCCGCGCTGCGCGACGGCTCGCCGTTCGCGCTGTCGGACGGCACGCCGGTGCCGGCCGATGCGGTCGCCGCGCGCATCGCCGCGGCGGACTACGTGCAATCGGCCGGGCTGATCGTTTCGTCCGCCGCGATCGAGGGCAGCGCAGGCGCGTACCTGCAGGCGCTCGACGAACCGGGCGGCACGATGCTCGTCGGCAGCGGCAACCACGAAGTCGTGTTCACCGCGACGCGCGACATCGCGCGGCTGAACGTCTACGTCACGCATCCGTCCGGTTCGCCGTCGCCGTTGCTGTGCGAAGTGCTGGTCGACGGGCACGTGCAGCGCAAGGGCACCGAGCTGATGGCGCATTTCTGGCACCAGGTCGCGGCCGGCGCCGTCATCACGCTGCGCGCGACGAGCCTCGGCGGCCAGCAGTGCAACGCGATCTGGCGGCTGCGCGAAGCGCCGGACATGCAGCAGTAGGCGGCCTGCCCGCCGCCGGTCAGGCGAGCGCTGCCCACACCAGGTACGCATTCAATCCGACGATCACGACCGTCGCGGCCCCGGCGACGATCCGCAGCGGCATCCGCATCGCGTAAGCGCCCATCACGTCCGCGCGCGCCGACAGCATCAGCAGCGCGATCATCGGCATCGGCAGCACGAAACTCAGCACGACCTGGCTCGCGACCATCGCGCGCGTGACGTCGCAGCCGAGCGCGACCACCGCGAACGCGGGCACGATCGTCACCGCGCGCCGCATCCAGACCGACGTGCGGCGACGGATGAAGCCCTGCATCACGACCTGCCCGGCCATCGTGCCGACCACCGAGCTCGACACGCCCGACGTCAGCAGCGCGACGAGGAACAGCGCGCCGGCCGCCGGCCCGAGCACCGGGATCAGCGTGTGGTACGCGTCGCCGATGTCGGTCATGCCCGGCGCGCTCACGTGGAACGCCGACGACGCCATCATCACCATCGCGAGATTCACGAACCCGGCCAGCCCGAGCGCGACGACGACCTCGCGGTTCGAGAACCGCACGAGCCGCCGCCGCTCCGCGTCGTCGCGCGGCGCGGTGCGATCCTGTGTCAGGCCCGAATGCAGGTACAGCGTGTGCGGCATGATCGTCGCGCCGATGATCCCGACCGCGATCGTCAGCGCCGCGTGATCCGGAATCTGCGGGACGACCAGATGGAACGCGGCCGCGTGCCAGTCCTGCGGCGCGATCAGCAGTTCGCCGAGATAGCACGCGCCGATCACGCCGACCAGCGCCGCGATCGCGGCCTCCAGCGGCCGGAAGCCGCGCTTCTCCAGCGCGAGGATCGCGCAGGTCGCCAGCCCCGTCGCGATCATCCCGGCGAACAGCGACAGGTGGCACAACAAGCCGAACGCGAGCGCGCCGCCGAGGAATTCGGCGAGATCGGTCGCCATCGCGGCGATCTCCGATGCCGCCCACATGGCCCACACGACCGGCGCGGGGAAACGCTCGCGGCACAGCTCGGCGAGGTTGCGCCCGGTGACGATGCCGAGCTTCGCGGACATCGCCTGGAACAGCATCGCGATCGCGTTCGCGGCCAGCACGACCCACAGCAGCCGGTAGCCGTATGCGGCACCGGCCTGGATGTTGGTCGCGAAGTTGCCGGGATCCATGTAGCCGATCGACGCGATCACGGCGGGGCCGACGAATGGCAGCAGCGCGGCGGCGCCGGTGCGGCGCCCTTCCAGCGCGGCACGCGTCGCGCCGTCGATGCGCTCGGGGGACAGGCCCGGCAGCACAAGGCCGCCGGCAGGTTTGCTCGGGACGGGAAGCATGGTGGAGTTTCCGTTCGAATGAGGAAGACCGATTCGGGAGCGCGCGCCGAGGCCGGCATGCCACCTGCCGGCTTCGGCCTGGAGCGAAGACCGCGTTACAGCGGCACGACGTCGGGACGATTGCGCGGAAACTGCGCGATCACGTCGGGCGCGACGTTCAGATGCGCTTCGACGAGCTTCGGCGGCGTATGCGCGAGCCAGTCGGACAGCGACACCTCCGCATAGCGGTCGGTCTTGAAGATCTCGAGGAACACGAGGTCGGTCGTGCCGGTGTTCTGCACGTAGTGCCCGAGGCTCTTCTTCACGTAGCCGACGTCGCCCGCGCGGAAGTCGGCCGTCTGCGCCTTCGGGCCCGTGTCGAACACGGTCATCCGCGCTTCGCCCTGCAGGTAGTACTGCCACTCGTCCGCGTTCGGGTGCCAGTGCAGCTCGCGCATACCGCCCGGGTGCACGGTGACGAGCGCGGCCGCGACGGTCGTCGACACGTTGAAGTTGGTGCTGTCCGCGATCCGCACTTCGCCGCCGCGCGTCTTCCTGGCCGGCTTCATGTCGCCGAGCGAAAAAATGAACGGATGCGGCGGCGCCCCGGCCGACGAAGCCGACGCCCGCTGCGCGTCCGCGAGCGGCCCCGGTTCGTCGCCCTGGAAGATCCACAGGTTGTCGAGCGGAACATTCCTGAACGCATCGGCCGGCACGCCGAAGTTCAGCGCAAGCATGTCGGGCGGCGTATGCGCGATCCAGTCGGTCAGCAGCAGCGTGTTGAATTCCGATGCGCGGCCGTTATCGAACGCGAGCAGGAATTCGCCGCCGTCGGTGCCGAGGCCCTGCAGCGAATGCGGCAGGCCGGGCGGGAAATACCAGAGATCGCCGGTCTTGACGTCCTGCACCGACGGCCGCCCGAGTTCGTCGAGCACCGTGATCCGGCAGCGGCCGTCGAGCATGATTGCCCATTCGGCCTGCTGGTGCCAGTGCATTTCGCGAATGCCGCCGCGCGTCAGGCGCATGTTGACGCCGGAAATGGTTTCGGAAATCGCAAAATCGTCCTGCGTGACTTCGCGCGCCCATCCGCCATTTTGAATGCGCTTATGGGCATTATTGAATGAGGCCCAGAATAACGGCATCCCGTTGATATCGGTGGCAGGCGGATCCTGAAAGGATGGAAACTGGTTTGCAATGGCCGGGTTTTTCGGGCCCGGGTCGGTCAGGCTCTGGCGGTTGAGCGCATTCACCGCGCCTTCCGGCGGACGATCCGGATTTCCGAACGAGGCGGCCTTGGCCGATACCGCGATACCCGCGGCAGCAATGGCGCCGGCCGTACCCGCCAGCATTTTGCGTCGAGAAAGATTCGTCACGATTTCCTCTTCATTTCTGCAATTGAGAGAATTTCCATTACGGAACATATGCCGCTTTTCCGATTATCGAAAATCGAACATCCCGTGACGCAAGTTAAATACAAATTCAGATAAAAATTAAATGAATTATTAACCTGAATTAATGATTTAAACTGATCGGCTTTAATTTTGTAATTATCGAGACGCTGTGTGGTGCTGGATGCAGGTGAATCGGCGAGTCAAGTGAAGGTGGAAATGCAACCGGGCGTGGTGGTCATGCCATCCACCTGCTGCCAGGTCAGATATTCCTGACAGGCATAAACGCAAAATATGTCTGTCAGGAATAATCCGCCGCCCGGCTCGCACCCCTGCTCATGTCACCCAGCGCGCTCTCGACCCTATCACCTATCCCCTCATCATAGTTTTTATCCGCTGGCGCGATTGATTTTGGCTTTGTTAGATGGATGACATCGAATCACCAGACGACAAATATCTAACAGCCGATGACCTGCGCATTCGCCCGCACCGTCGAATCCCGCTATGCCGAGCTGACGCCGACCGCCAAGCGCATCGCGAGCTACATGCTCGCGAACCTCGACCGGCTCGGGCTCGAGACGGCCGACCAGATTGCGCAGCAGGCCGGCACCAGCGGCATCTCGGTCGGGCGCTTCCTGCGCAGCGTCGGCTATCGCAATCTCGACGACCTGAAACGGGAGCTGCGTGGCGGCGGCGATCGTCCGTGGATGATCACCGACCGGCTCGACGAATACCGCCGCGTCGCCGGCACACCACCGGCCGACGGCAGCGGCAGCGACGGCACGCTCGCGTCGTCGCTCGAACGCGAGCTCGACGCGATCCGGCACGTGTACCGCCTCGCCGAAGGCCCCGTGTTCGCGCAGGTCGCCGACCGGATCGCGCAGGCCGACGCGGTGTTCATCCTCGGCATCCAGTCGACGCGCGGGATCAGCAACGCATTCAGCAGCTACCTCGAATACCTGCGCCCGCGCGTGTTCTATTCCGACGGCCAGTCGGGCTCGTACGTCGATTCGCTGAACTCCGAATTCGAGCGGCCGTATTGCATCGTCACCGATACGCGTGCGTATTCGCGCAGCGCACGCCGCTATTGCCAGGCGGCCGCCGAGCGCGGCCAGCCGTTCGCGCTGGTCACCGATCTGTCGTGCCCGTGGGCGCGCGACTGGCCGGCCGACCTGCTGCAGGTGAAGACCGACGTCGGCCAGTTCTGGGATTCACTCGCGCCGCTCACCTGCCTGTTCAACCTGCTGATCACGGCCGTGGTCGACCGCCTCGGCCCCGCGATCGACCGGCGTGTCGCACGCAACCGCGAACTGCAGCGCACGTTCGACCAATTCGAATCCTGAGCGAGCCCGCCCTGCCGATGAACGATCACCGCCTCGTCGAAATCACGCCCGCCACGCATCGCGTCGAGATCGACCTCGTCTATGCGACCGACCGCAACCTGACCGGCAAGCCGATCTATCGCCGCGCGCACTGCCTGCTGCTGGCGCCGGCCGAAGCCGCATTGCGCCGCGCGGTCGGCATCGCGGCGCAAGCCGGCTTCACGCTGCGCATCTACGACGCATACCGGCCGCCGCAGGCGCAGCAGGTGCTGTGGGATTTCCTGCCCGACCCGAACTTCATCGCCGATCTCGGCCGCGGCTCGAATCACAGCCGCGGCACCGCGCTCGACCTGACGCTCGTCGGCGCGAACGGCGAGCCGCTCGACATGGGCACCGGCTTCGACGAGATGGTCGCCGCGTCGGGTCACTTCCACGCGGGGCTGCCCGAGCCCGTGCAACGCAACCGGCTGCTGCTGCTCGGCGTGATGCATGCGGCCGGCTTCGCGCACATCGACAGCGAATGGTGGCACTACGAACTGCCCGGCTCGCACGCGTTGCCGCAGATCGACAATGCGGCGAGCGGCCCGTGGCGGCTGATGTGACGACGATGCACGCCCTCTTTTTCATGCACGTTCACGTTCAACGACTCAAACGACAGATGGAGAAGCGCCCATGAAATCCCCGACCTCCCGGCTCGTCGCGGCACTGGCCGCGGCGTCCGTTCTCGCCGTCGCCCCGCTTTCCGTCGCCCATGCGGAAACGCCGAAGGACATGTTCGTGATGGCGACGCTGCTCGACGAATTCACGACGCTCGACCCGGGCGAGATCTACGAGCTGGTGCCGGAGGAATACACCGCGAACACGTACGACCGGCTCGTGCGCGTCGACCTGCGCGATCCGTCGAAATTCAACGGCGACGTCGCGCAGTCGTGGACGGTGAGCGCCGACGGCCTGACCTATACGTTCAAGCTGCGCGCCGGCCTCAAGTTCCACTCGGGTAATCCGCTGACGGCCGACGACGTCGCGTGGTCGATCCAGCGCGCGGTGCTGCTCGACAAGGGGCCTGCCGCCGTGCTGACGGGCATCGGCCTCACCAAGGCGAACGTCGCGGCGAACGTGAAGAAGCTCGACGACCAGACGGTGTCGGTCACGACCGACCGCAAGTACGCGCCGACCTTCGTGCTGAACGTGCTCGGCTCGTGGCCCGCGTCGGTGCTGGACAAGAAGCTGCTGCTGTCGCATCAGCAAGGCAGCGACTTCGGCAATGCGTGGCTGAAAACCAACGAAGCCGGCTCCGGCGCGTACAAGCTGGTCAAGTGGGCGGCCGGCGACAGCATCGTGCTGCAGCGCTTCGACGGCTACCGGCTGCCGCTCGCGATGAAGCGCATCGTGCTGCGCCACGTGCCCGAAGCCGCGAGCCAGCGCCTGCTGCTGGAAAACGGCGACGTCGACGCGGCACGAGACCTGAGCCCCGACGATCTGGCGTCGGTCGTGAAATCCGGCAAGGCGAAGGTATCGGCTTCGCCGCAAGCGACGCTGCTGTATCTCGGCCTGAACACGAAGAACCCGACGCTCGCGAAACCCGACGTGCAGGAAGCGCTGAAATGGCTCGTCGACTATGCGGGCATCCAGGGCAACGTCGTGAAGACGACCTACAAGGTGCACCAGACCTTCCTGCCCGAAGGCTTCCTCGGCACGCTGAACACGAACCCGTACAAGCTCGACATCGCGAAAGCGAAGGCGCTGCTCGCGAAGGCCGGCGTGCCGAACGGCTTTGCGGTGACGATGGACGTGCGCAACGACTATCCGTACACGGAAATCGCGCAGGCCGTGCAGGCGAACTTCGCGCAGGCCGGCATCAAGGTGCAGCTGATCCCAGGCGACAACAAGCAGACGCTCGCGAAATACCGCGCGCGCCAGCACGATATCTACATCGGCGAATGGTCGGCCGACTACATCGATCCGCACAGCAACGCGCAGGGTTTCGCGTGGAATCCCGACAACTCCGACAAGTCGAGCTATAAAATGCTGGCCTGGCGCAACAGCTGGGACATCCCGCAACTGACGAAGGAAACCGACACCGCGCTCGCCGAGCCGACCGCCGCGAAACGCGCGCAGCTGTACCAGGCGATGCAGAAGGAAGTGCTCGCGCGCTCGCCGTTCGTGATCCTGTTCGAGAAAGTCGCGCAGGTCGCGACGCGGCCCGGCGTGAGCGGGCTCGAAGTCGGGCCGATCAACGATCTCGTGTCGTACCGTAACCTGAAGAAGCAATAAGATTCACCGCATGTCGACTCCCGCCTCCTCCCTCGAAGCACTGCGCACGCTGCCTGCGCGGCGCCCGGCCGTGCGCTGGGCACTGCGCGTGCTGCGCTGGGCGCTCACGCTCGCCGTCACGTTCGCGGGGCTGCTCGCGCTGACGTTCGTGATCGGCCGCAAGGTGCCGATCGATCCCGTGCTCGCGATCCTCGGCGATCGCGCGTCGGCCGACGCGTACGCGGCCGAACGCCTCGCGCTCGGGCTCGACAAGCCGCTCGTCACGCAATTCGCGATCTATGTGCGCGACGTGCTGCACGGCAATCTCGGCGTGTCGCTGCTGACCGCGAACCCGGTACTCGACGACATCAGGCGCGTGTTCCCGGCGACGCTCGAACTCGCGACGATCGCGACGCTGATCGGCATCGCGATCGGCGTGCCGCTCGGGGTCGCGGCCGCGGTGAAGCACAACCGCCCGATCGACCACATCGCGCGCTTCGTCGGTCTGATCGGCAATTCGGTGCCCGTGTTCTGGCTCGGGCTGATGGGGCTGCTGCTGTTCTACGCGCGGCTGCACTGGGTCGGCGGCCCCGGCCGGCTCGATCCCGTGTACGACGGGATGGTCGACCCGCGCACGGGCAGCCTGCTGATCGACGCAGCGCTCGCCGGCGAGTGGGACGTGTTCCGCAACGCGGTGTCGCACATCGCGCTGCCGGCCGCGATCCTCGGCTACTACTCCGTGGCCTACCTGAGCCGCATGACGCGCTCGTTCATGCTCGACCAGCTGAGCCAGGAATACATCGTCACCGCACGCGCGAAGGGCTTGTCCGAGCGGCGCGTGATCTGGCGGCATGCGTTCGGCAACATCGCGGTGCCGCTGCTGACCGTGATCGCGCTCACCTACAGCAACCTGCTCGAAGGCTCGGTGCTGACCGAGATCGTGTTCGCGTGGCCGGGGCTCGGCTCGTACCTGACCGGCGCGCTGCTGAACGCCGACATGAACGCGGTGCTCGGCGCGACGCTCGTGATCGGCGCGATGTTCATCACCGTCAACCTGCTGACCGACGCGCTGTATCGCGTGTTCGATCCGCGTGCGCGCTGAGGGCCGCCCGGACATGACCGCTTCCACCCCGCTTCTTTCATCGTCCATGCCGAAGGTCGTCCAATCATGAATGCCGAGCGCCTCACGCTGCGCGCGTGGCTGCTGTCCGATGCGCCCGCGTCTCGCTCGCAGGCCGCATTCGGCCTCGCGTACCGGCGCTGGCGCCGGTTCGCCACGAATCCGCTCAACCTGTTTGGGCTCGCGATCCTCGTCGCGCTGATCGTCGTCGCGATCGTCGGCCCGCTGATCATGCCGCACGACCCGCTGCGCCAGGTGCTGTCCGACCGGCTGCTGCCGCCCGGCTCGCCGTCGCACTGGTTCGGCACCGACCAGCTCGGCCGCGACATCCTTTCGCGGCTGATCGACGGGTCGCGCCTGACGCTCGGCATCGCGCTGCTCGTCGTCGTGATCGTCGTGCCGATCGGCCTCCTGATCGGCACGACGGCCGGCTATTGCGGCGGCTTCGTCGACAGCGTGCTGATGCGCATCACCGACATCGCGCTTGCGTTTCCGAAGATCGTGCTCGCGCTCGCGTTCGCGGCCGCGCTCGGGCCCGGCGTGATCAACGCGGTCGTCGCGATCTCGATCACCGCGTGGCCCGCGTATGCGCGGCTCGCGCGCGCGGAGACGATCCGCATCGCGCAGGCCGACTACATCCACGCCGCGCGGCTGCAGGGCGCGTCGGGCCCGCGCATCCTGCTGCGCTACATCATGCCGCTGTGCATGTCGTCGGTGATCGTGCGCGCGACGCTCGACATGGCCGGCATCATCCTGACCGTCGCGGGCCTCGGCTTTCTCGGCCTCGGCGCGCAACCGCCGAGCCCCGAATGGGGCTTCATGGTCGCATCGGGCCGCAACGTGCTGCTCGACGCATGGTGGGTCGCGACGCTGCCCGGCATCGCGATCCTGCTCGTGAGCCTCGCGTTCAACCTGCTCGGCGACGGGTTGCGCGACGTCTTCGATCCCCGTCATGGAGCGTGACATGCCGACGCATTCCGCCACCGCGCCCGCGCCGCTCTGCGAGATCGACGGGCTGAAGATCGGCTTTCGCGGCCATGACGGCGTCGTCACCGACGCCGTGCGCGACCTGTCGCTGACGCTCGCGCCGGGCGAACGGCTCGGCATCGTCGGCGAATCGGGCTCCGGCAAGTCGCTGACGGGCCGCGCGCTGCTCGGCCTGCTGCCCGACGCCGCACGCTGGTCGGCGCGCACGATGCGCTTCGCGGGCCACGACCTGCTGGCGATGTCGCCGCGCGAGCGCCGGCGGCTGTGCGGCAGCCAGATGGGCATGATCCTGCAGGATCCGAAGTATTCGCTGAACCCGGTGATGACGGTCGCGAAACAGATGGGCGAAGCGTTCCGCTTGCACGAGCCCGGGCTGCGCGGCCGCGCGCTGCGCGAACGGATCGTCGATGCGCTCGCGGCCGTGCAGATCCGCGACCCGGCGCGCGTCGCCGATGCGTATCCGCACGAACTGTCGGGCGGCATGGGCCAGCGCGTGATGATCGCGATGATGGTGTCGACCGGCCCGCGCCTCTTGATCGCCGACGAACCGACGTCCGCGCTCGACGTCGCCGTGTCGATGCAGGTGCTCGCGGTGCTCGACGCGATGATCGCGCGGCATGGCACGGGCCTGATGTTCATCAGCCACGACCTGCCGCTCGTGATGTCGTTCTGCGACCGCGTCGCGGTGATGTATGCAGGCCGCGTGGTCGAAACCTGCGCCGCGCGCGACCTGCGCAACGCTTCTCATCCCTATACGCGCGGGCTGCTCGCGGCGAACCCGCCGCTCGCGAACCCGCCCGACGAACTGCCGGTGCTGCGCCGCGATCCGGCGTGGCTCGAGCCCGCCGACCGACAGGAGGCCGCACGATGATCGACGTCGATCACGCATCGATCCGATTCCCGACCCGCACGGGTCACGTCGACGCCGTGCGCGACGCGAGCTTCGCGGTACGCGACGGCGAAGTGTTCGGGCTCGTCGGCGAATCGGGTTCCGGCAAGTCGACGCTGCTGCGCGCGCTGACGGGCCTCGTGCCGCTCGCGTCCGGCAGCCTGTCGATCGACGGCCGGCCGGTGGGCGGCACGCCCGATCGCGCGTTCCGCCGCCACGTGCAGATGGTGTTCCAGGATCCGTACGCATCGCTGCACCCGCGCTTCACGGTCGACCAGACGCTGCGCGAGCCGCTGTCGATCCATGCGATCGGCGACGCCGATGCACGCATCGCCCGCGCGCTCGCCGAGGTCGGCCTCGGCCCCGCGTTCCGCTTCCGCTATCCGCACCAGTTGTCGGGCGGCCAGCGGCAGCGTGTCGCGATCGCGCGTGCGTTGATCGTAGAGCCGCGCGTGCTGCTGCTCGACGAGCCGACGTCCGCGCTCGACGTCTCGGTGCAGGCCGAGATCCTGAACCTGCTGCGCCGCCTGCATCGCGAGCACAAGCTGACGATGATCCTCGTGAGCCACAACCTCGCGGTGATCGGCTTCCTGTGCCAGCGCGTCGCCGTGATGCAGCACGGCGAGATCGTCGAGCAGCTCCGGGTCGAGGACGTACGCGCCGGGCAGGTCGCGCGCGACTACACGCGCACGCTGCTGAATGCGACCGAGGGCTATCGCCGTCTCGACCCGGTGGCCGGCGTGCCGGCCGCCTGACATCTGCGCGACGCGCCGGCATGCGATACTCGGCACGCCATGCGCCGGCTGTGCCGCCGCATGGAACCCTTGTGCGTCGCACGGGTCAACTTCCTTTCGTCAACAGCACAACAGCTATAGGGAGGCATTCATGCTGCAATTCATCGAAACCCTGGTGGTCGGGCTCATCGTCGGCCTCCTCGCCCGCGCACTGAAGCCCGGCGACGACAAGATGGGCATCCTGATGACCATCGTGCTCGGCGTCGTCGGCTCGCTGGTCGCCGGCTACGTCGGCCGCGCGGCCGGCTGGTATGCGCCGGGCCAGGGCGCGGGGTGGATCGCGTCGATCATCGGCGCGATCGTGCTGCTCGTCGTCGTGGGTGCGATCCGCAAGCGCGCGGGCTGAACACCGCAGACCGCGCTCCGACGCAAACGGCCGCTCGTTACACACGAGCGGCCGTTTTCTTTTGGCGCATCGTCATTCACCGGATGGTCGATTCGTTGAGCCCTCAACGATTTACCTGCGAATCCCGCGTCCATTGACGCGCTTCCCTCGAGTTTACGTCACCGGCAATACCCCGACTTGCGGCCGCACAATTTTGAGATAAATTGATTGAAGGAACACGGCGTCGTTTGCTCAGCGTCGTTATTTCCGGTTTCTCACTCAAGAGGTTCGATGAACTTGCCGTTTACGCATACAGCACCGCAGCGTTGACGGACTGCCATTCGAGCGGCCTCGCTGCGACGCGCTTCCTCTCTGGAGCCTGTCATGAAGCATCGTTCGTTTGCCGCCTCGTTTGCCCTGGCTGCCTCGCTTCTGGCCTCGTCCTCTTCATTCGCCGCCGGCGCGTCCGGCATCATCCACTTCACCGGCATGATCGTCGAGCCGCCCTGCTCGTTCGCGCTCGATACGGCCGATGCCGCCCACGCGCACGTGCGCCCCGACTGCCCGCGGCCTGCCAGCGGACAAGTCGCGTTCGTCGACGCGGCAAGCCTGCGCACGATCAAGACCACGACCTTTACGCAGGCCTCGCGCGCAATCGTTTTACCTGACCGTCCGGGCAACGCGCACGCGCCGATGATCGCCGTCGTGACCTACCAGTAGAAACCCGCTGCCGGAGCCGCCGCGCGTCAGTCGCGATGGCGCGCGATCCAGTCGCTGAACGCGCGGATCTTCTGCTGGCTGCCGATGGTCTCGGGATACACGAAGAAGTAGCGCGCGCCGGTTTCGAGCACGATGTCGAACGGCCGTTCGAGCCGGTGTGCGCTGACGTCGTCGTCGACGAGCGTCACATCGCCGATCGCGACGCCGAAACCCTGCATCGCCGCGTTCGTCGCGAGATCGAGCGTGTCGAACGTCGGCCCGCGTGCGGGATCGACGCTGCGCTCGCCCGCATGGTCGAGCCACGCGCGCCAGTCGCGATGGTCGCGGGTCGGATGCAGCAGCGTATGGCGCGCGAGATCGCCGACCGCATCGAGCGGCGACGCCTGTCGCAGCTCGGGCGCGCATACGGGCGTCAGCCGCTCGTCGAACAGCGGCAGCGCGAACACGCCGGGGCCCGGCGACGTGCCGTAGACGACCGCCGCATCGAACGGCTCGGTCGAGAAATCGACGACGTGCTGCCACGCGGTCGTGATCTGCACATGGAGATCGGGATGCTCGCCCTGGAAGCGCATGATGCGCGGCAGCATCCAGCGCATCACGCAGGTGGGCACCTTCAGCGCGAGATCGGTGCGCTGCCGCGTGAGCTTCATCGAGATGTCCTCGATCCGCGCGAAGCTCTCGTTGACGACCGGCAGCAACTGCTCGCCCTCCGCCGTCAGCGTGAGCCCCTTCGCATGCCGCTTGAACAGCGGAAAGCCATAGTGCGCCTCGAGCGTCTGGATCTGCCGGCTCACCGCGCCCTGCGTGATGCACAGCTGCTCGGCCGCGCGCGTGAAGCTGCGGTGGCGGGCCACCGTCGAGAAGATCTGCAGCGCGTGCAGGGGCGGAAGTCGGTGCATGGCGAACGGGAAACGGAAAAACGGCGCGGAAGAACCGCGCGCCGACGCCGGCGCGCGCAGACCGACACGATAAGCCAAACGCCCGCGTTGCGCGAGACGCCGGCCCGTCAGGCCGTCGCAGTCAGCGCGCCCGCCGCGATGCGCGCCGCCGACGCGACGACGTCCGCGCGCGCCGCGGCATCGGCCTGCTGCTGCGTGAACGACACGGCCATCACGATCGGCGCACGCGACGGCGGCCACAGCACCGCGACGTCGGTCGTCGTGCCGTAGCCGCCCGTGCCGGCTTTTTCCGCGACGCGCCAGCCCGGCGGCACGCTCGCCGCGATGCCGGTCGCGCCGCGCGCGCCGCCGGCCATCCATTCCGTCAGCTGCGTGCGCTGCGGCGCTTGCAGCGCATTGCCGAGCAGCAGCCGCTGCAGCGTGTCGACCATCGCGACGGGCGTCGACGTGTCGCGTTCGTCGTCGGGCGCGGCCTTGTTCAGTTCCGGCTCCCAGTGGTCGAGGCGGAACGTCGTGTCGCCGCTCTCGCGCGCGAAAGACGTGACGGCCTGCGGGCCGCCGAGCACGCCCATCAACAGGTTGCCCGCGCCCTTGTCGCCCGCCTGCAGCATCGCCTCGCACAGCTGCGCGATCGTCATGCCCGTGTCGACGTGGCTTTCGGTGATCGGCGAGCCCGACACGACTTCATAGCGGCGATACAGGATGCGGCGCGGCAGCAGCGAGGCATCGAGCGAACCGCGCGCGAGCATCGCGGCGGCGGCCATGACCGCATACGTGCCGCACAGCGGGAAGCGCTCGCGCGCGTGGTGGGCGATGCGCACGCCGTTCGACGTGTCGAGCGCGGCGACGCCGAGGCGGCCGTTCGATGCTTTTTCGAGTGCGGCCAGTTCGGCCTGGGCAGTGTGGGCGCGCCCCTGGTCGGCGACCGGCGCGGAGGTGCACGCGGCGACGAACGGCGCGGCAACGGCGGCAAGCAACAGCGAGCGGCGTGTCGGAGAGTGTTCCATGTATGAAGTGCGTTCTGTCGGAAACGGTGGCACGAAGCAACGCGGGCACGCCTCGGCGAAGCGCGCCCGTTCACGCCGACGGCCGGCCCGCGACGGCATTCGCCGCGCATCCCCGAAAGACGCCCGTCGGCCCCGCAGTGCGCGGGACGTGCATGAACAGACCCTAGCGTAGCAGCGACCGCCGCCACGTTCCAGCAAAACGGCCCTGCGTCACCCTTGCGACGAAGGCAGGTACGGCATCGGATTCACCGGCTTGCCGTCGCGCCGGACCTCGAACAGCAGCGCGACGCGCGAGTTGTCGAGGTCGCCCATCTCGGCGATCTCGTCTCCCTGGCGCACGATGTCGCCCGTTTTCACGAGCAGCTTGCGGTTGTGCGCATACGCGGTCAGGAAATCGGCGTTGTGCTGGACGATGATCAGGCTGCCGTAATCGTTCAGGCCGGTGCCCGCGTACATCACGCGGCCGTCGGCCGCGGCGCGCACCGGGTCGCCCGGCCGGCCGGCGATCTGGATGCCGCGGTTCTGCCCCGGCCGGAACCCGTCGACGATCTTGCCGCTCGCCGGCCACTTGAGCGCGACACCGCCCGCATGCCGTTTCGTTTCCTTGACGACCTGGCGGTCGCTCGCATTCGACGTGCTCGCCTGTGAAGTTGCCTGACCACCAGCGGCCCCATTGCCCGCGGCCGTTTGCGTCCCGGCCGCGCCCGCCGGCGGCAGCGGCTGCTGCTTGACGATGCGCAGCACCTGCCCCATCCGCAGCCTGCCGTTCCCGGGCAGCTTGTTCCAGGTGCGCAGGTCGGCCACGCTGCAGTCGTTCGCGGACGCGATGCCCGTCAGCGTGTCGCCGCGCTTCACGACGTACTTCTGCGCAACGAGAATCGGCGCGGGCGGCATTGTGGCGGACGGGGCCGCCGACGGCGCGGAAGCCGGCTGGCTCGACGACGAGCCCGCCAGCGTATCGCTCGGCGGGACGGACTGCGTGCTTGCACAACCGGCCATGACGAGCACGGCTGCCAGGCCTGGCAACCACGCCGCGTTGCGGTGAATCTCGCGCGTTTTCATGGACGATCCGACTCCGGTTTGACAATCTTTCAAGCATCTCAAAAACGGAACGGCCGACGTGTAACCGGATGCAAACAATGATGACAAACGATCACGAACCGGATGCCGGCCGGCATCGCTACCGGTAATACGGTCCGATTCAGAAAAACTTGATGGTCTATTTGTGGAAAAGCGGAAGAATTTTCGTCGTCAAAAACTATGACAGATTTGTTTCAATAGGCGCGCAGCAGCACTCAATGCAACCATCGGACAAATTCGGAACAGGCCCACGCGATGCCGATGCACAGGAACAGCAAATGCAGCGCGATCTTGAACGACACGCCCCACGACGAATCGATCCGCATGACAGGCTCCCTCGGTTGATGTGCAGCCATGTTCGGCCATCGATCGCGCCCCGAAAATGCGGAACCGGCGAATCGGGCCTCAGGCTGCGCCTGAGACCGGCGCGGCGGTTCCTGCTAACTTATCGGCCATTCAACGCCTTCACTCCCCGCCCATCATGCGTTTCGACCTGACCGACCTGCGGCTCTTCCTGAACATCTGCGAAGCCGGCACGATCACAAGCGGCGCCGAGCGCACGCACATCACGCTGCAGGCCGCGAGCGAGCGCATCCGCGGCATGGAGGACGAGCTCGGCGTGCCGCTGCTGCACCGGACCAAGTCGGGCGCGCAGGCGACCGACGCGGGCCGCGCGCTCGAACACCACGCACGCACCGTGCTGCAGCAGATCGACCACATGCGCGGCGAATTGCAGCAATTCGGCCAGGGGCTGCGCGGCCATATCCGGCTGCTGTGCAACACGGCGTCGCTGAGCGAATACCTGCCCGACGCGCTGGCCGATTACCTGCCGCACCATCCGAAGCTGTCGATCAGCGTCGAGGAACGCTCGAGCCAGGAGATCGTGCACGCGATCCGCAACAAGACGGCCGAGGTCGGCATCGTCGCCGATTCGGTCGGGCTCGGCGGGCTCGAACAGAAGCCGTTCCGCGAGGACTGGCTGATCGTCGTCGTGCCGGCCGCGCATCCGCTCGCGTCGCACGGGGCAGTCGCGTTCGACGCGATCGCCGGCGAAGATTTCATCGGCCTCACCGACGGCAGCGCGCTGCAGGTGCATCTCGCCGACCAGGCGCGCGCACTCGGCAAGCGGATCCGTTATCGCGTGCAGTTGAAGAGCTTCGATGCGATCTGCCGCGTGATCGCGAGCGGCGTGGGCATCGGCATCGTGTCGCGCCATGCGGCCGAGCGCGCGATGCAGACGATGGACGTGCGGCTCGTCGAGCTGTCCGATCCGTGGAGCCACCGGAAGCTGACGCTCTGCGCGCGGTCGTTCGACGCGCTGCCGAAGTACACGCGCGAGTTCGTCGCGTTCCTGTCCGGCGCGGCAACGTCGCCGTAACGCGCGCCACATCGTCGATACACGGAGACATGACCATGACCGAAACCGATCTCGCCACCCGCTATCGCGCCTATATCGATTGCCTGAACCGGCAGGACTGGGCGGCGCTCGGCGAGTATGTGTCCGACGACGTGATCCACAACGACCGGCCGCTCGGCCTCGCCGGCTACCGCGCGATGCTCGAACAGGACTATCGCGACATTCCCGATCTCCGTTTCGACATCCGGCTGCTCGCGTGCGAGCCGCCGCGCGTCGCATGTCGGCTGCGCTTCGCCTGTTCGCCGAAGGGGACGTTCATGGGGCTCGCCGTCGACGGCCGAAAGGTCACGTTCGCCGAAAACGTGTTCTACGAGTTTCATGACGGCAAGATCCGCCAGGTCTGGTCGGTAATCGACAAGGCCGCGATCGAGGCGCAGCTCTAGCCCCGTCGTGGCGGCCCGATATCTGCGGTGATGCGCCTCGATCCTTATGGATAACGTTTTCTCTCGTCATCCATCTAAAGCACGTCGACGTTCAATCTTGTTGCCTGTCGCTCCAGCGCTCTTTCCCGGCACGATATCTGCTCGATCGATGACAAAATACCGGGTAATTCCCGCGTCATCCTGATCTCCCGCCCCATCTCGCCATTCCCACCATCCGGGTTTTCACCGGCGCATCCGGCGTGAAAGTTCATTGACATCGCGCCGCCCGATGCCTAAATTTGGAAAACGTTTTCCAATGCTTCGGCGTGACGCCGGCCACGGCCCGCGCAGGGGAAACGCTTGCCCGCTCGAGTTGTGATTCAGGCTGTCCGCCCGCAGGGATCAGGGTTGCAGGGCGGCGGCCGGGTACGGGCGTCGAGCGCGGCAACGGCCACACCTGCCCGTCCTTCATCACTATTCAAAACTGGAGACACAATGCATCCGCGCAGCAGATTCGCGCTCGGCGCCGCGCTCAGCGCCCTTTCCGTCGTATTCGTCAGCGCGTGCGGCGGCAACGACGTGACCGATACGCCGCCGTCATCGCCGCCCCCGTCCACGACACCCACGCTCGCGTCGAACTCGCTGCAGGCGCTCGTCTACGGTGCGCCCGACACGAGCGTGCCGGCCGGCACGAACATTCCGGTCACGATGATGGGCCAGATGCGCGCGCTGTTCGACCTGATCCGGAAGTCGCCCGACTTCACGCAGGTCGTGATGGATCTCGGCGACGGTACGCCGGTCCACGTGCTCGACACGAACACCGGCGACAAATTCCTGCCCGGCAAGCTCGCGCTCGGCCTGTCGTACATCCTGATCGACATGAAGTCGAAGAACGACCCGCAATACGCGAGCTACCTCGCGACGTACCAGACGATCACGACCGCGATGATGGCGCAGTCGGGCAGCAACTACGCGTATGCGAACACGTCGTGGGGCGAGTACTACTACCTCGTCGCGCTGAACAACCTGAAGGCGCACGGGATGCTCAACGAGGTCTTCAGCGACGCGATGCTCGCGACGCTGCAGCAGCGCCTCACCTTCTGCGACATGTTCGGCCCCGATGCGAGCGGCAAGACCAGTACGTGCCCGGCCGCCGGCACGCCGATCGACATCGCGTCGCTCAATACCGCGCAGAATTACTATGCGGTGTCCTACGGAATTGCCGGGCTGCGCCAGAAACTCGGCTGGAGTAGCCCGTCGTTCGCGTCGAAGACCGATCCGTCCGTCGCGACGATGGGCGCGCGCGACGCGCTGCTGTACACGCTGACGAACCACATCCGCAACGATTCTTCCGGCGGCTTCTCGGACGAAGCGTCGAACACGCATACGACTTACTACGACCAGGCGCGCTTCGACCGCTACAGCACGCTGCTGATCGGCGAAGTGGTCGAGCGTACGTTCGAGATGGACAACGTGGCGAATCTCACGCCCGAACTGAAGGGCTATCTGCGCAAGTCGGTCGACCTGATCCTGCCGCAGCTGAATGCCAGCGGCCAGGGCTTCAACTACGGCCGCTCGATCGGCCCGTACGGCGATTCCGCGTTCATGGAAGTGCTGACGGCCGCCGCCAACGCCGGCGTGCTGACCGACCAGGAAAAGCAGGTTGCGTACGCATTCATCTACCGGGCCGCGCATCGTTTCGACACGTACTGGTACGACCCGTCGCTGCCGACGCCGTCGGTGAACATGTGGGTCAAGGGCCGCGGCACCGACACGTATCGCGGCAAGCCGCGCGTGATGGGCGAGAACTTCAGCCTGCTGCACCAGTACCTGTACGTGAACGCGTGGTGGAACAAGCTCGGCTTCGGCGGCAAGGCGCCGATGGCCGATGCCGACTACGGCGCATGGCTCGACGCGCTGCCGCGCTACACGCTCACCTGGTACAACCAGCCGACCGATGCCGCGCACCCGTACAGCGCGGCGCTGCTCACCGTGCGCGACGGCCGGCGCGTGCTCAACCTGAACCTGAGCCAGGCGCCCGACTACAACTCGTACACGCCGTACTACCCGGTGCCGTTCTCGGACAAGCTGATCTACGGCACGACCGATCTCGGCTACGCGCTGCTGGTGCCGCAGGTGACGTACAACGCAAAAACCTACATTCCCGTCACGTACTACAGGAACCTGAACGTGCAGCAAGGCAACGGCCAGGTGATCGTGTCGTTCGATACGACGAAGTTCCGTCTCGCGTCGAAGAACGCCGCCTACACGACGGATCTCGACCTGCAGGTGCATACGGTGCTGACGTTCGCGCACGGCACCGTGTCGCGCAGCGACACGCTGAGTTCGGGCACGCTCACGGGCAACCTCGCGGTCGAGACGGACTTCACGTCGTTCGCGGATTTCGCGTCCACGCAGGCCAATGGCGACGGCATGTCGGTGATGTACGCGAACAGCGTCGCGACCGGCTATGCGGCCTCCGGGTTCGATACCTGCGCACTGTCCGCCTTCGATACGGCGAACGGCGCGACGAACCCGCTGTCGACGACGCCGATCGGCCAGCTGCATTCGAACTTCGCGTGCACGACGAAGCCGTTTGCACTCGGCGCGGGCACGACGCGCACGTTCGGGTGGTCGCTGAAGTACGCCGATCCGGCCTGAGCCGCGTGATCCACGCCGTGTGACACGCCCGAAGCCGGCCACTGAAACCGGCTTCGGGCGCTTCTGAACGACGCAGGCATCACCCTCGCCCGCAATACCCGCTCACAGCCACCCCGACGCCGCCATGTACGCGCCGAGCGCGATCAGCCCGATGAAGAAGCAGCGCTTGAACGCCTTTTCGCTCATCACGCGCCGCGCATACTGGCCGCCGGCCATCCCCGCCAGCGCCGGCACGAGCGCGAGCGCCGACACGCCGAGATCCACCGTCTGCAGCGCGCCCGACACGTGCAATTGCAGGCCGAGCGCGATCGTCGATGCGGTAAACGACAGTCCGAGCGCCTGGATCAGGTCGTCCTTCGACAACCGCAGCGCCTGCAGGTAAGGCACGGCCGGCACGACGAACACGCCGGTCGCCGCCGTCACGACGCCCGTCAGGTAGCCGACCACGGCCGACAGCCCTTTCTCGTGACGACCCGGCGCGGGCAATCGTGCGGCGGCCAGCCCCCACAGCCCGTACACGATCAGCACCACGCCGAGCGCCGCGTGCGTCCAGGTGCTGCCGGCCGCGAGCGCGGGCAGCCCGCCCGTGAGCGTGCCGATCGCCAGGCCGGCGAGCAGCGGCCACAGCCGGCGCAGCAACGGCCCGAACGACGGGCCGAGCCACAACTGCCACACGTTGGTGATGAACGACGGCACGAGCAGCAAGCTGGCCGCGGCCGAAGGCGGCATCGCGAGCGTCAGGAGCCCCATCGCGATCGTCGGCAGCCCGAGCCCGATCATTCCCTTGACCGCGCCGGCCAGCAGGAACACCAGCACGATGATCGTCAGCGTATGAATTTGCATGGAGGCGGTTCCATTCGGTTGAGTACGGCGCCGATGGTGCCGCCCCGCCATGCTGCCGGCCATCTGGTTTTGCCTGAGGCTGGCTAGGGCCCGCCGGACGGACCTGTGGCGCCCGGCGATCCGGCCCCGTGTATCACCCCCGGCCCTGCTCGCTGTCGAGGTGCGCCATCTGTGCGGCGGGATAACGGTCGCCAGCAGCCGCCCCGGCGGGCACCGCCGCCTCGATGCGAGCGAGATCATTGACCGTTAGTTGCAATTTAGTCGCCAGCAAACCGTCCTGCAGTTGCGTGCGCTTGCGCGCGCCGACCAGCGGCACGATATCGGCGCCGCGCGACAGCACCCACGCGATCGCGACCTGCGCCGGATTGCTGCCCTTCTCGTCGGCGATCGCGCGCAGCGCGTCGACGAGCGCGAGGTTGTGCGCGAGGTTCTCGCCCTGGAAGCGCGGGCTCGCCGCGCGGAAATCGCGCTCCCCCTGCCGCGCCGCCGTCCAGCGGCCGCCGAGCAGCCCGCGCGACAGCACGCCGTAGGCCGTCACGCCAATGCCGAGTTCACGGCAGACGGGCAGGATCTCGGCCTCGATCCCGCGCGACAGCAACGAGTATTCGATCTGCAGATCGGCGATCGGCGCGACGGCGGCCGCGCGGCGAATCGTGTCCGCGCCGACTTCCGACAGCCCGATATGGCGCACATACCCCGCCTGCACGAGATCGGCGATCGCGCCGACCGTCTCCTCGATCGGCACCGTCGGATCGACGCGAGCCGGACGGTAGATGTCGATGTAGTCGGTGCCGAGCCGCTTCAGCGAATACGCGACGAAGTTCCGGATCGCCGCGGGCCGCGCGTCGTAGCCGACGAACGCCCCAGCCGGATCGCGCAGCGCGCCGAATTTCACGCTGATCAGCACCTGGTCGCGCGCACGGCCGCGCAGCGCATCGCGGATCAGCATCTCGTTGTCGCCCATGCCGTAGAAATCGCCGGTATCGAGCATCGTGATCCCGTGGTCGAGCGCCGCGCGCAGCGTCGCGATGCTTTCGTCGCGGTCGGCCGGCCCGTAGAAGTCCGACATCCCCATGCAGCCGAGCGCGATCGCCGATACCTGCGGGCCCGTGCGGCCCAGTTGACGCATGTCCATGTTCGTTTCCTTCGAATGGTGAGTGGATGGAACGGATTCTGCCCGCGCGACGCCGCGCGATAAACGGGAAACGCCCAACCAAACCATTCAACGCTGATTAACAATGGAGCCTTGTTCCCCTCCCCGCCAAGGCTTCCGCCCGCATGGACCATCTGCAAGCAATGCGCATCTTCGCGCGCGTCGCCCATCTCGGCAGCTTCACGAAAGCGGCCGAGCAGCTGCAACTGCCGCGCCCGACCGTCAGCAACGCGGTCCAGTATCTGGAAAAGCACCTGAAGATCCGCCTGCTGCAACGCACGACGCGGCGCGTCGCGCTAACCGCCGAAGGCGCGACCTACTACGAGCGCTGCGTGCGGCTGCTCGCCGATCTCGACGATGCGGAAACGCTGTTCGAGGATGCCGGCACGTCGCCGCGCGGCGTGATCCGCGTCGACCTGCCCGAACGTTTCGCGCTGAACCAGGTGATCCCGGCGCTGCCGGATTTCCACGCGCGCTACCCCGACCTGCGCGTCGTGATCAGCACGACCGACCGCTTCGTCGATCTCGTCGCCGACGGCATCGACTGCGCGGTACGCGTCGGCGTGCTGTCCGACACGTCGCTCGTCGCACGGCGCGTCGGCGAGATGGCGCAGATTAACTGCGCGTCGCCCGCGTATCTGGCGCGCCACGGCACGCCGCGTTCGCCGGACGAGTTGCCCGACCACGTCGCGGTCGGCTATTTCTCGAGCCGCACGGGCCGCGAGCTGGACTGGGAATATGCGGACATGGATTCAGGCGACGTGCACACGGTGAAGATGCACAGCGTCGTGTCGGTCAACAGCTCGCAGGCGTATCTCGCGTGCTGCGTCGCGGGCCTCGGGCTGATCCAGGCGCCGCGTGACGGGCTCGCGCCGCTGCTCGCCGACGGCTCGCTGGTCGAGGTGCTGCCGGAATGGAATGCGACGCCGCTGCCCGTGTCGGTGGTGTTCCCGACCGGCCGGCATCTGGCGCCGCGTGTGCGGATCTTCGTGGACTGGCTCGCGGAGACGCTCGGCGGCATGCACCGGGCGGACTGACACCGGCCGACGCCGGGGCGCCGGCCGCCGGGACGCCGGCCGGTCGAAACAATCAGAACTTGTGGCGGATCGCGGCGCGCACCGCGAACTGGTTTGACGACGCCGACGGGCCGTCGGTCCCGACCACGTAGCCGCCGTCGACCGCCGTGCCGGTCTTGTCGCCGGCCACCTTCTGCCATGCGCCCTGCAGGTACACGTCGGTGCGCTTCGACAGGCTGTAGTCGGCCATCAGGCCGACCGTGTGGTACTTCGGCTTGAACGAGCCGGCGGCCGCGTCGAACTTGCCGTCCGTGTACACGTACTGCGCGCCGAGATAGAAATCGGGCGTGAGCTGGTACTTGCCGTTGATCTCGATGTTCTGGAACTTGGTCGCCGTCAGCCCGAGGCCGGCGAACGTCGAGGCCGGCAGGTAGACGGTCGACACCGGGTTCTTCACGTCCGTCTTCGTGTAGACGAGGCCGACCGTCGCCGGGCCGAACGTGTAGTTCACGCCGCCGCCGAAGATGCGCAGGCGGTCGGCGACGAAGTTCGCGTCGTCGGCCGCGATCGCGCCCGCATTGCCGATACCCGGGTTGTTGGCCTGCAGGTACGCGGCCGCGACCTGCAGCCCGGCCAGCGAATACTGCGCGCCGATGCTGTACTGGCGGTTGTTCGAGAAGCCCGTGCTGTTGCTGAAGCTGTAGGTGCCGCCGAACGTCAGGCCGTTCCAGTCGGGGCTCGCGTACTTGACCGTGTTGTTGACGCGGAACGAGTTGTCCGTGTTGTCGTTGTCGAACGGGTGCGAGAACAGCGTGCCGCCCCAGTTGCCGTTCGCGGTCAGCGGCGCGAGATAGTCGACGACGGAGTCGTACTGGCGACCGAAGGTCAGCGTGCCGAAGCGCGACTGGCTCAGCCCGACGAACGCCTGGCGGCCGAACATGCGGCCGCCCTGGCCGAGCCGGCCGTTGTTCACGTCAAAACCGTTTTCCAGCGTGAAGACCGCCTTCAGCCCGCCGCCGAGATCCTCGCTGCCCTTCAGGCCCCAGCGGCTGCCCTGCGCGTAGCCGCTCGCGAGCTGGTAATTCGTCTTTCCGACCCCATTGACGTTGACGTTGTTCGTGTAATTGAAGCCTTCGTCGATCAGGCCGTACAGCGTCACGCTGTTCTGGGCAAAGGCCGGCGCGGCGAATGCAGCGAGCGCGGCGGCAAAAATGACGTGCTTCTTCATTACGGATCTCCGGAGCCGAGGGCCGGGCAGGCCGTGCGCCCGGCGAATTGTTCGATCTGTTGTATGTGTGGCCCGCAGGGCGGACGACGCGGTGTGCGGCCGCGTGAGGACAAAATGGTGTCACGACGCAAACCGTCCGTCCATCGGGTGCGAGTCGTCGCGCGCAAAGCGTTGCGCTCGTCCAACTGCCCCGTTGCGCAGATGGCCTGACCGGGCTTATCGGCAGCGGCAGGCCGACCTGCCATCCGCGTAAACCCGATGCGCGTCGCATCGATGGCACAATGCGCATCCGTTCGCCTTTTCTTCAAGAAGTCATGCTTCACCCCGATTCCTGCGCGGCACGTGCCGGCTGCGCCCGCGGCCCGCGCCGGGAGGCGGTCCGATGACCGCGCCGGCCCGGGCCGGCCGCTACGCCGAACTCGATTTCTTCCGCGGCCTCGTGCTGCTCGTCATCGTCGTCGACCATATCGGCGGCAGCATCCTGTCGCGCGTGACGCTGCACGCGTACGCGCTGTGCGACGCGGCCGAGGTGTTCGTGTTCCTCGGCGGCTTCGCGACCGCCATTGCGTACAACTCGCTCGCCGAGCGGCACGACGAGGCCGCCGCGCGCCAGCGCTTCATCCGGCGCGCGTTCGAGATCTACCGCGCGTTCCTCGTGACGGCCGGGCTGATGCTGCTGATCACGGCAGCGCTGAACGCGTTCGCGATCGACGGCCCGAACATGCCGACCAACGACCTCGACGGCCTGCTGCACAAGCCGCTCGCCGCGCTGCGCGACATCCTGCTGTTCCGCCGCCAGCCGTACCTCGCGTCGGTGCTGCCGATGTATGCGTTCTTCGCGCTGCTCGTCCCGCTCGCGCTGCCGCTCGCGCGCACGCAGCCGTGGCTGATGCTCGCGTTCAGCGGGTCGCTCTGGTATGCGGCGCCGCACGTCGCGCGCTTCTTGCCGACCGTCGAAGGCGCGCCGTGGGACTTCAATCCGTTCGCGTGGCAGTTCCTGTTCGTGCTCGGCGTGATCGCCCGCTGCCAGCCCGTGTACCAGACGCTCGCGCCCAAGCCGCAGGGCTGGCTGCTGACGGCCGTGTCGCTCGCGATCGTCGCGGCCGGCGCGTACTACCGGCTGCGCATCGAGCCGTTCCCGACCGATCCGTCGATCAAGCAGAACCTCGGCACGCTGCGCCTCGTGAACTTCCTCGCGATCGCGTGGCTGGCCGCGAAGCTCGTGCACCTCGGCTGGATGAAGAAGGTCGCGCACGCGATGCCGTGGATCGGCACGATCGGCCGGCAGGGGCTGCTGTGCTTCGTCGCGGGCACCGGCATCTCGCTCGCGGTCGATTCGCTGCTGTACCAGGCGACCGAAGGCTATCTCGACGTGCCGCTCGGCCTGACCGCCGACGCCGTCGCGATGGGACTGCTGTATCTCGTGGCCAAACTCTACGGGCCGCTCGTCGCGCGGCTGCCGTTCCGTTCGCGGCGATGACGCGCCGCGCCGTCATGTGCCGCTGCTACGATAGCCGGCGCCTCTCCTGAAACGCTTCGCCATGCGCCGACTCGCCCTTCCGTTCGCCCTCGCCCTGATCGCCGGCTCCATCGCCGCCGCCCGCGCCACGCCGGCCGCGCCGCCGGTCTCGCCCGTGCCGCCGCCACCGGCCGCCCAGACCGCGACGACGCCGTCGACCGCCCAGGAGCCGCCGGTCAACCCGGGCAGCAGCGTCGTGCTGCGCACGTTCCGGTCGGCGTCGCTGAAGCGCGACTGGTCGTACACGGTCTACCTGCCGCCCGGCTACAACCCGGAAGGCGCGCGCTACCCGGTGATGTACCTGCTGCACGGCAACGCCGGCAACGCGAACGACTGGGTCACGCTGGGCCGGCTGCAGGCCACCGCCGACACGCTGATCGAGCGCCGCGAGATTCCGCCCGTCGTGATCGTGATGCCGCAGGGCGGCACCGACTGGTACGTCGATCGCAAGGAGAAGATGCAGAGCGCGTTCCTCAACGACCTGCTGCCCGAGGTCGAAGCGCACTTCGCGGTGTCGAACCAGCGCGCGGGCCGCGCGATCGGCGGCGTGTCGATGGGCGGGTTCGGCGCGCTGCGCTTCTCGCTGCTCGAACCGGGGCTGTTCTGCGGCGCGATGCTGCTGAGCCCCGCGATCTATGCGAACGAGCCGCCGCTCAATTCCGCCGCGCGCTATGTCGGCGTGTTCGGCGAACGGCAGTTCGACGCGCGCGTGTGGCACGAGCTCAACTACCCGGCGCTGCTGCGCGGCTATTTCGCGCGCACCTGGCGCGTGCCGATGTTCATCGCGGCCGGCGACGACGACCTGACGATCCAGGCGGAATCGAGCGTGCTGTACACGCAACTGCGCCGCGCGCAGAACCCGGCGGAGCTGCGCATCGTCGACGGCGGGCATACGTGGGACGTGTGGCGCGGGTTGCTCGGGCAAGGATTGAAGTACGCGCTCGAATGCGTGAAGTGACGGCGGGCGGGCATCGCCCCGCCCGTTTTCGGCCGGCATCGGGCTGGCATACGCGCGTCGATCAGGACGAAGGGAACCGGTGGCTGCGCGACATCGTGGTCGACCTGTTCGCGGAGACGGGCACACGGGCACGCAGGGCCGTGCCTGGACGAAAGAAATAGTCGCCGTCACCGCGCGGTCGCACGCGAATCGCGACATCGCCCGACTCCGCGTGCCGAGCATTTCGACTACATTGCCGAAGTGACGACGACATCGAACCGCTGTCGCCTCGCGCCTCATTCAACCCGCAGGAAATCAAGCCATGTCTGTCTCGAAGAAATTCGCTGCCGTCACGGGCGCCGGCTCCGGCATCGGTCGCGCAGCAGCCATCGCGCTCGCCCAGGCGGGATTTGCCGTCGCGCTGCTCGGACGCAACGAAGCATCGTTGCGTGATACGCAGGACGCAATCCGCACCGCCGGCGGCGACGCGCAGGTGTTTCCCGCCGACGTCACCGACGAAGCATCGGTCGACCACGCGTTCGCGCAGATCGCGCAGCAGTTCGGGCGGCTCGATGTCCTGTTCAACAATGCCGGCCGCAATGCGCCTGTCGTGTCCCTCGACGAATACGACCTCGACGTGTGGAACAGCGTCGTCGCGACGAACCTGACCGGCGTCTTCCTGTGTGCGCGCGCCGCGTGGCGCCTGATGAAAGCGCAGACGCCGCAGGGCGGCCGCATCATCAACAACGGCTCGATCTCCGCGCACGCGCCGCGCCCCGATACGATCGCGTACACGGCTACCAAGCATGCGGTGACCGGCATCACCAAGTCGTTGGCGCTCGACGGCCGCCGCTACAACATCGCTTGCGGCCAGATCGACATCGGCAACGCCGCGACGTCGCTCACGGAACGGATGACGCAAGGCGTCCCGCAAGCGGACGGCAGCCTCGCGCCCGAGGCGCGCATGGACGTCACGCATGTCGCGAATGCAGCCGTTCAGATGGCGAATCTTCCGCTGGACACGAACATCCTGAACATGACGATCATGGCGACCACGATGCCGTTCGTGGGGCGCGGATAAGCACGCGCTGCGGCCTGCGCCGGGGCACGTCGCCTGGGCCGGTGCCGGCGTACGCTGCCGGACCTCGCCCGCCGGGTCACGCGCAGCCGAAGGCGGCGTTGCCGTGGTTCGGCACGCCGGCCATGCCGTCCTTCATGTTCCATCACCCCCGCTTGGCCTTCTTGCCGGCAGACGGAGGCTTGCAAATGGCGAACTGGCGGCGGTCCTTGCCGCGAATCCAGAGCGGCGCGTTACCGCGCCCGCTCCACTCCTTCCCGCTCGCGGGGTCGCGGTAGCGCGCCGGCAATACTGTCACCATGTACGGGCCGCGACTGCCGTTGCGGCCGACCAGGTCGCGATGCTTGATCGCATACGTGTCCATCAACGCGTGAACCTTCTCGATCGCGTCGACACGTTCGCGTGCACGCGCGCGTTCGATCTCCTCATCCAGTTCGGCCAGCTCCGCAACGAGCTGCGCATAGGTCTTGCTCACGCTCATCTTCTGCTTCCTGCCACGCATCCGCACGCGGATCGATATGATTCGCATGACTAACAGATGGTTACACCACACGCCGCACGGGCGGCATTCACCGGAGCGGCAGGCGACGCGCAAAAGCGGCAGTCCCTGGCACCCTGGCGGCGCATCGACGCCCTCATACCGAAACGATCATCCGCAACGGTCCCAAGCCCGGTGCGGACATTCCGGCGCACATTCGCGCCTGCCGTCTCAGCGATCAACACACAATTGCAGATGCAATCGCACTGGCGTCTATCTCAAATATCAATTGATATTCTTCCAGCCGTGGTCACGGCTACCGCTCCCCTGGCCAATCCGCGCGCATCTGCTTGCCTCGACGCCGCGCCTCGCAATTCACATATCAAGTGATATCCGAAATGCGATCGTAATGGTATCTATCTCAAATATCAACTGATATCCTTCCGGCCATGACAACGGTGCCTCATCCCCCGCGGCTGACCCGCGAAGAAAGCCGACTGCAGACCCGCGCGCACTTGCTTGCCGCTGCGAAGCGGCTCTTCGTCGATCGCGGTTTCGGCGCAACGTCGCTCAGGGACATCGCGGCCGAGGCCGGCTACACGCAAGGCGCGTTCTATTCGAATTTCGAGAGCAAGGAGGCGTTGTTCGTCGAACTGATGCGCGAGCGCTCGCAGACGCAAGTGGCCGACATCGTGCGGGTGCTGAGCGACCCGGCCGCGTCCGGCGAGGACATACTGCATGCGCTGGACATATGGTCGAAGACCGTCGACGCGGAACCCGAGTGGTCGGTGCTGGGCGTCGAGTTCAAGCTTCACGGGCGCCGCAACCCCGCTTTTGCGAAGGCGTCGCAGGCATTGCTGGACACGCACCGCGACGGGCTCGCCTATTGCATCGAACAGATTTTTGCGAGGATGAAGAAGGTGCCGCCCGAATCGCCGACCGTCCTGGCCATGTCGTTCATGGGGCTTTCGCAAGGGCTGTCGCTGCAGCAGTCGATCCTGTCCGAGGTGCCGATCGGGCACATGATCATGGTGTTCCTGCGCAGTCTGCTCGCGTCGGCAAAGCCCGTGCGCTGACCTGTGAGGTCGCGGGCTCGACGGGATCGAGCGGCTCCGCGATGGAGCCGGACCGGACTGGCGGACCAGCGCATGAAGCGGGAAAACGGCAGGCCGCCCGGCATATCAAACATCCGGGTCCGGAATCCGCGCCGACTGGATCACCACCAGCGTGTCCCCCGCCTCGATCCTGCACGGCGGATCCTCGTAGAACGAAAAGATCTTCCCGCAGCGATCGAGCCCGACGACGATCGCGCCCGGCACGACGTTCGTCATGCAACCGACCTCTTGCGGCATCGCCTCGCGCTCCAGCAGCGTCGCCCGCCCGCGCGTCGACAGCATGTCGTTCACGAACGGCACGATGTAGCGGCTGTGCACCGCGTCCGCGAGCAGCAGCGCACCGATTTTCGTCGACGACACGATCACGTCCGCGCCGGCCTGCCGCAGTTGCCGCTGATACAGGTTCTCCTGGATCCGCACGACGATCTTCGTGTCGGGTGCAATGCTGCGCACCGACAGCGTCAGCAGGATCGCGGTCGGATCGTCGGTCACCGAAATGATCACGGCCTTCGCTTCACGCACCTGTGCCTGCTGCAGCAGATCCTCGTGCGCGGGATCGCCGAGCAATCCCGCCACGCCGAGCGATGTCGCGGCCTCGATCGCCTGCTGCTGCGAATCGATCACGATGAGCGTCGCCGGATCGACGCCGCTCTCGAGCAGTTCGCGCACCGCGATCGAGCCCGACAGGCCATAGCCGCAGACGACGATGTGATCGGACAATTGCTTCTGCAGGCGTTTCATGCGGAATTCCTCGATGACGCGCTGGATCACGAACTGATACGCCGTGCCCAGGAAAATGAACCAGATGCCGATGCGGATCGGCACGATGAAGAACGCATCGAGCAGGCGCGCCCGTGCGGTGACGGGCACGATGTCGCCATAGCCGACCGTCGCGACCGTGACCATCGTGAAATACACGAGATCGGCGACGGTCATCGGCGTGCTCTTGGTCGAATCGCGCAGGCCGTCGCGATCGAGATACAGCACGACGAACGCGAGCGTGCACAGCAGCACGACCGCGCCGATGCGGAACAGCAGCGTGCGCCGCGGCGACGTCGCGGGACGCGTGAACAGCGTGCGCGCACGCGGCGCCTGCCACGGATTGCGGGCGCGACGCAGGCGCAAGCGCAACGAGCGGCGCTGGTCGGATGGCGAAGCCAACGGGAAGTCTCCTGAGGAATGCGGGCTCGATTCTACGACGGGAACGCGCGCGCCCGGCCGTCACAGCATGCTGCGCGGCCGCACCATCGTCCCGTCGGCGAAGCGCTGCGCACGAAACGCCGACAGGTCGAGCGACGGCGCGCCCGTGTCGATCCATTCGGCGAGCAGCCGGCCGACGATCGGCCCCATCGCGAAACCGTGGCCGCAGAACCCCGTCGCGATCGCGAGGCCCGAAGGCGTGCCCGGCGCATCGATCACCGGAATGCCGTCGGGCAGCACATCGATCAGGCCGGCCCACGCCTCGACGATCTGCGCGTCCTTCAACGCGGGGAAGATCGCCTTGAGCTTCGCGAGCGCACGCGGCGCGTGCGCGCGATTCGGCTGCGGCTGAGGATCGCGCGGCTCGATCGGGCCCGCCGCGCCGTTGATGCGTGCGAGCACATCGCGCCACGCCGCCGCATTCACGTGCAGCCGGAATTTGTCGCGCTGCGACCAGAACTCCGGCCAGAAGAGACTCAACCCGCGCAGATGGCCGAGCGTCAGGTCGACGTCGACCTGCATGTCGTCGGCGAGATTGATCGCGCCGTTCTTGCGCTGCCGGATGCCGAGGCCATGCCCCCACACCGTCGACGCCGACACCAGCGGCACCACATTGGTGTGCATGCAGGTGCCGCGCACGGCCTGTTGCGGCAGCCGGATGCCAACACCGTCGAGCAGCCGGAAACTGGTCGCACCGGCCGCACAGATCACGCGCCGCGTGCGGATCGTGCCGCGCTCGGTCGCGACGCCGACGACCGCGCCGCCGGCCGTTTCGATCGCCGTCACGCCGCAGCCTTCGAAGAAACGCGCACCGCCCTCGGCGGCGCGTGCCGCGAACGCGGCGGCCACCCGACGCGGCTCGGCCTGCCCGTCGGTCGCGGTGAACAACCCGCCGAGCGTGCGCGCCTGCGGCGAAAGGCCGCCGACGCGTTCGTCGATCTGCGCGCGTGTCAGCGTGCGCGTGTCGAGCCCGTGCTCGCGCGCAACGGCGAGCCACGCATTGAACGACGACCAGTCCGCTTCGTTGTCCGCAATATAGAGACAGCCGCCCTGCCGCCATTCGAGATCGAAACCGAGGGTTTCCTCTAACCCCTCCCAGATCCGCATGCCGGCCATCATCAGCGGCACCTCGGCCGACTCGCGGCCCTGCTGCCGCACGAAGCCCCACGCGCGTGTCGACTGCTGTCCGGCGATGCGCGACTTGTCGAGCACGACGGCCTTCAGCCCGCGCAGGCCCAGGTAGTAGGCGGCCGCGCAGCCCATGATGCCGGCGCCGGCGATCACGACATCGGCTTCGGCCGGAAACGCCGTTTCGGCGCGGGTCAGGGTATCGTGCAGCGGATAGGTTGTCGTCATTGTTTCCTGTCAGGCGTTAATCCCTACGAGATGCGTACGCGGCGGTAACGTCGTGACACACCTTTCACACAAACGCACCTTACGCGACACTGAATGACGACCATTTTGCGGTAAAGTTATCTTTTCCGCGCGTGGCCGGTCGGCTCGCCCCTGGACGTCATGAAGACTGTCCGTCGAGATTGCCGCAAGGCATCGTTCTGAACGTCACGATCCGTTCCCGTAGCATGACCACTGAAGCAATCACCACGGATTCCCTCGCGGTCGCCGAGCGCGTGCGCGAGCTGATGACCCGCAATGGTATCGGCAAGCGCCAGCAGACTACCGAGCTGTGCCGCATCCTCGACCTGAGTTTCTCGCAAGGCCATCGCAAGCTGCGCGGCAGCAGTCCCTGGACGCTCGCGCAGATCAAGAAAGTCGCCGAAGCGTACGGCGAACCCGCCGCACAGCTGTTCGGCGCGCAAACGCTCGACCCCGGCATGGTCGGCGCCTGTTCGCAGGAGGCCGTACTTTATGCGGGCGTCGCCGAGATTCCGTGCACCGCATGGATCGGCGCGCCGCTCGAAGCCGGCGCCCGCCCCGAGTTCGTCGCGTACGAACAGAACGGCCGCTGGCGCGTGCTGCGCCACACCGGCGTGCTGTATCAGAATGCGTACGACGTACACAAGATCGAAATCTATCCGCGCCGCGCCGAGAGCGACAAGCTCGTCGTCGCGGTGATCGACCCCGATCGCGTGAGCGCAACCGAGCTGTGCCGCTACCTCGAACGGCAGGGTTTCGCGACGGCCGCGTTCGACGGCCTCGCGCCGTTCGTCGACGCGCTGCAGGGCCAGGCCTTCGACGCCGTGCTGACCGAATGGCTGTTCGACGACAGCACGGCCGCCACCGCGATCAAGGCCGTGCGCACGTCCGACAACCCGGGCGCGCCGATCTTCGTGCTGACGGGCGACCTGCTCACCGGCCGCGCGAGCGAGGCCGACATCAGCGAGGTGATCCGCGCGTTCGACGTCGTCTGCTACGAAAAACCCGCGCGCATGGCGATCCTCAGCGCCGATCTCGCGAAACGGCTCGCACGCGGATAACGTCCGCCGGGCCGGCCGCCCGTCGAGCGGCCGATGCACGCGCGGCGCCGCGGGCACGAACAGGTTCCTCAGTACAATAGCCGCACCTGTTCACGCCCACGCCGGCACTTGCCGCCCGACTCCATGGCCCGCCTCATCCCCGACGACTGGAAAAGCCTCGCCGCGACCGGCGCAGCCGAACGCGAGCGCGAAACGCTTGCCGCGCTCGAACACGCGCTGCCCGACAGCTACACCGTGTATCACGGCGTCCACTGGACACGCGCCGACCAGGCGTTTTCGGTATTCGGCGAAGCAGCGTTCGTCGTCGTGAGCCCGGCCGGCCGCGTGCTGCTGATCGAGCAGAAAGCCGGCTTCCTGCGCGAAACGCCGAAGGGGCTCGTGAAGGTCTACCTGCAGAAGGAGCGCAATGTCCCGATCCAGCTCGCGCGTACGCAGGAAACGCTGCACCGGCGCCTGACGGCCGCGCTCGGCGCGGGCGTCTACGGCGTCGAGGCGCTGCTGTACTGCCCCGACTACTCGATCCGCGACGCGTCGATCGCGGGTGTCGCGGCCGACCACATCGTCGACGCGTCGCGCAAGGCGCAGCTCGCCCAGGTGATCCGGCAGATCCTGCCCGAAGACGACGAACACCTGCCGAACGCGTCGAAGCTCCACCACTTCCTCGCGGACGAGCTCGCGCTCACGCCCGACACGAGCGCGCTCGTCGGGCAAGCGGGCACGCTCGTCACGCGGCTGTCGGGCGGGCTCGCCGCGTGGGCGCGCCAGCTCGAATTCGCACCATTCCGGCTGCGTGTCACCGGCACGGCCGGCTCGGGCAAGACGCAGCTCGCGGTGCAGGCGATGCGCGACGCCGTCGCGGCCGGCAAGCGCGTACTGTACGTGTGCTTCAATCGGCCGCTCGCCGACTACATCGCGCGCATCGCGCCGCCCGGCGCGAAGATCGCGAACTACCACCAGCTGTGCGACTGGGTCGCGCGCGACGGCGGCTATACGCCCGACTTCCAGGTGCCCGGCGAATTCGAGCGGCTCGAGGCGCGTTTCGCGCAAGCGCCGATTCCCGAGCGCTGGCGCTTCGACGTGCTGGTCGTCGATGAAGGACAGGATTTCCACGCACCGTGGGCGGCCGCGCTGGAGCGCTTGCTGGCGCCGGACGGCGCATGGTGGTGGCTGGAAGATCCGCTGCAGAACCTGTACATGCGCGAACCCGTCGCCCTGCCAGGCTGGGTCACGCTGAAGGCGCTGACGAACTACCGCAGCCCGCGCGACCTGCTCGAATTCGTGCGCGACGTTGTCGGCCGGGTCGAGCCGCTTGCGGCCGAACTGCGCTCGGGCAGCCCGTTCGACGGTTCGGAGCCGTCGGTCTCGGCATACGGGGAGGAAGGCGCGTCGGCGGATGCATTGTCGGAAGCCTGTATCGACGCGACCAAGCGCGCGGTCACGCAGGCGCTGTCGCTCGGCTTCCGCAAGCAGGACATCGCGGTGCTGTCGTATCGCGGCCGCGAAGGTTCGGTGCTCGCGCCGCTCGACCAGCTCGGCCCGCACCGGATCAAGAGTTTCACCGGCAAGTACGACCTGTTCGGCAACCCCGAATACCGCGAAGGCGACGTGCTGCTCGATTCGATCTACCGCTTCAAGGGCCAGTCGGCGCCGTGCGTGATTCTCACCGAGGTCGATTTCGACACGCTCGATGCGCGCGCGGCACGCAAGCTGTTCGTCGGCGCGACGCGCGCGACGATGAAGCTGCTGATCGTCGCGTCGTCGCGCGCGGCCGGGCAACTCGCGGCGGTTTGACGCGGCGGAACGGCCCGCCCGGGCCGGGACGATCTGCGACATCATGATCGTCGACACAATCGGGAACATTTCGATCTGCCCCGGGCCCTTGTCCGCTCACGCTTCGCCGAATTTCGGCAACACCTGATGGTTTGTCCGCTTGCAGCCGGCTTTTACGATGCCTGGCTATTCGCAGCAAACGGGACAGCCGATGGTCGACGTAAAAAAGGTGCCTTACTACAAGCCGAAGAAAGGGGTGTTCGGATCGGAGTTGAAGGAATACAAGGGCTCCCAAGGATGCATCCCGCTTGATACTCAAAGAAGCGTATCGATCGACAGGCTTGCACCAGGGGAAAAGCCGCCGCCACCGCCGCCCAAACCGATTTCCAAGCCGCCGTCTGCTCCGGAAACCATCCGTTCAGCACCTCAACCGCTGCCGCAGGCCGACCTTGCAGTAACCAAAGAATCGCCAAGGCAAGCGGAATCGGAGGTTTGCGAAAACCCGCCACCTTTCGATCTTCAGGACGTACCCATTGCGATGGACAATTTAGGCTGGAAGGTTTCAGCCAAACTTGCGCGAATCTGGTTTGCGGGCTCTGCGCATACCTACAACAATGATCCGATATCGGTTCAACCGATCAGTCTTAACGACGTCACTCTGGACTGGGCATTGCAGTTCGGAAGCGTAAAAAGAAAATTCGAAAAACTTATCACCCGTGACATCTACCGGGAAGCCGCGACTGATCTGGCAAAAAAGAAGATTCTTAATCGAATCAGAAACCAATTTCTGGAAAAAAGAGGAGCAAATCTTAATTTCAATACCAGCCAACTTGAAAACAACATCCTCCAATTTCATATAAACTGGCAGTTTCAATACATCCCAATAAGCGACTGGGACACCCTGGAAAACTTAACCCCCACTGATCTTACAGGAGCGTTAGCAAATTTCAACATTTACGTTGCCATAGGAAATGTCGAAATATCTGGCGAAAAATATTTTAGATACGATAAAACAAGCAATTTCTACTGCATCGATACAATCGCAAAAGTTACACACATCTACGCCTACGTAAAAGACAATTACTCATTCAATGAAGAACAATATCTGGGGCACTGGAACAAGCACGGCGTTATTATTGCTCCGGGCTCGCTGCTTTCAAGATCCAGCACCCCAAAGAGCAGCTCGGATATAGATATTTTCGTCAAGAGCATCAACAAGCCAGTTGACACACGAAGAAGTCTGTTTGGAAAATTCAATAAATCAGATGTTTATTTTCCAATTTATAACGCAGACTACAGTCGCTGGCGCGAAAAACATCATCGGGGTAGAGACCTCATGGTATATTCCAAGCCAGTCTATCTGAAGCTAGAAAAACCAATCGAATTCAAACTTGGCGAGATATGCAGACTCGAATCATCAGATACATTAGCCTAGCCTTTGTCGTGTACCTTGGAGCCGGATTATTATTCCATCTAAACCGACCAAGCTATGGTCGCTGTGATTTTTACACTAAAAAATTAAATGGAGGGAGTAAAAACATACGTGACACGACATATTTTTTTAAGTTGTGCGGAGCAGACATCACAAAAGGAACCGAAATCGAAATTCAGGTTTTTGATTCTGCAGGAAAATTACTCGCCCGGCGGTATTTTTCTTACTACATAAACTCAGCATCCGAGCGAGATTTGGCCGACACCATGGATTCAATCATTTATTACGACAATTCGAGCAGTGAGCCAATGATGTCGATCTCGATTCCCCCAACGAAATGGGACTGGCTTCGCGCCAGAATCCCCCTATTTTAAACGCACAATCCAATGACATCGAAAATAGCCGGCGACATCAACCAGTATTCAGGGAAATTTAACCAACCAAATCACCTTAAATTCTTAAATATATGAAATGCATGGTCATCGGATACATCGGCCCAGCTATTATTATTTTTATAAGCTTAGGCCTGGCCATTAATTTCAATCGCCCCGACTATGGGCGATGCGATTTCTATGATCGTCCAGAAACCATGGACGGCGGCGTAAAAAACATGAATGGCGTTCCGTACCGGTTCAAGATGTGCGGCACCGGTGGGAATGACCAAGACGCGACGAACGATAATATAGAGCTACGGGTTTTCAGTGAAAAAGGGGAGCTTCTCGCGAGACGATACTTCTCGGTCAACTGGCATCATGGAAAGCACCTCCACCCGCCCCTGAGTTACGAGGGCAACCTGGTTCGCTACATCGACTTGACCGATGAATCGAATTACACGAAACATCTGAAAATCCCACCATCCAAGTGGGACTGGCTTCTCGCCAGATTGCCTTTGTTTTCGAGGCTGCACTATAAGACTTTGATTTGCAATAAATAAAGCCCCGCTACCGGGGCTTTATTTATCAACAGACTGCTCGATCGGATCAACGACACGAGTTCGACCAGCCCGCAAAAACAGGTCGCCTCAACCGACAAATCCCCGGCGACTCACCTCGAGCCCGCTCAAGCCACCCGAAACGCCCCCACCGCGCGACGCAACCCATCCGCCTGCTCCTCGAGCGACGCAGCCGCGGCCGCCGCCTGCTCGACCAGCGCCGCGTTCTGCTGCGACACCTGATCCATCTGCGACACCGCGCGGTTCACCTGTTCGATCCCGTCGCGCTGCTCGCTCGATGCGGCGGCGATCTCGGTCATGATGCCCGTCACGCGCCCGATCGCCTGCTGGATGTCCTGCATCGTCGCGCCGGCCGTACTGACGAGCCGCGAGCCCGTCGCGACACGTTCGACCGATTCGCCGATCAGCGTGCGGATTTCCTTCGCGGCCGATGCCGAGCGCTGCGCGAGCGTGCGCACCTCGCCGGCGACCACCGCGAAGCCGCGGCCCTGCTCGCCTGCGCGCGCGGCTTCGACCGCCGCATTCAGCGCGAGGATGTTGGTCTGGAACGCGATGCCCTCGATCGTGCCGATGATGTCGGCAACCTTCTGCGAACTCTGGTCGATCTCGTTCATCGTGCCGATCACCTCGCCGACCACCGTCGCGCCGCGCGTCGCGATCTCGCTCGCGCTGTCCGCGCAAGCCTGTGCCTCGAGCGCGTTGTCGGCGTTCTGCTTCACGGTCGCCGTCAGCTGCTCCATGCTCGCAGCCGTCTCCTGCAGCGCCGATGCCTGCTCCTCGGTGCGCTGCGACAGGTCGGTATTGCCGGCCGCGATCTGGTGCGTCGCCGTCGAGATCGCTTCGGAACCCTGGCTGACCTGGCGCACCGTATCCGCGAGACTGCGCTGCATGCCCGTCACGCCCTTCACCAGCTCGGCCATTTCGTCGCGTGACGACCAGCGCACTTCCGACGTCAGGTCGCCGTCCGACAGGCGGCGGAAATGCGACAGCAGCCGGTTCACCGGCTGCGTGATCGCGAAATGCAGGCCGATCGCGCAACCCAGGCACGCGGCCAGGCCGAACGCGATGCCCGCGATCGCGCCCATGCGCATCCAGCCGTAATAGGTCTGCGCGGTGTCGTAGACATCCTTGCCGCGCGCGACCTGGTACGCGTCGAGCGCATCGGTCGCTTGCGTGAGCGCAACCGACAGCGGCGGCGCGACCGTCATCAGCAGCCGGTCGGCTTCGTCGCGCCGGCCTTCTCGGATCGCATCGATCATCGGCTTCAGCGCCTGCCCGATCAGCGCCTGGCGTGCGGCATCGAGGCGGCTCGCAAGCGGGCCTTCGTCGCCGTCGTGCGGCATCGCCGCATAGTTGCGCCAGGCCGCGTCGGCCTTCGCGAGATAGTTCTCGGCCTTCTTGACGAGCTCCGGCACTTCCGGCGCTTCCGGATGCAGCAGTGCGCGATCGAGCGTCGTGCGCACGATCGTCAGGTTCAGGCTCGCCGCGGACAGCGCGGTCTTCGCAGCCAGTTGCTGCGTGTAAGCCTCGTCGAGCGCGCGGTTCGAGCTCTGCATGCCGGCGAGGCCGATCAGCCCCGACACGACGAGCAGCACGGCGACGAGACCGAGCGTGGAGAAGATCCGCGTACGGATCGAGAAACGGGAAAACAGGGCGTTCAGGTTCATGACGGCACGTGAGCGGTGAAAAATGCCGCGGCAATCGGTCCGCGGCACTCTGTATTACGGTTTGCCTGCAAAAAACTTGAGCCTGTCCCCGCTGTTCGCCTGATCGCGGTCAATTTTTCACGCCGGCAATCTCCTGTTACCGCTGAAACATATCGAGTCTGGGCAGAAATTGACTAGTCAATCATCCGTGACTATATTTCGACACGATTCCCTGCCATGGCAGACAACTCGATGACAACCGATACCCTCCTTACTCCACCACCCGCCGAAACGGCTCGCCGCGACGCGCCGACCGGGCTGATCGTCGCCGCGCTGCTGCTCGTCATGCTGCTGTCCGCGCTCGACCAGACGATCGTGTCGACCGCGCTGCCGACGATCGTCGGCGAGCTCGGCGGGCTCGACCAGTTGTCGTGGGTCGTCACCGCGTACCTGCTGTCGTCGACCGTCGTGCTGCCGCTGTACGGCAAGCTCGGCGACCTGTATGGCCGCAAGATCGTGCTGCAGGCCGCGATCGCGCTGTTCCTCGCGGGCTCCGCGCTGTGCGGCGTCGCGCAGGACATGACGCAGCTGATCGTGCTGCGCGCACTGCAGGGGCTCGGCGGCGGCGGCCTGATGGTCGTCACGATGGCCGCGATCGGCGATCTGGTCCCGCCCGATCGCCGTGCGCGCTACCAGGGGATGTTCGGCGGCGTGTACGGCCTCGCGACGATCGTCGGCCCGCTGCTCGGCGGCTTCCTGGTCGAGCACCTGTCGTGGCGCTGGATCTTCACGATCAACCTGCCGCTCGGCTTTCTCGCGCTCGCGGTGATCGGCATGGCGTTCCGGCCGCATACCGCGCACGTGAAGCACCGGATCGACTACATGGGCGCCGCGTTCCTCGCGACCGCCCTCACCTGCGTGATCCTGTTCACGAGCGAAGGCGGCTCGCTGCTGCCGTGGACGTCGCCGCAACTGTGGATGACGCTCGTGCTCGGGCTCGTCGCGATCGGCGGCTTCATTTACGAGGAGCGCCTCGCGGCCGAGCCGATCATGCCGCTCGAACTGTTCCGCCATCGCACCTTCGTGCTGGTCAGCCTGATCGGCTTCGTGGTCGGCGTCGCGCTGTTCGGTTCGGTCACGTTCATCCCGCTCTACCTGCAGGTCGTGAAGGGCTCGACGCCGTCGCAGGCCGGCATGCAGCTGCTGCCGATGATGGGCGGGATGCTCGTGACGTCGATCGTCAGCGGCCGGCTGATCTCGCGGCTCGGCTCGTACCGGATGTTCCCGATCGCGGGGACGCTGATCGGCGGCGTCGCGATGGCGCTGCTGTCGACGCTGACGCTCGATACGCCGCTGCACACGATGTACGCCTACATGGCGCTGCTCGGGATCGGGCTCGGCATGGTGATGCCCGTGCTCACGCTCGCCGTGCAGAACACGGTCGAATTCCGGCACATGGGCGTCGCGACGTCCGGCGCGACGCTGTTCCGCTCGATCGGCGGCTCGCTCGGCGTCGCCGCGTTCGGCGCGCTGTTCTCGCACGGGCTGCAGTCGCGGATGATGCACGCGCTGCCGGCCGGCACCGAGCTGCCGCCCGCGCTGGGCCCGGCCGCCGTGCACCAGTTGCCCGATGCGGTACGCGATGCGTATCTGCAGGCGTTCGCCGGCTCGCTGCATGTCGTGTATCTGTCGGCTGCGACGGTGATCGCGATCGCGTTCGTGCTCGCGTGGTTCGTCGAGGACGCACCGCTGCGCAAGCACAACTGATCGGCTGCCGGGCCGCGTCGCGATCCGCAACCGCCCGCACCGTTACGGCAGCAGCACGACCGCGCCCGTCGTCGAGCGCGACTCCAGCAAGCGGTGCGCGTCGGCCGCCTGTTCGAGCGGCAGTCGCGCGCCGATCTCGACATGCATCCCGCCCGCCAGCCGTTCGAGCGTCGCGCGCGCGGCGTCGCGATAGCCGTCGACGTCGCGTGCAATGAAGCCGAGCACGCTCGGCCGCGCGAGCGCGATCGAGCGTGCCGGGCCCAGTTCGTCGAGATCGAACGTCTGCCGCGCACCGATCGCGGCCACCTGTCCGATGCTCGCGACCATCCCGAACGGACGCACCGCGCCGAGCGTGCGCGTCAGCACGTCGCCGCCGATGCCGTCGATCGCGTAATCGACGCCCGCGCCGCCGCCGAACGCACGCGCCGCCGCGACAAAATCCTCCTCGCGGTAATCGACGACCGCCTCGGCGCCGTGCGTGCGGACGAGCGCGGCTTTCGCGGCCGATCCGACCGTGCCGATCACCCGCGCACCGAGCGCGCGTGCCCACTGCGTCGCCAGCAGCCCGACGCCGCCGGCCGCCGCATGCACGAGCACCGTGTCGCCGGCACCGACCTGCCGGACGCGATGCATCAGCATGTAGACGGTGATCCCCTTCAGCAGCCCGGCCGCGGCGGCTTCGTCGCTCAGGCCGTCGGGAATCGGCAGCACGCGCGTTGCCGGCATCATGCGCAGGCTCGCATAGCTGCCGGTCGGCATGCCCGCGTACGCGACGCGCTGCCCGGGCACGAGATCCGTCACGCCGGCCCCGACCGCGTCGATCACACCGGCCGCTTCGACGCCGAGCGCGTCCGGCAGCGCGGGCAACGCGTGTGCGCCCGTCCTGAAATAGATGTCGACGAAGTTCACGCCGACGGCGGTCTGGCGAATCCGCACTTCGCCTGCGCCGGGCGGCGCAACGGGCGCATCGACGCGGCGCAGCACGCCGGCGTCGCCGTAACGATCGATCCCGATCCGGATGGCATTGGCAGTCTGGGTCATGACGTTCCTCGCTCTCGAATGAAGTGACACGATCATCTCATCGTGCATAATCGAGCGGAATTCACGTTAATCGCCCAGTTACTGTGCAAAATTCGACCGATCAGGATCCCGTTCCCGCGTCCGCGCTGCCGATGAGCTGGGACGACATCCGCTACTTCCTCGCGGTGATGCGCGGCGGCAGCCTGTCGGCCGCTGCTCGCGCGCTGCAGGTCCAGCATTCGACGGTCGCGCGGCGCATCGACGCGCTGGAATCCGCGCTCGGGATCCGGCTGTTCGACCGGCTGCCGCGTGGCTGGCCGCCGACCGACGAAGGACTGCACCTCGCCGAGCACGCGGCGCGCCTCGAAGCCGATGCGCATGCGTTCGCGCGCGCCGCGCAGGGCGCGGCCGCACTCGACGGCGCGGTGCGCGTGTCGGCGTCGCCGGTGTTCGCCAGCCATTTCCTTGCGCCTCGCCTGGCCCGTGCACAGCGCGCGTGGCCGGCATTGCGGATCGACCTGATGGGCGAGATGCATGCGGCGAACCTGTATGCACGCGAAGCCGATCTCGCGGTGCGGCTGTCGCGGCCGAGCGAGCCGGGCCTCGCCGCGCGCCGGCTCGGCACGATGCGCTTCGCGCTGTGCGCGGCACCGGAATGGGCCGACGCGCCGCCCGACACCTGGCCGTTCGTCGGCTACGACGACGCGCTCGCGCAAACGCCGCAGCAGCAGTGGCTCGAACGCTTCGCGGCCGGGCGCCGTTTCGCGTTCGTCGCCAACGACCTCGCCGCACAGCATCGCGCCTGCGCCGCCGGAGCGGGCGTCGCGTTGCTGCCGCGGTTTCTCGTCGACGATCCGGCCGCACACGCCGGCGCACCGCTCGTCGAGCTGACCGACGCGCCTCGTTGCGACATCGAGCGCGAGATCTGGCTAGTCGTGCACCCGGACGTGCGCCGGTCGCCGCGCGTGCAGCGCGTCGCCGATGCGATCGCCGAGGCGGTTCATGCGGCAGACGGCCGGCTGTAGGCACCCGGCGGCGCCATTCGCCGGACGGATTTGCCACGCGCGCCGGCGGACGGCATAGTATCCATTTGATTTCGCTCCCGCCGCCGCCATGCCTACCGCTCCCGCCTGCGTCGTTCGCGACGCAACCGACGCCGACCTCGATGCGATTCACGCGATTTACGCGCATCACGTTCACCACAGCGTCGCGTCCTTCGAGGAAACGCCGCCCGATGTCGCCGAGCTGCGCGCACGCCGCGACGCGGTGCTGCACCACGGGCTGCCGTATCTCGTCGCCGAATGCGACGGCCGCGTGGCCGGCTACGCGTACGCGACGCCGTACCGTGCGCGCAGCGCGTACCGCTTCGCGATCGAGGATTCGATCTACATCGACGATGCGCAGCGCGGGCGCGGGATCGGCCGCGCGCTGCTCGCCGCGCTGATCGAACGCTGCGAAGCGGGCCCGTGGCGGCAGATGATCGCGGTCATCGCCGACGGCGGTACCGGCGGCTCGACGTCGCTGCACCGCGCATTCGGCTTCGAGCCGGCCGGCGTGCTGAAAGCGGTCGGCTTCAAGCACGGCCGCTGGATCGACACGGCGCTGCTGCAACGGCCGCTCGGCGACGGCGCGCACATGCTCCCCGCGTCGCGCCAGCCCGCCGCGTCGCGCTAGAATGGCCGCATGTCAAAACAGACTCATTCCACGCCCGACGAGGCTGCGCCGGATTCCCGCAACGAGTACACGGTCGACGAACTCGCGCGCGTATCCGACACCACCGTGCGCAACGTCCGCGCGTACCAGGATCGCGGGTTGCTCGCGCCGCCGGAGAAACGCGGGCGCGTCGGCATCTACGACGACACGCACGTCGCCCGCCTGAAGCTGATCAACCACCTGCTTGCGCGCGGCTACACGCTGTCGAACATCCAGGACCTGATCAAGGCGATCGACGAAGGCCACGACCTGCGCTCGATCCTCGGTCTCGAAAACGCGATCGGCGGCCGCTGGTCGCACGAACTGCCGAAAACCTATTCGCTCGCCGCGCTCGCGCAGATGTTCGGCCCGCAGGCGACCACACAGCTGTCGCGCGTGACCGAGCTCGGGCTGCTCGAACGGCGCGGCCTGTCGTTCGTCGCGAAGAGCCCCGCACTGCTCGAGGCGGCGGCCGCGATGACGAAGGAAGGGATCCCGCCGCGCGAGCTGCTCGACGTGATCAGCCTCGCGCGGCCGCATTTCGACGCGATCGCGCGGCTGCTCGTCGACCTCGTCGTGAAGCGGCTCGACCGCTACGACGCCGGCACGCTGCCGCCGGCCACCGACGTGCCCGAACTGGTCGACGCGATCTGGCGCCTGCGCCCGCTCGCGGCCGTGTTCGTCGAGGGCGAGACGAATCGCGCGCTCGAAACCGCGGCCAGCGCGTATCTCGGCGGCCGCGTCGCGACGATCCTCGACAAGAAGCTCAGCGACGAAGCGGCGCGCCAGTCCGGCACGCCGGATACGTCCGGTCCGGCAGACGACGGCGACAAAGCATAGGGCCGCCGCCGTCATATTCATATCGGCAATGCTTCGTTTGCCGGCGCGATCGCCCATGCGACGATTCTTCCAACCGAGCGGCACCGGCCGCTCCCCGAAGATGTCTCGCATGGAGTTCGTTCGATGATTCGTTTCACCCGCTGGATCACCCGCACCGCCGCCGTCTCGCTCGTTGCCCTGTCTGCCGCGTCGGCCTTCGCGCAAGGCAGCGCCGACAAGATCGTGCGCATCGGTTATCAAAAGGCCGGCCTGCTGTCGATCGTCAAGGCGCAGGGCTCGCTCGAAGCGCGGCTCAAGCCGCTCGGCTATGGCGTTCAATGGTTCGAATTCCCGGCCGGCCCGCAACTGCTCGAAGCGCTGAACGCGAACAGCATCGACTTCGGCTACACGGGCGCGCCGCCGCCCGTGTTCGCGCAAGCCGCAGGCGTGCAGTTCGTCTATGTCGGCGCGGAACCGCCGGCGCCGCACAACGAGGCCGTGTTCGTGAAGGGCGATTCGCCGATCCGGACGGTAGCCGGCCTGCGCGGCAAGAAGGTCGCGCTGCAGAAAGGCTCGAGCGCGAACTACCTGCTGCTCGAGGCGCTGCAGAAGGCCGGCGTGCGCTATGACGAAATCCAGCCGGTCTATCTCGCACCGGCCGACGCGCGCGCCGCGTTCGAAAGCGGCAATGTCGATGCGTGGGCCGTGTGGGATCCGTACTATGCAGCTGCGCATAACGCGTTGAAGGTGCGTACGCTGTCCGACTACACGGGGCTCGCGGCGACCAACAATTTCTACGAGGCGACGCGGAGTTTCGCGCAACAGCATCCCGACGTGGTCGGCGCGATCCTGAAACAGGCGCGCGAAACGGGCCAGTGGGTCAACGGGCATCCGGCCGACACGGCCGCGCTGCTGGCGCCGAAGGTCGGGTTGCCGCAGGCGCTCGTCGAGACGTGGATCAAGCGCGTGCCGTTCGGTGCGGTGCCGATCGACGAGAAGATCGTCGCCGGTCAGCAAGGCGTTGCCGATGCGTTTTACGCGGCGAAGCTGATTCCGCAGAAGCTGAGTGTGGCGGAGAATGCGTGGATCGATAAAAGCGTGGCGGGTGCGCTCGCGGCGAAGTAACGCGCGGCCGTCACACGCATATTTTTAGCGACAGGCCGACGGGTGCCCAGCCCGTCGGCCTGTCGGCCGTCGGCCGTCGGCCGTCAGCCGTTCCGGACCGGCAGCCTGTCGTCGCATCCGGCGCCGGCTGGCTCGCGCGGTGCCGAACGCTTCGGCTGAGCGTACCCGCGTTCGCATGCATGGCCCTGCTGCACGAACACGCGCATCAAGATTAGGCGGAACCCGTTCGCCGATCAGGAAAGCGCTGATGCTACGCACCAACCCACTCGCTTCGCCCAAAGACACTGCCGTCCAGTCCACCGAACAGCACACCCCGCCGCCGGCGCCGGAGCGCACGCCATCGCCGCAGCAACCGGGGCACGCGTTGTCCGGACTTCAGGATCTATCAAGCAGCCGCGCGCGTGCACCGGGCACCACGGGTGTGGAAAAGCGCCCGATTTCGCCGAGCGCGTTCAGCACGCCACAGGCGTCTGCGAAGAAGTCCAGGCTCGACGCCGATGCGCAATCCCCCACCGATGTCAGCGACAGTCACGGCCCCGATCGACTCTTCGGTTCCGGTTCGGACAGCCCAGGGCCGTCTCGCACGCAAGGCGTCCAGGCGGTCGCGTCGTCACACGGCAGTGCCGCAAAAATGGGGGGCAAGGTCATCGACGTGCCTGATCTGCCGACGCTGCAAGGCCAGCCGGAACGATGGGATCCCAGGCAAGTCCAGCGGGTGAAGCACGACATAGAAACCAGACTCACGGAGCAACATAACCATCCGGTCAAGGTGCTCGGCTATCACGTGACACCCGATCACAACGTGGCATCGCTTCGGGCAGAGGGTTTTTCCGCCGACAAGTATCAAGGGCAAGCAGGCGGGGTCGCCGGCACCAACATCCACGGCCCGGGCCTTTATATTTCCGAACGCCCGACCAGCGACTACGCCAGAGCAGACGGGCACGACACGATGTTTGCGGTAGTGGTGCCCGGTACCGGATTCCACAAGAGCAACGCGAGTCCGTCCAAAGCGTGGGCGTCGGCGCAACATCACGCGAGTACCGATACCGGCCACTACATGGAGAGCATGCAAGGCGAACTCAAGATCCTGCCGGGCGCAATCGGGCAGGTCGGGCTCGTTCCCATCGCCCGCATTCCACCTTCGATGTCGTCGGCAGCGCTGGCGGAGCGCGCAAGCATGTTCGCCAAACCCGCGGCGCCAAACGCAAACGGCGTTTCACCGGCACTGCACGCGTGGATCACGGGTGCTATCGCGGGTCATCCCAAGCTGAAGAACATCGACACGGAGACCGACCCGGAGAGGCGGCGCGCCAGCATCGAGAGCGTGGTGACCGGGCTCGAGCGCGATTGGATGAAGCCGGACGACGCAACCAGGGAAAACCTGCTTGCCGATCTGAACGCTCGCTATTCGATGCCGGGCTGAGTCGAAGATTTTTTCGCAGTGAATCGACGTCGCGGCCGGCCGGAACCCCGACGCCTCGACGGCGTCGGATTCGCGTGTGCGCCCACGTCAATCTGCAGCCGGCCGGATGGGCTTTCGCCAGGGTGCGCGGCCTGTCGGCGCACCCGCTCGCCTACTTCCCCGACGCCGCCACCTTCTTCTGCCGCCACAGGCACAGCAGATCGCAGGCGACATGCGCGGCCGCGATCGCCGTAATGTCCGCATGATCGTAAGCCGGCGCCACCTCGACCACATCGGCCCCGACCAGGTTCACCGCCCCGAGCCCGCGCACGATCGCCAGCGCCTGCGCGGACGACAACCCGCCCGCGACCGGCGTCCCCGTTCCCGGCGCGAACGCCGGATCGAGGCAGTCGATGTCGAACGTCAGATACGCGGGCCGCGCGCCGACGATCTCGACGATCCGCTCGACCGCCGCGCGCGAACCATGGTCATGCACCCACGCGGCATCGAGCCGCTCGATCCCGAGAAAGTCGTCGTTCCACGTGCGGATGCCGACCTGCACCGACGTCGCCGGATCGATCAGCCCTTCCTTCACGGCCTTGTAGAACATCGTCCCGTGATTGAGGCTGTCCGGCTCGTCGTCGGCCCACGTATCGCAGTGCGCGTCGAAATGGATCAGCGACAGCGGCTTGCCGTAGCGCTCCGCGTGCGCGACCAACAGCGGATACGTGATGTAGTGGTCGCCGCCGAACGTCAGCATCTTCGCGCCCGAGCGCAGGATCGTGCGTGCGTGCTCGATGATCGCCGGCTTGATCGACAGCGGGTTGTGCGCGTCGAACCAGCAGTCGCCGTAGTCGACGGCCGCGAGATCGTCGAACGGATCGAAGCCCCACGGATACGGATTGAGCTCGGCGAGCTGCACGCTCGCCGCGCGGATCGCGGCCGGCCCGAGCCGTGCGCCCGAGCGATAGGTCGTCGCGAGGTCGAGCGGCACGCCGGAAATCGCGACGTCGACGCCGTCGAGCGTGCGCGAGTAATTGCGACGCATGAACGACAGCACGCCCGCATAGGTGTTTTCGATCGACGAGCCGTACGGCGTCGTGCGACGGATCGCGCCGTCGCCGTGGAGAAGTTCGGTCATGGGTCGGGCCTGTGTTCGTGGAGAGCCGGCGCCGCCCCGCCTTCTACGAGCGCGCGGGCCGGGCACGGCATGGATACATGGGGCACGCACCGGCTTGCGCATCCAGTCGCGCGGCCGGGCGGGACAATGACAACAACGGCGACAACGGCAATACCGCGGCGATCATAGCAAGCCGAATTGAAGTCGTTGCCCCGGTTCAACCGGGGCAACGCGCGGAGAAATCCGCCGGCGCCACCGCTCTCCGCCGCCATCGATTCCTAGAAGGATTCGCCGGTTTTTGCACGCCCGTTCTTCCGGATAATGGCCGGCAGCCGCGCCCTCGACGGCGCGCCGTCCGATGCCGGCCGCCCGCTGCCGGCCGCCCGCCGCAGACAACAACAAACCGGAGACACCCGCCTTGATCGCCACGCTTCCCGCCACCTACCGCCGGCTCTGGCCGCTCGCCATCGCCGCCGCGCTGCTGTACGGGCTGTCGCTCGCTGCCGCACCCTATCCGGGCCAGGCCGTCGCGAAAGCCGCGATGGGCATCCTGCTGCTCGCGGCCGGCAGCACCTGCGGCGCGCCGCGCGAACGCGCGTGGCTGTGCGCGGCGCTCGCCACCGCCGTGCTCGGCGACGTGCTGCTCGCGCTGCCCGACTGGCCGCTGTCGTTCGTCCTCGGCCTCGGTGCGTTCCTGCTCACGCACGTGTGCTACTGCGCGATCTTCATGCGCTGGCGCGCGAGGCCGCACGGCTGGCGCAGCATCGCGCTGATCGGGCTGTGGATCGCCGCACCGTCGTTCTACGCGGCGTTCTTCCCGCATCTCGGCGAGTTGCTGGTGCCCGTCGCCGTCTACATGCTCGTGCTGTGCGTGATGGCGAGCTTCGCGCTCGCGGCCCGCACGCACGGCCCGCTGGTCGCGATCGGCAGCCTGATCTTCGTCGGCTCGGACACGCTGATCGGCGTCGGCCGCTTCCTCGGCGGTTTTCCGGGCATCGACTATCTGATCTGGGGCCTCTACGCGCTCGCGCAGGTCACGATCGTGGCCGGGGTTTTCCATGAGACGGCCGCCCGGTCGATCCGGCCCTGATACTGTTTCAAACAGACCGCCGCATGCCGGCGGTCTCGTCCATCGCCTGTCTCGTCCTGCCGACGGCCCTTCCCGCCCATCCCGCATCGCGGAAAACGGACCGTTCCAAACCCCGCTCAGCCTTTTCCCGTCTGGCTTCCGGCCCTTAGAGCGCCGCTTCTAGCCCCTTGCGGTTTCCAGGCTCACCCTCTATCGTTACATCAAACAATGTAACATTCAAAAATGAGCCAAATCGGAGACACCCGGATGAATGCTCGTACGTTGCCTTTCGGTCCGCCCGGCCACGACGGCCAGGACGAAACCATCGACATCGCCATCATCGGCACCGGCTTCGCCGGTCTCGGGATGGCGATCCGCCTGCGGCAAACAGGCGTGACCGACTTCGTGGTCCTCGAGAAGGCCGCGTCGGTCGGCGGCACGTGGCGCGACAATCATTACCCAGGGTGTGCGTGCGACGTGCAATCGCACGTCTACTCGTTCTCGTTCGCGCCGAACCCGCGCTGGACGCGCATGTTCGCGCCGCAGCCGGAGATCCGCGCGTATCTGGAAGACTGCGTGCAGCGCTTCGGCATCGGCCCGCACCTGCGCATGAACCACGAGCTGCAGCGCGCCGAGTACGACGAGGCCGCGCAACGCTGGCGCCTCACCTTCGCGAACGGCAAGCGGCTGTCCGCGCGCGTGCTGGTGTCGGGGATGGGCGGGCTGTCGCGCGCCGCGCTGCCGTCGATTCCCGGCGTCGAGAACTTCCGGGGCCGCGCGTTCCATTCGCAGCAGTGGGATCACGACTACGCGCTCGAAGGCAAGCGCGTCGCGGTGATCGGCACCGGCGCGAGCGCGATCCAGTTCGTACCGCAGATCGCGCCGCGCGTGAAGGCACTCGCGCTGTTCCAGCGCACGCCGCCGTGGATCATGCCGAAGCCCGACCGCAACCTGACCGCGCTCGAGAAATGGCTGTTCCGCACGCTGCCGTTCACGCAGAAGGCCGTGCGCAGCGGCATCTACTGGATGCTCGAATCGCGCGTGCTCGGCTTCGCGATCCATCCGTCGCTGATGAAGAACGTGCAGAAGCTCGCACTGCGCCACATCCGCAAGCAGATTCCCGACCCGGAGCTGCGCAAGGCCGTCACGCCGAACTACACGCTCGGCTGCAAGCGCGTGCTGATCTCGAACGACTACTACCCGGCGCTGTCGCGCAAGAACGTCGACGTGATCACGACCGGCATCGACCACATCGAAGCCGACGCGGTCGTGACCACCGACGGCAAGCGCCATGAAGTCGACTGCCTGATCTACGGCACCGGCTTCCAGGTGGCCGACCCGTATCCGCGCGGCGCGATCATCGGCCGCGGCGGCCTCGACATCGTCGACGCATGGCGCGACGGCGCGCATGCGTATCTCGGCTCGACGCTGCCCGGCTACCCGAACTTCTTCATGATCGTCGGCCCGAACACGGGCCTCGGCCACAACTCGATGGTGTTCATGATCGAGTCGCAGATCGAATACATCCTCGGCGCGCTGCAGGCGATGCACCGCGAGCGCGCGGATGCGATCGAGGTACGCCCGCTCGTCGAGGCGCAGTTCAACAGCGACCTGCAAGGCAAGTTGAAGAAGGCGATCTGGTCGACGGGCGGCTGCAAGAGCTGGTATCTCGACCCGCGCACCGGCAAGAACACGACGCTGTGGCCAGGTTTCACGTGGCGCTTCCGCCAGGCCACCGCGCGCTTCTCGATCGCCGACTACCACGCGTATCGCGCGCCGCAACACGACACGACCGCGCGGCCCGTCGCCGCGCCCGCCGCTTCCGCATCCACGTCCGCCGAAGCGGCCTGAGCCAGACAAGGAGCCATCGACATGAGAGATTTCGCCAACAAGGTCGCCGCCATCACGGGTGCCGGCTCGGGCATGGGCCGCGCGCTCGCGATCCAGCTCGCGCAGGCCGGCTGCCACGTGTCGCTCGCCGACAAGAACGGCGTCGGCCTCGCCGAAACCGAGCGGATCGTCAGCGCGATCGCGCCGAACGTGCGCGTGTCGACGCGCATACTCGACGTCGGCGACCGCGACGCGATGTTCGCGTGGGCCGACGACACCGCGAAGGAACACGGCAAGGTCAACCTGATCTTCAACAACGCGGGCGTCGCGCTGTCGAGCACGATCGAAGGGATGGAATACAGCGATCTCGAGTGGATCGTGAACATCAACTTCTGGGGCGTCGTGCACGGCACGAAGGCGTTCCTGCCGCACCTGAAGGCATCGGGCGACGGCCACGTGATCAACACGTCGAGCATCTTCGGGATCTTCGCGCAGCCGGGCATGAGCGGCTACAACGCGACGAAGTTCGCGGTGCGCGGCTTCACCGAATCGCTGCGCCAGGAACTCGACATGATGAAGTGCGGCGTGTCGGCGACCTGCGTGCATCCGGGCGGCATCCGCACGAACATCGCGCAGTCGAGCCGCGTCGCGAAGAACATGGTCGGCTTCATCGTCGAGAGCGAACAGCAAGGCAAGGACAGCTTCGAGAAGTTCTTCATCACGACCGCCGACGACGCCGCGCGCACGATCCTCGCCGGCGTGCGCAAGAACAGGCGCCGCGTGCTGATCGGCCGCGACGCGAAGGGTGCGGACTGGATGGCGCGCATCCTGCCGGCCGCGTACCAGGCGCTCGTCGTGCTCGCGACGCGCCGCGAGGCCGCGAAGGCCCGCCGCCATGCCGCACGCGGCACGCCGGCGCCCGCACCGCTCGCCACCTACAACAATGCAGGCAATCAGGGAGGAGAACAATCATGACGACACCGAACATGATGCCCGTGCGGCGCGACATCCGTTTCGCGCTGCCCCCCGAACGCGCGAAGGACTGGCACGTGCAGGGCGTGCCGGTCACGCACTTCATGAACGCACTGTCGCTGCTGTTCCCGGCCGGCGAACGCTTCTTCATGGATTCGGTGCGCAACTACCGCGACCGGATCGAGGATCCCGAGCTGAAGAAGCAGGTGATCGGCTTCATCGGGCAGGAAGCGATGCACACGCGCGAGCACATCGAATACAACGACCTGCTGCAGTCGTCGGGCCTGCCCGCCCACAAGCTCGACAAGCGCCTGTGGACGATCCTCGGCTGGTTCAAGAAGGCGCTGCCGCATTCGATGCAGCTCGCGATCACGATCGCGCTCGAACACTACACGGCGATCCTCGCGAACCAGCTGCTGTCGGGCCACGAGCACCGGATCGACGGCTCGGTCGAAGGCTACCAGCAGATGTGGATGTGGCACGCGATGGAGGAAACCGAGCACAAGGCGGTGTCCTACGACGTGTGGACCACCGTGATGAAACCGGGCCTCGGCAGCTACCTGCTGCGCACCGGCACGATGCTGACGACGACCGTCTTCTTCTGGACGATCGTGTTCGACTTCCACGTGCGCCTGATGCTCGCGCACCGTCGCGAACACGGCAGGTTCGGCGGCATGTGGCGCCTCGTCAAGTATCTGTACGGCCCGAAGCACGGCGTGTTTCCGAGCATCGCACGCGAATGGCTCGACTACTTCCGCCCGGGCTTCCACCCGTGGGATCACGACAACCACCAGTACCTGCAAGGGCTCGACACGCTGCTCGAGAACATCGACGCGACCAACGCGCGCTACGCGGCGCAAGCCGCCCCGCGCCGCGTGCCGCTGCACCCGGTCCCGCAGGCATGACGCGATGGCGCGCGTCCACGAGATGCTGACCGTCCAGTCCGGCGACGTGAAGCTCGCCGTCTACGTGAGCGGGTCGCGGCGCGCGCCGCCGCTGATCCTCGTGCACGGCTACCCTGACTCCGCGGCCGTGTGGGCGCCGATCCGCGCGCGGCTCGCGAAGCGCTACCGCGTGATCGCGTACGACGTGCGCGGCGCCGGCGCGTCCGACGCGCCGCGCCGCCGCGCCGACTACACGCTCGAGCGGCTCGCCGCCGACCTGAAGGCGGTGGCCGATGCGACCTGCGGCGGCCGGCCGTTCCATCTCGTCGGCCACGACTGGGGCTCGATCCAGTGCTGGGAGGCCGTGACCGATCCCGCGTTCCGCGGCCGCATCGCGTCGTACACGTCGATCTCGGGCCCGTGCCTCGATCACGTGTTCCGCGCGAAGATGCGGCTCAGGCAGAGCCTGAAATCGTGGTACATCGCGCTCTTCCACCTGCCGGTCGTGCCGTCGCTGGTGTGGCGGCTCGGCGGCGCGGCGCTGTGGCCGCGCTGGCTGCAGATCACCGAACGCGTGCGCGCCGAGCGCGATCCCGTGCAGTTGAAGAACGCGCTGAACGGGCTGCAGCTGTACCGCGCGAACTTCATTGCGCGGGCCCGCAAGCCGCGCGAACGGTACGCGCAGGCGCCGGTGCAGATCCTCGTACCCGTGCGCGACCGCTACGTGACGCCCGAGATGTCGGTCGACCTCGACCGCTGGCTCGGCGACCACGTGCGCGAGGAAATCGACGGCAGCCACTGGATCGTGCTGCGCCACCCCGACATGATCGCGCAGCGGATCGACCGCTTCGCGTCCGCGCAGGAGCGGCCGGCGGCCACGAGCGCGGCGGTTCAGCGCCCAGTCGGCGCCGGCAGGCGCCTGAACAGCGTCTCGTAGTCGACGACGAGCCCGTCGTCGTCGATCTCCATCTCGGCCGTGAAATTCCGGAAGATCCCTTCGTAGCGGTAGCGCCGGCCCGGCTCGATGCACGCATAAGCCTGCTTGACCGGCGTGACCTTCAGGTCCGGCGTCGAGATGTACGCGACGTCGATCGGCCGCCGCTCGCCGCGCGCGAGCCCCAGGCGGCCGATCGGCAGCGCATTCGTAAACGGCGTCGCCGCGATGTCGATGTCGATGCAGCCGTCGAGCGCCGGCAGCGCGCGGCCCGAGCCATCGCGCCAGTGGCCGGCGCCGTCGCCGCGCAACTCGAGCGTGCCGCCGCCCATCACCTTGAGCACCGCGTAGGTCACGCGCCATTGCGGATCGCACTCGACGCGATACGCGAGCCCGTATGCGCGGCCGTACCGCTGGCCGACCACCGCGCTTTCGACGACGATCGCGCCGTCGCTCCGGTCGAACGTCAGATGTTCGACTCCGTCGCCCTCGAGCGACGCCCAACGCACTTCGCGCATCTTTCCGCCTCCGTTTTCCCCAATGCGGGGCATCGTTGAACAAATCCTGACTATCCAGAATTCCCTATTACGGTGCACGGGATTGTGTCCTATGCTCGCGGCTCGTCCTGTTCCGCAGCCATCATGCCTACCGTCCGCCCCGTCCCGCCGTCGATCGACCTGCGTATCCTGCTGCGCGGTATCGGGCAGATCGTGCTGCAGGCGAACGCATTCACCGGCGCGCTGCTGCTCGCCGCGCTGGCACTGACCGACCTGCGGCTCGCGAGCGCGGCGCTGGTCGGCTCGGCCGCCGCCAGCATGACCGCCGTGCTGACCGGCGCCGAGCGCCGCGACGTCGAACAGGGGCTGCACGGCTTCAATGGTGCGCTCGCCGCACTGATCGCCGTGCTGTTCGCGCCCCATCAACTCGCAGCCGTCGCGCTGGTGCCGCTGGTCTCGATCGGCGCCGCACTCGTGCAGCGTGCGATGCGCGGGCCGCTCGCCCGCTGGCGGCAGTGCCCGTATTCGAGCCCGTGCCTCGCCGTCACCACGCTGTGGCTGCCGTTTGTCGCGCCGCAGCATGCGAGCGGCTCGACGGCCGGCGCGGCGCCGACGCTTGCTTCCACCGCCGACGCCCTGTTGTCGGGCGTCGCGCAGACCACCTTCGCGCAAGGCGCATGGGCCGGCATACTGATCGTCGCCGGCCTCGCCGTCGCGTCGCGCCGCGCGGCCGCGTTCGCGCTCGGCGGTGCGATCGTGTCGACCGTGCTGCTGGTCGCGCTCGGCGCAAACGGCGCATGGCTCGCCGATGGCCTCCTCGGCTTCAACGGCGCGCTCGCCGCACTTGCGCTGATGCCGCGCGGCCCGCGCGCGGCGCTTGCCGCCGCCGCCCTCGCCGCGCTGATCCAGTGGCTCGCGATGCGCGCGGACGTCCCCGTGTTCACGGCGCCGTTCGCACTCGCATCATGGGCGACCGTCTACGTCGCGCGCCGCTTCACCCTCGGAGAACCCGATGTCGTCATTCGCACACCGTCCTGATGCCGTGAAACCCGGCGGCCCGATCTCGGACGCCGAACGCCGGATGCGCGTCGATCTCGCCGCAGCCTACCGGCTCGTCGCGCTGAACGGCTGGGACGACCTGATCTACACGCACCTGTCCGCGACCGTGCCCGGCGAGCCCGGCCACTTCCTGATCAACCCGTTCGGCCTCACGTTCGACGAGGTCCGCGCATCGAACCTCGTGAAGATCGATCTGGCCGGCAACCGGATCGGCGACGGCGAGCATGCGGTCAACGTGACGGGCTTCGCGCTGCATGCGGCCGTGCACGCCGCGCGCGCCGATGCCGTCTGCGTGATGCACCTGCACAATACACCCGGCATCGCCGTGTCGATCCAGCGCGACGGGCTGCTGCCCGCGTCGCAGCACGCGCTGCGCTTTCATGGCGACCTCGCGTACCACGACTACGAGGCGCTCGCGTTCTCGCCGGCCGAAGGCGCGCGACTGACCGCGAGCCTCGGCGCGAAATCCGCGATGCTGCTGCGCAATCACGGCACGCTGACGGTCGGCCGCACCGTCGCCGAAGCCTATGTGCTGATGGATACGCTGATCAAGGCCTGCGACATCCAGGTGCGCGCGCAAGCAGGCGGCGGGCCGCTCGTGCTGCCCGACCCGGCCATCGCGGACCGCACGGCCGCACAACTGCGCGACGGCGGCGCGATCGAAGGCGAACTGGAATGGCCGGCGCTGCTGCGTCGGCTCGACCGGATCGATCCGTCGTATCGCGACTGACGCCGTCGTCCTCATCCTCATCCTGCCGAATCGTTCAACCTCAACCGGAGCATTGCCATGCCGACTTTCAATATCCAGCTGTTCGAAGGCCGCACCGTCGACCAGAAGCGCGCATTCGTCGAAGCGATCACGCGCGTCACATGCGAGACGCTCGGCTGCGAGCCGGGCTCGGTCGACATCGTCCTGACCGACGTGAAAAAGGAGAACTGGGCGACGGCCGGGAAGCTGTGGAGCGACGAGCGCTGAGCGTCAGGGGCGGCGATGCTTCGACACCGCCCGCCCCGCGCTGAATCCACGCCGCGCCGCCCGCGACGGGCGCCGCACGCGGCCGCCTCGGGCCGCCCGCGTTGTGCGCCCGCACATCGCTTTGTCACGCGATCGGGGCCATAATGCCGGACAGACGCAGCAGCCAATGGCCACCCGACGAGGAGACCGCCATGGAAGCGAAGAACGAGGAAGTCGTCGCACACCTGCTCTCCGATGTCGTCGAATTCGCACGCGGGCGCCTGCCCGAAGCCACCTTCCGGATCGTCGAACCCTTCCTGCGTCATTACTACGATTTCGTCGACGCCGACGATCTGCAGAGCCGCAGCATCGCCGACCTGTACGGCGCCGCGATGGCGCACTGGCAGACCGCCCAGAAATTCGTGCCCGGCAGCGAGCGGCTGCGCGTGTACAACCCGATCCTCGAACAGCACGGCTGGCATTCCGATCACACGGTGATCGAGATCGTCAACGACGACATGCCGTTCCTCGTCGACTCGGTGTCGATGGCCGTCAACCGCCTCGGGCTCGCGCTGCATTCGGCGCTGCACCCGGTGTTCCGCATCTGGCGCGGCGCGGGCGGCGGCATCGAGCGCGTCGACGCGGGCGGTGCGACGCCCGGCGACGGCCAGTCGCAGCTCGCGTCGTTCATCCATTTCGAGGTCGACCGCTGCGGCGACGCCGCGCTGCTCGACACGCTGCGCGAGGACATCGCACGCGTGCTGGGCGACGTGCGCGCGTCGGTCGAGGACTGGCCGAAGATCGTCGACATCGCCCGTGCGACGATCAAGGAGATGAAGGCGCGCGAATCGACCGCGGAAGACATTGAGGCGCGCGCGTTCCTCGAATGGATGGCCGCCGACCACTTCACGTTCCTCGGCCAGCGCGACTATGCGCTGGTGTCGCACGGCACGGGCTTCGGCCTGCGCGGCGTCGAAGGCTCGGGCTACGGCATCCTGCGCGAATCGCTGCGCACGTCGGGCGCGCCCGACGTGACGCCGCTGCCGCAGGCCGCCGCCGACATCATCACCGGCGCGTGGCCGATCTTCCTGACGAAGGCGAACTCGCGTGCGACCGTGCACCGGCCGGGCTATCTCGACTATGTGGGCGTGAAACTCGTCGGCGCGGACGGCAAGGTCACCGGCGAGCGCCGCTTCATCGGGCTCTACACGTCGACCGCCTACATGGTGTCGAGCGCCGAGATCCCGATCGTGCGCCGCAAGTGCGCGAACATCGTGCGGCGCGCAGGCTTCCTGCCGAAGGGGCATCTCGGCAAGTCGCTCGTGACGGTGCTCGAAACCTATCCGCGCGACGAACTGTTCCAGGCCGACGAAGACCAGCTCTACGACATCGCGCTCGGCATCCTGCGGCTGCAGGAACACCAGCGCACGCGGCTGTTCGTGCGGCGCGACCGGTTCGACCGCTTCGTGTCGTGCCTCGTGTTCGTGCCGCGCGACAAGTACAACACCGACCTGCGCCGCCGCATCGCGAAACTCCTCGTCGACGCGTACAACGGCGTGAACGTCGAATTCACGCCGCTGCTGTCGGAATCGGCGATCGCGCGCATTCATTTCGTTGTCCATGCGGAACCGGGCACGATGCCCGATGTCGACACGCGCGAGCTCGAAACGCGGCTCGTGCAGGTCACGCGCCGCTGGCAGGACGATCTCGCCGACGCGCTGCTCGACGCATTCGGCGAAGAACAAGGCAACCGCCTGCTGCAGCGCTATGCCGATTCGTTCCCGGCCGGCTATCGCGACGACTACCCGGCCCGCACGGCCGTGCGCGACATCGAGCTGATCGAGCGCGTGAAGGACACGGGGCAGCTCGCGATGAACCTGTACCGCCCGATCGAGGCCGAGCCGCGCGCGTTCCGCTTCAAGGTCTATCGCGCGGGCGACCCGATCGCGCTGTCGCGCAGCCTGCCGATGCTCGAGCATCTCGGCGTGCGCGTCGACGAGGAGCGCCCGTACCGGATCCAGACGCAGGACGCGACGCACGCATGGGTACACGACTTCGGCCTCGAGCTCGCGGACGATACCGAGTTCGACATCGAGCGCGTGAAGGGCCTGTTCGAGGATGCGTTCGACCGGATCTGGAGCGGCCGGATCGAGAACGACGACTTCAACCGCCTCGTGCTGCGTGCGCACCTGAGCGCGCGCGAAGTCACGATCCTGCGCGCGTATGCGAAATACCTGCGGCAGGTCGGCTCGACGTTCAGCGACGCGTATATCGAACGCGCGCTGACCGGCAATCCGGCGATCGCCCGACAGCTCGTCGAGCTGTTCCTGCTGCGCTTCGACCCGGCCACCGGCGACACGCGCGGCGTGCAGGCCGAACGCCTGCTGAAGGCGATCGAAGGCGCGCTCGACCAGGTGCCGAACCTCGACGAGGACCGCATCCTGCGCCAGTTCCTCGGCGTGATCAACGCGACCGAGCGCACCAACTACTTCCTCGTCGACGCAAGCGGCGACTCGAAACCGTACCTGTCGTTCAAGTTCGATCCGGCCAAGGTGCCCGGCCTGCCCGAACCGAAGCCGATGTTCGAGATCTGGGTATATTCGCCGCGTGTCGAGGGCGTGCATCTGCGCGGCGGGCGCGTCGCGCGCGGCGGCCTGCGCTGGTCGGATCGACGCGAGGACTTCCGCACCGAGGTGCTCGGGCTGATGAAGGCGCAGATGGTGAAGAACGTCGTGATCGTGCCGGTCGGCTCGAAAGGCGGCTTCGTCGTGAAGAACCCGCCGCCGCCGAGCGATCGCGAAGCGTGGATGCGCGAAGGCGTCGCGTGCTACCAGACCTTCCTGCGGGGGCTGCTCGACCTGACCGACAACCTCGTCGGCAACGCGATCGTGCCGCCGCCCGACGTGGTGCGCCATGACGCCGACGATCCGTACCTGGTCGTCGCCGCCGACAAGGGCACGGCCACCTTCTCCGACTACGCGAACGCGATCTCGCACGAATACGGCTTCTGGCTCGACGACGCGTTCGCGTCCGGCGGCTCGGTCGGCTACGACCACAAGAAGATGGCGATCACCGCGCGCGGCGCGTGGGAATCGGTGAAGCGGCACTTCCGCGAGATGGGCATCGACACGCAAACCACCGACTTCACCGTGGTCGGCGTCGGCGACATGTCGGGCGACGTGTTCGGCAACGGGATGCTGCTGTCGCCGCATATCCGGCTCGTCGCCGCGTTCGATCACCGCCACGTGTTTCTCGACCCGAACCCCGATCCCGCGACGAGCTTCGCGGAGCGCGCGCGCATGTTCGCGCTCGAACGCTCGAGCTGGGCCGACTACGATCCGGCAGCGATTTCGTCGGGCGGCGGCGTGTATCCGCGCACCGCGAAGACGATCCCGCTGTCGCCGGCCGTGCAGGCCGCGCTCGGCATCGACGCCCACGCACTGCCGCCGACCGACCTGATCCGCGCGATCCTGCAGGCGCCGGTCGACCTGCTGTACAACGGCGGCATCGGCACCTACGTGAAGGCCGCGCGCGAAACCCACCTGCAGGTCGGCGACCGCGCGAACGACGCGGTGCGCGTGAACGGCGCGGACCTGCGCTGCAAGGTGGTCGGCGAAGGCGGCAACCTCGGCTGCACGCAGTTCGGCCGCATCGAGTTCGCGCAGCGCGGCGGCCGCATCAACACCGATGCGATCGACAACTCGGCCGGCGTCGATTGTTCGGATCACGAAGTCAACATCAAGATCCTGCTCGGGCTCGTCGTGTCGGACGGCGAAATGACCGAGAAGCAGCGCAACGCACTGCTCGCGGAAATGACCGACGAAGTCGGGCTGCTCGTGCTGCGCGACAACTACTACCAGACGCAGGCGCTGTCGATCGCCGGCCGCTATGCGGTCGAGCTGCTCGACGCCGAAGCGCGCCTGATGCGCTGGCTCGAACGCGCGGGCCGGCTGAACCGCGTGATCGAATTCCTGCCGACCGACGACGAAGTCGCCGAGCGGCAGGCCGCGAAGGCCGGCCTCACGTCGCCGGAGCGCGCGGTGCTGCTCGCGTACAGCAAGATGTGGCTCTACGACGCGCTGCTCGAATCCGACGTGCCCGAGGATCCGCTGGTGGCCGCGATGCTCGTCGACTACTTCCCGAAGCCGCTGCAGCAACGCTTCAGCGAGCCGATGGGCCGCCATCCGCTGCGCCGCGAGATTCTCGCGACGCACCTGACCAACGCGCTCGTGAACCGCGTCGGCTGCGCGTTCGTGCACCGGCTGATGGAGGAAACCGACGCGAAGCCGGGCGACATCGTCCGCGCGTGCATCATGGCGCGCGACGTGTTCGACCTCGACGCGGTATGGCGCGACATCGACGCGCTCGACAACCGCGTGGCCGACGACGTGCAGGCGCGCATGTTCGTCGACGTCGCGCGGCTGCTGGAGCGTGCGGCGCTGTGGTTCCTGCGCCACCTGCAATCCGGTGCGGTGGCGGACGGCGGCGTCGCCGAGCTGATCGCGCGTTGCCGCGACGCGGCGGAACGGCTCGCCCCGCAACTGCCGTCGCTGCTGCCGGCCGACGATCTCGATGCGCTGTCCGAGCGGCAGCGCGTGCTGGTCGAAGCCGGTGTCGACAGTGCGCTCGCGGTACGCGTCGCGAGCGGCGACATTTCAGCCGCGCTGCTCGACATCGCCGAAGTGGCCGCGACCTGCAACCGTAGTCTCGAACTCGTCGCGGGTGTGTATTTCTCGCTCGGCACGCTGCTCAATTACGGCTGGATCAGCGAGCGCGCGGCGACGCTGCCGACGCCGACGCACTGGGACATGCTGGCACGCGCCGCCGCACTCGCGGAAGTCGCGCGCCTGAAGCGCACGCTGACGACGAGCGCACTCGCGGAGTCGCCGGATTCGACGACGCCGGAGACGATCGTCGGTGCGTGGCGCGAGCGCCGCAACGCCGCGCTCGCGCGCTACGAGCACCTGCTCGCGGACTTGCGCGCGTCGGGCGGCGCGAGCCTGGCGGTGCTGCTCGTGGTCGTGCGGGAAATGGCCGTGCTCGAACGCGCGTGACGGGGATCGCGCGCGCCGTGGTTCAGACTGTCGCGACCAGCAGCTCTTCCGCGTGGTTCGGCGGCCGCAGGCCGTCCGTGCGATCGGCGAAATAACGACGCGTCAGTTCGGCGGCCGACACGTGCTCGGCCTTCGCAAAACCGGCCTCCAGCGCGAGCGCCCGGATCTGCGCCGGCATGAAGAAGCTGATGAACGGCGTGCCGCTCGCGCGTGCGCCCTTCGCGGCCATGTCGAGCGCCGGACGCACGTCCGGGTCCGCGTTCTCCAACGGCAGCAAGAATGTCATCGCGAGCGTCGAGCCCGGCGCGAGCGACGCGACTTCGCGCAACGCGGCCGCGTTCGCTTCGCGCGTCAGGTACATGCTGACGCCCGTCGACACCACGACAGCCGGCCTGCCGGCATCGAAGCCCGCGCCGACGAGCGCAGCGCGCCACGACTGCTTCGCCTCGAAATCGACCGGCACGAAACGCAGCCAGTCGGGCACGCCGAAACCGAGTTCGACCAGGCGGCGCCGCTTCCATGCCTGCGGCGCGGGCGGGTCGACTTCGAACACGGTCACGCGCGACGCCATGTCGGGACGGCGCTGCACGAAGCTGTCGAGGCCCGCGCCGAGGATCACATACTGGCTCACGCCGCGCGCGGCCTGCTCGGCCACGAGATCCTCGATGAAACGCGCCCGCGCGACGATCGACGCGCGAAACGGCCGCGTGAACTGCGGATCCATGTCGCCGCGCTGCTGCCAGCCCGGCGGCGGCGCGAGCAACTGAAGCCCGACTTCGTCGGCAAGCACGTGCGGCGGCGCGTCGAGTTCGACGTGCAGCGCGCGCCACAGCGCGACGCGGGCGGCCGTGCTGTCGGGGGCGTCTTCGCGGATCTCGGTCATGCCGGCCTCACGCGCCCTGCTTGCCCGGCGCCTGCAGGCGCCACACACGGCCGTCGGGATCGCGCACGGTCATGTCCCGCGTGCCCCAGTGCGTGTCCTCGAACGGCGTGACGACGTCGACGATCGGCTGCGGCCGCACCGCCTGCTCGTCGGCCACCTTGAGCACGACCTGCATATCCGGCGTCTCGCCCGGCGGCACTTCCGCGATGAACAGGAACGGACCGTCGCCGCTGCGCAGCTGGCCCGAGTTGTGATCGGTTTCGAATTCCAGCTTGAAGCCCAGCGCCTGGAAGAACTTCGCCGACTTGCCCCAGTTGTGCGTCGTCAGGTACACGGCTTCGATTCGCTCGGATGACATGTCATTTCTCCTTGGTGGACGGTTCCGCACCTGGCGACGGCGCGGCCAGGTACGCGCGTAGCGCATCGGCCACCAGCGCGGACAGCGATTGCTCCGTCTCGATGGCGCGATGCTTGACCTGCCGGATCAGTCCGAGCGGCAGGTACACGTTGAATTGCTTCACTTCTTCGTCGGTCATGATGGCTAGTATGCTAGCAATCTAGCAAAAGTCAATCGCGGGGGCGGCGGGATGATTGCCGGGAAACGGGTGCGGCCCGCGTGCAGGCCGCCTGCCGCGCGTTCGCGCTATTGCGCGGCGGCGCGCGCCGCGAGCCGCGCAAACAGCGCGTCGAGATCGAAACCGTCCGTATTGACGCCGATCGTGTCGCGCAGGCACGCGCCCCACTCGGCCGCGCTGTCGAACGTGACGGAGCGCCCCGCGCCCGCCGCGTCGCGCAGCGTCAGCGTGGTGTTGCGCAGCGCGGCGCGGCCGTCCGGCAGCACGCGGCACGCAATCAGGTCATGCAGGAAGATCGAGTCGGGATAGGTCGACGTGAACCAGTTCGCGACATCGTAATCGATCCATTCGACCTGCTTCGGCTGGAAGCGGTAGGTGGTCTGCCAGCCGTCCGGCGTCTCGAACTGCATGTCGAATTCGCCGCCGACCGGCGCGGCGACGACGCGGAACGCACCGTGCGGCGTCAGTTGCCGCTCGTCCGGCACGAAACGCAGCGGCGCCGTCAGCGTCGCGCTGCCGAAACCGATGTCCGCGAGCCACGCCACGCCGTCGAGATCGATGCGCAGCAGCATGTGCGTATGCGGCGCGGCCGGCAGTTCCGGCGGCCGCATCCAGAGCACGCGCGCGATCATCGGCGTCACGCGAAAGCCGATCGTCGTGAGCGCGGTGTAGAACAGCGTGTTGAGTTCGAAGCAGTAGCCGCCGCGGCGGCGCTCGATCACCTTGTCGACAAGCGCCGGCAGGTCGAGCGCGACGTGCGCGCCGGTCAACGGATTGAGGTTTTCGAACGGGATCGCCTGCGGATGCAGCAGATGCAACCGGCGCAGCACGTCGAGCGTCGGCTCGGCCGGGCCGTCGTAGCCGATGCGGGAGAAATAGCGCGAGAGGTCGAACGAGTCAGTCATGAACCTGCACCGATAAAAGGGACTCGCCACGATAGCATCACGCGAAATCCCCATGTTGCGCGGGGCGATTGTCCATCGCCGCGCGCGATGCCGGCACCGCATCGCGCGTACGCCCGCACGACGCTACGGCAGCAGCTTCAGCGCGGACGATGCGACCGACGGCACCGAAATGCCCTGGCTCGTCGCGAACTGCACGGCCTGGCTGAGCGTCGCCGCGAGCGACTGCAGCTGGCCCGGCGCGCTTTGCGCGATATACGAAGCGGCCTGCATGTTCTGCGGATTCAGGCCCGATTGCAGCAGCGACGCCGCGCTCGTCGAACCGAGATTGCCGAGCCCCGACTGCAGCTGCGAATACTGCGTGAGGCCTTGCCCGAGCGATGCGAGGCCGTTGCTGAACGCCTGCTTGTCGATCGGACCGTGCGTTGCACCGCCGCTCGCGAACGCCTGGCCGAGCGCCTGCGACACCGACTGCTGCGCGCCGCCCATCTGCGACAGCGTGGCCGGCGTCAGCGCATCGCCGCCGGACAGCTGGCTCGCGGCCTGCTGCGCCTGCCCCGCCGCCCCGGTCAGCCCCATCGCCGACGCGAGCGACGACTGGCCGGTCAGCACCTGCCGGTTCGCGCCGACATAGGCCTGCAGCAACTGCGCGACACCGCCGCCCTGCGCGGGCGCCGCCTGCTGTTGCTGACCGCCGCCGAGCAGCGACGCGCCCAGCGACTGCAAGTCGAGCTGCGCGTGCGCGGCGTGACTGATCAGGATGCCGAACGCGATGCCTGCCGAGGCCAGGTGACGGCCCGTCGCGCGAATGTGCTTCATGTGCTTTCCTCGTGCCCGAATGATTGAGGCCGATATTGTCGAAGCGCGTCGCGCGATGCCGCAACGACTGAAACACATCGAAACGAAATCACGGCGTGCGGCCGCTTGCAATTCCGCGACCGGCAGGCGTCGTCACGTGGATTCGTCCCCGTTTGCCGTGCGATGTCACGCGGGTATCGGCATTCGTTCTCCGGTTGCGTCAATGCAGGCTGAGTGGGGCCTTTGCATGCAGTGCAGCAAAACGCAGCGCCGCCACGCGTCGCGTTCGCCGCGCCAGACAAAACGGGCGACTCGCCGCCGCCCGTTTCATCGCCCTGCTACCGGCTTGTTGGCCAGCCTGGCCGCGACGTTATGCGGCCATCCACGCCGGCAACCGCTGGTTGACCCAGTCGGCCGCCTGCTCGTAGCCGCGCGCAAGTTGCAGCACCGCGAGATCGGCACGCGGGCGCCCGATCAGCTGCATGCCCATCGGCAGCCCCGCATCGTTGAAGCCGACCGGCACGTTGATCACCGGGCAGCCGGCCAGCGTCCACGGCACGACCGTTTCCATCCAGCGGTGGTAAGTGTCCATCGTGCGGCCCGCAATCTCCTTCGGCCAGCGCTGGTCGACGTCGAACGGGAACACCTGCGCGGTCGGCGCCGCGATGAAGTCGTAGCGGTCGAAGAAGCTCAGCACGGCCTGATGCCACGCGGTTCGCTCGACGCTCGCGTCGAACACCGCCGCACCCTGCGTCGCGAGCAGCCCTTCGACTTCGTAGATCGCCTCGGGCTTCAGCAGCGCGCGCCGCGCCGGGTCGCGATAGTGCGCGAGCAGCCCGCCGCCCGACAGCAGGTGCCGGTGCGTGAGCCACAGGCGCCAGATCCGGTCGGGCGCGAACGCCGGCAACGCGGCATCGACGTCGCAGCCGATCTCGCGCAGCGTCGCGAGCCCCGCCTCGCACTGCGAAAGCACGCCGGCCTCGGTCGCGAGATAGCCGTTCCAGTCGCCGACCCACGCGATGCGCTTGCCGCGCAGGTCCGCGTCGAGCGGCTGCGCGAACACGGCCGGATCTTCCGCGAGCGACAGCGGATCGTTCGCGTCGTAGCCGGCCTGGATCGCGAGCAGCTGCGCGACGTCGCCGACGGTGCGGCCCATCGGCCCTTCGATGCCGAGCTGCTGCATGAACACGTCGACGCCCGGCCAGCGCGGCACGCGGCCCTGCGACGGACGGAAGCCGTAGATGTTGCAGAACGCGGCCGGGTTGCGCAGCGAGCCGCCGAAATCGCTGCCATCCGCGACCGGCAGCATCCGCGCGGCGAGCGCCGCCGCCGTGCCGCCGCTGCTGCCGCCCGCACTCTTCGTCAGGTCGTACGGGTTGCGCGTTGCGCCATGGACCTCGTTGAACGTGTGCGAGCCGAGCCCGAATTCGGGCGTATTGGTCTTGCCGATGAAGATCGCGCCGGCCGCGCGCATCCGCGCGACGCCGACGGAATCGGCCTGCGGCACGTTCTCGCGGAAGATCGGCGAGCCGTAGGTCGTCCGCAGCCCCTTCGTCATCGCCAGATCCTTCGGCGCCTGCGGCATCCCGTGCATCCAGCCGTGATACTCGCCACGCGCCAGTGCGGCGTCCTTTTCCGCGGCTTCGGCCAGCAGCGCGTCACGGTCGCGCAGTGCGACGATCGCGTTGATTGCGCCGTTCACGCGCTCGACGTGATCGAGGTACGCACGCATCGTCTCGACGCACGAAACCGTCTTGCTGCGGATCGCGCCGGCAAGCTCGCCTGCCGACAGGCGCACGACCGGATCGACGGAGATGGAAGCGGGAGCGAGAAGCTGCGGGGCGCCGTGCGGCATGCGGGGTCTCCTGGATTCGAAATGGAATGGCGGGCCGCGTGGCGGCTGCAGTCGCTCCCGAACCCGCCGGAAGAGGCCGCGCCGCGGCCGATGCTCTACTCTACGCGACGCCGGATCGGCGACCTCCGATATTTTCCGTCGCGATTCATTGCGGATCCGACTGAATCGCGGCGACGCATACCGGGCCGCTCGCACCGTCCCGGCCGATGAAATCGTTTATGCGCATAAACTTAAATTTCTTATATTTCTAATAGGCGCGTCACGCGGCGGCGCACGTTAACGACATTTTTACGCGACCGCCCGATCTCTTTAGGTTGCCCGCTCCGGCCGCGCGCTACGCTGGAAGCATCTCGTTCCCAGGACATCGTCCATGCTCAAGCTGCTGGTTCCGGTCGGCCACTCGCCGCGCTCGCTTCAGGCCGTTCGCCACGCGACATTCCTGTATCGCGAGCGCTGCGCGTCGGAGGTGGTGCTGATCAACGTCCAGGCGCCGCTCGAATCGACGCGGCTCGAGGCCTACCACCCGCTGTCGCGACTGCGCTCGATCGAGGAGAAGTTCGCGGCCGACGATCTGGCCATGGCCGAGCGGATTTTGCGGGAGGCCGGCGTGAAATACACCGTCGTGATGAAGGTCGGGCCGGTGGCCGATACGATCGCATCCGTCGCGGCCGAGACCGGGTGCGACGAGATCGTGGTGGTCGCGCCGCGCCAGGATCCGCTGCATGCGCTGATGTCGGTGTTTCGCCGCAGCGTGATGGGCCGGCTGGTGCGGATTTCGAATGTGCCGGTGACGGCGGTGCAATGACGGACATCGCACGCCGTGCATGCGCACGATGCGCACGCGTGGCGCGCTGCACTCAGTCGATGACCTTGCGCCAGAACACGAAATAGGCGGCCGCCGACGACGCCACCAGCAGGATGGCCCACAGCGGAGCGAGACTGATCAGCACGGAAGAGACGTTCAACATTTGGATTCCTCACTATTTCGACAGCGATATTCATCGCGGACCTGCTTGCCGGAGCCGATGCGTTCATCCGCCATCGCGTTCCGTCAAATCATGCATTCATGCTATCGCCTCGAGCAGTCGCGCGACCGTTCGCTCCCGCCCGGACCCTGACATTCGTCAAACTCGCGCGCATCGCCGTCGTGCCGGGTTCCGGCGAATAATCGGGTCGGATTCCAGCGCCCCGCCACCGCTTTCAGCAGACGTTTACCGGGGGAAGCCCCAAGTGCTTCGTCGAACGTGTCCGCGTTACGCTTTGAGCGACGAGGAGACGAATCATGAGACGAGCCGTACATATCGCTGTTTTCGCGCTGCTGGCCTATCTCATCGGCGATCGCGCGATCCTGCATGCACAGGGTCGCGACGCCAGCCCGCTCGCATGCGAGCAAGGCGCCGCGCAGGTCAGGGCCGATGCGCTCGGCCGCGGCTTCGGCGACGCGGCCGCCGGTAGCCAGAGCGAGGCCTTCATGTCGGGCTGCCTGGTGACCGGACGCGGCAACCAGGACGTCGCGCTGGCGAACCGGTGACGCATCCGGTGGCGTGCCGGCCGCGTTCAAGTCGTTGCGGCCGAGCGCAGCCGCATGCGTGCGCTTCAATTCCCGCTGTTGACCGTCATTTTCCCGATCGACGTCGCGACGGACGTCACGGTCCGGACGCCGGTCACGCTGAACGTCTGCTCGCGGTCCGTATCGTTGGCGGGAAGACGCATCGACAGCCGTGCCGCCAGGCCGTCCTTTCCGTACTGGCCGAACCAGTCGATCAACCGGCCGATGTAGCACGTGCCGCCGACATGAACCGGCATGTCGCCGACGATCTCGTACGCATAGTGACCGGGGCCATAGTTCGAATACGCGTCGCGGTCATCGCCCTGCACCGACGGTGGAATCGGACACAGCGGCCGGGCGGCGCCGGCATCGCGCGCGGCGCTGTCGCTCACGTCGTGCAGCGCCTGTTCGAGCGCCGCATGCAGTGTGCCGTCGAGCATCGTCGGCGCAGCCTTGCCTTCCTTGTGCTGCGCGATCGGCACCGACAGGCGGTAGCGATAATGCACGGTCAGGATCGGCACCTGGTCGACGACGGTAAACGGCCGCAGCAGGTAAAACTCGTCCACACCGTAGTGACTGTCGCGATACAGCGCGTAGACACGCCCGCGCAGCCGAATCCAGTCGGCCGCCTGATTCGCGCCGCGGCCATTCAGCGTGTACACGCTGCGGTCGATCGCCTCGTTCGACTCGCCGGGCGTCTCGAACTTGCCGCCGTTGCGGCGCAGGACGTCGACCGACGACCACAACCCCGTTCCGTTCGCCGCCGATTCGATCACCAGATCGCGCTGCCCGTTGCCATCGAGATCGATCAGCATGTAGGACGCACTCGTCTCCGTACCGTCGCCGTCGACGTGCGACGCCTTCAACGCGTTCCATTCGTCGACCGTCACGCCATCGGGCCGGGCCGTCGGAAACGTGGCACCCTGCCCGTCGTCGGACGCGCTGGAGAACCGCGTGACTGCCGTCTTGATCCGCAGCCGTTCGATCACGCTCTCGACCGGCGAGCCTGCATCCGTTCGGCGAGCCTGATCGACGAGCGAACGCAAGTCCGCGAGCGCAGCCTTGTCTTCGGCGTCGGGCCGATAGGCGAGCACCGCGGCCAGTTGCGATTGCAGGTCGCCGATCCGCGTGAGATAGCGCTGCTCGAGACAGCCATGATCGGCGCCGCATAGATCGCGCGTCTTCAGCCAGCCGAGCTGCGCGGTGCGCAACGCCGCGCGCTGATCCTGCGGCAACGCACCGGACAGCTTCCGGTAAAAGGCCGACAGCCTGCCGTCGTCCAGATGCAGGTCGTTCGACGCGCAGACGGCCTGTTCCGTCGGGCTGGTTGCCTGGGCGCAGTCGAGCCCTGCCGCGACGCCCGGGAATGCATGCGCCAGCAGCACGGGCAACAACGTGCGCCGCAGTGACGCTTCTACGTGGAATTTCATGAATGGCTTCTCGACGGTCAACGCATGCCCGGATCGTGGCTCGACCGGCCTCCAGCGCGCGATTGTCCGCCAATCTACCGGTTCGCGGAACCGCCGGAAAGCGTCCGGCGCACGCAGCCGCGCCCGTCGGCCACGGCGCGTCGAATTTCCGCTACAGTGGCTTGCCCGTCCTTCGGCCTCCGGCCGAACGCCGAGACTCCGCATCATCTACAACGACAGCCAATCAACAGATGAGCCATCCGAACACCGAACTGATCCAGCGTTTCTACACGGCCTTCCAGCAGCGCGACATCGACGCGATGCTTGCCTGCTATGCCGACGACATCGTCTTCAGCGATCCCGCGTTCGGCGAACTGCGCGGCGACCTCGCTCGCGACATGTGGCGCATGCTCGTCGCGCGAGCGCAGGATTTCTCGTTGACGTTCGGCGAAGTCGCCGCCGACGAGCAGGCCGGCCGCGCGGAGTGGATCGCGCACTACCGGTTCACCGCGACAGGCCGCATGGTGGTCAACCGGATCGACGCACGGTTCCGGTTTCGCGACGGGCGCATCGTCGAGCATCGCGACAGTTTCGGCCTGTGGCGCTGGGCGCGTCAGGCGCTCGGGCCGAAGGGCGCGCTGCTCGGCTGGACGCCATTCGTGCAGCGCGCAATCCGCGCGCAGGCACGGAAAAATCTCGACGCGTATCGCGCCAAACGGCGATAAGCCGCACGCCGCGGCCGCTTCGCTACGGCTTCATCGTCGCGTTGATCAGGTCGTAGGCCATGTCCGGCACTACGCCGTCCGGATTCTCGAGACCATTCTGGCGATACCAGCTTTCGTCGGCCTCCGGATGCGGGCCGGCAAGGCCGACGCGCCCTTTGCCGTAACGGTACGTGGCGGCCGCGATGTCCTTGTTCGGGTAGATCGCCAGCACGATCCCGCCGGAGCCGATCGGCGCTACCGGGAGCCTCGCGCCGTCCTGATAGTAGATCCAGCGTTTTTTCCCGCGCCAGACGACCGGCGTCACCGTGTCGGCGATGCCGTGAAGCGTCGAACCCGGCCGGTCGACCTCGGAGTCGATCTCGCCGGCGACCAGCCCGAAACCCTGTCCGCCGGCCAGGTAGGCGCCCATGCAGAGCCCGAGGTATCGACCGCCGTTCGCTACGTATCGCCGCACGGCCCGGATTTCATTTCGGCCGATGCTGGCTGCCGCGCCAGCAATGTCCTGGCCGCCGCCGGGCTGCACATAGAGCGCGGCACCGGCCAGCGCCGCGGGCGTGATCCTGAGCTTTTCCGCGGGGCCGACGTAGATCACCCGGAATTTGTAGTCCGATTCCCGCAGGCGGCTGGCGATCGTCTCGGGGCAGCCATCGCACGCGGCGGGGCCGCGATAGACCAGCGCGACGGGCCGGCTGGCCTCGCGACGCGCTTCGTCGCCGGCGGTCGCCGCCTGAACGACCGACGACGCGACAAGCGCCATCACCACGAAAATCGAATCGCTGGATCGCATGTTCCTGATCACCCGAGTAAGAAGGACCGCAGCCGCACGGGACGAATCGACGGGCACGCGCCAAATCCCGCCCTGCGTTTTCGAACGCCGATCGCAAGCTGCGTGGCAGGAAGCGTAGACGCGCGAAAGCGCCGCGTGTGTACCGTTTCCTGCGTGCATGTGCAGAAATGTGCGCCGTCGGCAACCTGAGCCCGCCCCGACAACCCGCCCATCGAGCCACGCCAGACAAGGCCGCTTCCGCCATGCGGCCACGGCCCCCGGTCCTTCGCCTGCCAACTCTTATATAAGACATAAGACATTTGACGTTCCAGACCATTGAGATTAGAATCCCGCTCAAAGCAGTGCCTGGAATAGCCCCGGAGTGCCGGCAAGGCCTTCCCCTCAAACGCAATATCAGCAGGTCTCCCCATGCTTGAAAACTTTCGTGCTCACGTGGCCGCCCGCGCCGCGCTCGGTATTCCTCCCCTGCCGCTGACGGCTCAGCAGACCGCCGAACTGGTCGAATTGCTGACGAACCCGCCGGCCGGCGAAGAGCAGACGCTCGTCGACCTGATCACCCATCGCGTACCCGCAGGCGTCGACGAAGCCGCCCGCGTGAAGGCCGGCTTCCTGGCCGCCGTGGCCAAGGGCGAGACCGCCTGCCCGCTGATCTCGCGTGCACGCGCGACCGAACTGCTCGGCACGATGCTGGGCGGCTACAACATCCAGCCGCTGATCGAACTGCTGTCCGACGACGCCGTCGCGGCCGTCGCAGCCGACGCGCTGAAGAAAACCCTGCTGATGTTCGACCAGTTCCATGACGTGAAGGAACTCGCCGACAAGGGCAACGCGCACGCGAAGGCCGTGCTGCAGAGCTGGGCCGATGCCGAATGGTTCACGAGCCGCCCGGAAGTGCCGCAAAGCCTGACCATCACCGTGTTCAAGGTGACGGGCGAAACCAACACCGACGACCTGTCGCCGGCGCCGGACGCCACCACCCGCCCGGACATCCCGATGCACGCGCTGGCGATGCTGAAGAATGCACGCCCGGGCATCACGCCGGAAGAAGACGGCAAGCGCGGCCCGGTCAAGTTCATCGAATCGCTGAAGGAAAAGGGTCACCTGGTCGCCTACGTGGGCGACGTGGTCGGCACCGGCTCCTCGCGCAAGTCGGCCACCAACTCGGTGCTGTGGTTCACCGGCGAAGACATCCCGTTCGTCCCGAACAAGCGCTTCGGCGGCGTGTGCCTCGGCGGCAAGATCGCCCCGATCTTCTACAACACGATGGAAGATGCCGGCGCGCTGCCGATCGAGCTCGACGTGTCGCAGATGGAAATGGGCGACGTGGTCGAACTGCGCCCGTACGAAGGCAAGGCGCTGAAGGACGGCAAGGTCATCGCCGAATTCCAGGTCAAGTCCGACGTGCTGTTCGACGAAGTGCGCGCCGGCGGCCGCATTCCGCTGATCATCGGCCGCGGCCTGACCGCGAAGGCACGTGAAGCGCTCGGCCTCGCGCCGTCGACGCTGTTCCGCCTGCCGCACCAGCCGGCCGACAGCGGCAAGGGCTTCTCGCTCGCGCAGAAGATGGTCGGCCGCGCATGCGGTCTGCCGGAAGGCCAGGGCGTGCGCCCGGGCACGTACTGCGAACCGAAGATGACCTCGGTCGGCTCGCAGGACACCACGGGCCCGATGACCCGCGACGAACTGAAGGACCTCGCGTGCCTCGGCTTCTCGGCCGACCTCGTGATGCAGTCGTTCTGCCACACCGCCGCGTATCCGAAGCCGGTCGACGTGAAGACGCACCAGACGCTGCCGAACTTCATCAGCACGCGCGGCGGCATCGCGCTGCGCCCGGGCGACGGCGTGATCCACTCGTGGCTGAACCGCATGCTGCTGCCCGACACCGTCGGCACCGGCGGCGATTCGCACACGCGCTTCCCGATCGGCATCAGCTTCCCGGCAGGTTCGGGCCTGGTCGCGTTCGCGGCCGCCACCGGCACGATGCCGCTGGACATGCCGGAATCGGTGCTGGTCCGCTTCAAGGGCAAGATGCAGCCGGGCGTCACGCTGCGTGACCTCGTCAACGCGATCCCGCTGTACGCGATCAAGCAAGGCGTGCTGACGGTCGCCAAGCAAGGCAAGAAGAACATCTTCTCGGGCCGCATCCTCGAAATCGAAGGCCTGCCCGACCTGAAGGTCGAGCAAGCGTTCGAGCTGTCGGATGCGTCGGCCGAGCGTTCGGCCGCCGGCTGCTCGGTGCACCTGAACAAGGAACCGATCATCGAGTACCTGAACAGCAACATCACGCTGCTGAAGTGGATGATCGCGCAGGGCTACCAGGATCCGCGCAGCCTGCAGCGCCGTATCGCGGCGATGGAACAATGGCTGGCCGACCCGCAACTCCTGTCGCCGGATGCCGACGCCGAGTACGCAGCCGTCATCGAGATCGACCTCGCCGACATCCACGAGCCGATCGTCGCGTGCCCGAACGATCCGGACGACGTGAAGACGCTGTCCGACGTCGCCGGTGCGAAGATCGACGAAGTGTTCATCGGTTCGTGCATGACCAACATCGGTCACTTCCGTGCCGCGTCGAAGCTGCTGGAAGGCAAGCGCGACATTCCGGTCAAGCTGTGGGTCGCGCCGCCGACCAAGATGGACCAGAAGCAGCTGACGGAAGAAGGCCACTACGGCGTGTTCGGCACGGCCGGTGCGCGTACCGAAATGCCGGGCTGCTCGCTGTGCATGGGTAACCAGGCTCAGGTGCGCGAAGGCGCGACGGTCATGTCGACGTCGACCCGCAACTTCCCGAACCGTCTCGGCAAGAACACGAACGTGTATCTCGGCTCGGCGGAACTGGCGGCAATCTGCTCGCGTCTGGGCAAGATTCCGACCAAGGAAGAGTACATGGCCGACATGGGCGTGCTCACCGCGAACGGCGACAAGATCTACCAGTACATGAACTTCGACCAGATCGAAGACTTCAAGGAAGTGGCCGACACCGTGCAGCTGTAAGCACGCAGTCGGGCTGCGGCGGGTGGTCGACGTCGCAGCGCCACGCAATGGCGTCGCAGGCTGAATGCCCGCGACGCCATTTTTTTATCCGGCGCCGGTTGGCCGTCGCGGCCTAGTCAGTCGTAAAGCGCGAAAATCCGCTCGGCCACCTCGAACGGCAAGCCCTCGTCGTACCCTTCCTCGTCGAGATCGACATACTCGCGGCCGTTGGTCGGCTGTAGCATCAGTGCCGGCACCGGCCGCGCGACCGGTACATCGGGATAGTCGTTCGGGCCCGCACCTTCGAAGTCATGCGGGTCGAACCAGATGCCGTGATCGGCGTAATAGCCTTCCGCGTAACGCTGCTCGACTTCGCGCACCAGCCGGAACGTGTCCAGTTGATATGACGCGTCGCCCAGGTCGCTTTCGCTCGCGTACTGCACGAACCATGCGGCGCCGAGATTCCAGTAGATCAGCAGCGCGGTGGCACGATCGATGTTGCGGTTGTCGAGCAGCCAGCGCAACGCGCGGCCGTTGCCGTCGTAATTGGAGCGCGCGGCGAACCGGTGCCATTGCTCGGGCGTCGCGCCCTCGAGCCAGGTACGCACGATTTCCCACACTTTTGGTTCGATTTCGGAATCGTCCATGGACGGCGGCCTTGCAGAAGAGTGAATGGCGGAAAGCGTCGAATAACGCGCGATTCTAGCGCTGCTTCGCGACACTCACGCGGCATCGCCGCCCGGCTCGGGGCGGATCACCAGTTCGTTGAAGCCGGTGCCCGCGTCGAGTTCGCGCGAGAAGCGATGCGCGGGCAGCAGCGCAAGCAGGATCTCGGCCGTCGTGCGCACCACGCAACCGCTCGCGACATGGCCGCCCGTCACGCGGCCGTCCGCATCCGAGATGGACATGTGCAGGTGCGCGCCGTCCGGCGACACCGAGCCGGCCAGTGTCAGGATTTCGAGGTCGCCGCGCAGCTCGGCCGGCTGGTCGACGCCGGCGAAGCGCAACTGCGCGACGCTCAGGCTGCCGATGCCCTGGATCACGAAGGCCGCCTGCGCTTCATGCTGGTGTAGCGCTGCCTCGATGGCGCCGCGCAGATCGTCGCCGGGGGAAAGACGCAAAGGATGGGCTTGCATGGTCGAGAACCTGTGGGTCGATCGCGGTATCGACCAAGCGTACGTTCGCCCCGTGAATCCGGCAAGTCATCCACACTCGATAATCCCCGCGCGTCGGTGTCTTCCGGACGTCGTTTCATCCGCTGCCGTTCCACTCTCTGGGTCACCCGCGCATACGGCCCCCTGTGGCATGGTTTCGTACCAGCCGCAGCGCATCGGTTTGTTGACGTACGGAACGCGCACACGTGCGTCTGAAAATCGACCCTAACGTATGCAAGAATCAGTTCCTCGAGGAAATCCCTGCTTTATCGCACCCTTTCATCGCACGCCCCGTCGAATGCCCACATGCCAGAATACGTATGAGCGGTTCCACACCCCGAGCGACGACATTGCCGCGCGGGAAGTCACGGCGATGAGCGATGAGGAGCGTGCACGCGCCAAGTCGGCGGGGACCGTGCATGTCCGGAACTGGCTCGCCATTCTGATGCTGCCGGTCGTAGTCGGGCCGGTGATCCCGGTGCTCGCGTATTTGCTGGGTATGCTTGCTTACCGCGGAATGGTCGATCCGGCCTTTGATATGGATCGAGCGGTGGGCGAAACAGCCGTCACCGTCATATGGGTCACGGCGCTCTTCATCGCAGCGTGGATCGGCCTGAACTGGTGCGTCGCGACGTACGGTACCCGACAGCGGTACTGGCGCGAAATGCCGTCCAACGGGCATGTCGAATTGGAGCGCCATACGCTATGTTCGGCAATCGTCGTGTGGTCGGACGACTACGATCCGGAGCCCCTCTACGTCGAGGAATGGATCGACGGCAAGCTCAAATCCAGCAAGACCCGACTCAGGCAGTGGATCCTGGCCCGAACATCCGTCGGTCATTGGCTGGTGCTGGATCATCGAATTGCGGCAGACAATTGGTACGCGCCGCCAACGTTCCCCTCGGAGACGAAACGATTGATCCCGCGGCGAGAATTGGCAATGGCGTTTGCGCCACGCACCCATATCCGCATCGGATCGAGATGGAGTGGACCGGCGGCGCCATTGACCGTGACGTCCTACCTGCTGTCTCACGCCGAATGTGAACGCCTGACTGCGGCGGCCCACCACCATGCTTTTTTTCCGCCGGACCAATATGGCGTCGTCGATCCCGCCGATGCAGACTGGGTCGGGGAACTCGCCGCCAAGGCACTGGAGCGCGAAGTGCCTGTCGACGTGGCGGCCGGGCGAGCGTTGACGTAATCGTCGCGGGTCGTTTCAACGACGACTGCGGCCGCCACCGCGCGAAGGCGCCCGGCGAACAGTCTGAAAGTACGCCAATTGGCGGCGACGGCATAATGACGGAGTTCAACTCAAGGTCTTGTGCACGGTCTTGCGCGACGCAAGCCGCCGCAACCCGAACTCCCTTTGATGACACCGACTCCGAACCGAAGATCCCGCCTGCGCGGCGGCCTGCTTGGCCTGCTGATCGGCGACGCGCTCGGCGTGCCGTACGAATTCCACGACGCCGCGTCGATTCCGCCGCCTGCCGCGATCGACATGACCCCGCCGCCGGGCTTCGCGCGCGCACACGACGGCGTGCCGCCCGGCACCTGGAGCGACGACGGCGCGCAGGCGCTCGCGCTGCTCGACGCGCTGCTGCGCGAGCGCGACCTGAATCTCGATACGTTCGCCGGCAACCTGCTGGACTGGTTTCATCGCGGCGCATTCACGCCGGACGGCCGCGTATTCGACGTCGGCCTGCAGACGCAGCGCGCGTTCCACGCGCTGGCGGCGGGCGCCGCGCCCGCAGTGGCCGGGCCCGGCAACGAGCGCGACAACGGCAACGGCTCGCTGATGCGCTGCTTCCCCGTCGTGATGGTCGCCGCGTCGCGCGACGACGCGATCCGGCTCGCGCACAAGCAAAGCATCGTCACGCACGGCCACGTGCGTTCGCAGCTGTGTTGCGCACTCTATTGCCTGACGGCCCTCGGAATCGTCGACGGCCAGCCAGCGCCCGATGCTGTCCGCGCGGCCGAGGATGAACTGCTCGCGCGCCACGAAGGCACGGCCGACGAAATCGAACTGAAGATCGTGCTCGACGGCCGCTTCGACGCGCCGCAAGGATCGGGCTATGTGGTCGACAGCTTCTGGTCGGCGATCCATTGCCTGCTGTCGACGGGCAGCTACGAGGATTGCGTGAAACGCGCGATCGCGCTTGGCAACGATACGGATACGACGGCGGCCATCGCAGGCAGCCTCGCCGGCGTGCTGTACGGCGAACATGCGCTACCTGAACGTTGGGTTGCAACGCTGCGCGGGAAAGACAAGGTCGAGGGCTGGCTCGCGAAGCTGTGAGCACACCCATCACCGGCCGTCAGTTGAATCGAACCTCTCGAGCCGAACCCGATTGCCCCGTGCAGTTGCATCAACACGTGCGTGATCGTCCCTGCCGCGAAATAGCTCGCAGCAGCCGCAGCCGCATCAGCGACGATCGCTCGCCAGCAACCCGTACAGCGCGCTGTCCGACACTTCGTCACCGACGATCCAGCGTTCGCGAAGCAGCCCTTCCCGGACGAAGCCGAGCCGTTCGAGCAGCTGTGCCGACGCGACGTTGCGCGGATCGATATCGGCCTCGATCCGGTTCAGCCGCAGCGTGCCGAACGCATGATCGATCATGGCCGACGCCGCTTCGCGCATGTATCCGCCGCGCCAGAACGTGCGCCGCAGGCTGAAGCCGATCTCCGCGCGCCGGCATTGCTCGTTCGCGTGGAACAGCACGCATTCGCCGAGCGCTTCGCCGGTTTCCCGCAATTCGAGCACGCAAATCAGGTCCTGCCCCGTCGCCGACGTCTGCAGGTTGCGCGCGACGCGCGCCTCGGCCTGCTCGATCTGCGTCATCGGCGAGAACGAGAAATAGCGCATCGCTTCCGCATCGGACCAGATCTCGAAGAAAGCCTGTGCGTCGGCGTCGCGAAGCGGCCGCAGGACGAGGCGCGAGGTATGCAGCGTGACGGGTTCGAACAAGGGCATGGCCATGGTCTGACGAAATCGGGACCGTGCATTAGAACACGCCCGCCGTGCCCCAACAATCGCGCGCACCCTGCGCGCCGCTGCGGGAGCAGCCCCGAAAAAAAGCCTGGAGAGCATCGCCCGGGCCTTTCGGTTCACTCCATCCACCGCAGCGGAAGACACTCACGCCTCCAGCGCCTCCAGCACCTTCCCCTTCGTCTCGATCCCGACGAAGTGCACGGTCACCGCCGCGATCAGCGGCACGATGCCGATCAGGTAGAACGCCGGCGCGAGGTTCCCGCCGATGATCGCGTGCGGCACGACCATCGGTGCGACGAACGACGCGATCTTCAGCCACGCGCTGCCGAGCCCGCAGCCCGATGCGCGAATGCTCGTCGGATACTGCTCCGGCGTATAGACGTACGCGGTGATGAACCCCGACGCCATCAACCCGAGCGACAGCGAGCAGAAGATCGCGACGACATACACCGACGACGCATGATAGACACCCGCGAGCGCCAGCGACAGCGCGCACAGCACGAACGACCACACGATCACCGGCTTGCGGCCGAGCTTGTCGACCAGCAGCGCCGACGCCAGCGAGCCGAGCACGCCCATCACCGAGCCGATCACCGCGAGGTTCAGCGCGAGCTGCAGCGGCGCGTGATAGAAGTTCTTGTAGATCGTCGGCAACCACGTCGACAGCCCGTACTGAATGAACCCGCAGGTCGCCCACAACGTCGCCACCGCGAGCGTACGCTTGCGATAGGCCGCGCTGAACAGGTCGCTCATCTTGCGCTTCGGATGCTGGCGCACCATCTCGTCGAACGCGGCCACCTGCGTGACGGGCGGCAGTTCGCCGCGCACCGACGCTTCGAACACGCCCACCGCGCGCCCGGCTTCCGGGAGCCGCCCGCGCGACGCGAGCCAGCGCGGCGATTCCGGCACGAGGTGCGTGAGCACGAGCGACAGGATCAGCGGCAACCCGCCGACGAAGTACATGATTTCCCAGCCGAAGCGCGGCACGAGCCACGCGCCGAGCGCCATCGACACGAGCAGGCCGATCGGGAACACGATCTCGTACAGCAGCACGAAACGGCCGCGGCCATGCGCGCGCGTGATCTCGTTGATGTACGTCGCGGCGACCGGCAGTTCGCCGCCGAGCCCGAGCCCCTGCAGGATCCGCAGCAGCACGAACACCTCGAAGGTCGGCGCGAAGCCGCACGCGATGCTCGTGACGCCGATCACGGCCGAGCTCCACGCGATCGCCTTCACGCGGCCGTGCTTTTCCGCGAGCGCCGGAAACAGGAAAGCGCCGATCAGCTGGCCGATCGCGCCGGACGCGATCAGCATGCCGATCTGCGTCGGCGACAGCCCCCATTTGTGGATCAGCAACGGCAGCGTCGCCGCGATCGTGATCACGTCGAAGCCGTCGAAGAACGTCGCGGTGCCGATCAGCACGCGCGCGCGGATCTGCATCGCGTTGGCCGGAAGCCGCTCGAGCCGCGCGATGATCGCGCCGGGCGTGGAGGCGGCAGCTTCCATCGTGGCGCGACCGGCCACGACATTGTCGAAAGTGCTCATGCGGGGTGTCTCCTGGTCTTTCGCCGGTCAGGCAAGCGCTTGGGTCGTGTCTGCCAGGGCTTCCGTATCCACTGCCCGGCCCTGGTTCATCCACTTGCGTGCGAGCTTCAGCTCGCGCGCGTTGTTCACGGCGATGACACCTCTCACATGCCCGTCGCCCACAAAAAACAGCGTCGCACGGCGCGCGGCGAGATCGCCGCGCACGACGAGCTGCGCATCGGCCGGCAGATCGCCGAGGATCTGCAGGTTCACGTCGTACTGATCGGACCAGAACCACGGTATCTCCGCGTACGGTGCGCGCACGCCGAGCACGGCCTTCGCCGCCGCGATCGCCTGGTTCTGCGCGTTGGCCCACGATTCGAGCCGCACGCGCCGCTTCAGCCAGCCGTTGTGATGGTTCGCGACGTCGCCGCACGCGAAGATCGCCGGGTCGCTGGTCGCGCCGTATTCGTCGACGACGATGCCGTCGTCGACCGCCAGCCCCGCATCGCTCGCGAGCGACGCGTTCAGTGCGAGGCCGATGCCGGCCACCGCGAAGTCTGCGTCGATCGTCGTGCCGTCGGCGAGCGTCGCGCGCACCTTCGATGCATCGCCGGGCTGCGCGTCGAGCGACGCGAGCGCCGCGCCCGTCCGCACGTCGACGCCGTTCGAACGATGCAGGTCGAGCAGGAAATCCGATACGATCTGCGGCACCGAGCGGCCGCACAGGCGCGGCGCGCCTTCGACCACGACCGCGTCGACGCCGAGCTTGCGCGCGGTCGCCGCGACTTCGAGGCCGATCCAGCCGCCGCCGATCACGAGCACGCGCCGGCTCGCACGCAGCTTTTCGCCGAGCGCGGCCGCTTCGTCGAGCGTGCGCAGGTAATGCAGGTTCGGTGTGCTGACGATTGCACCGGGCAAGCGGCGCGACGTGCCGCCGGTCGCGATCACGAGCCGGTCGTATTCGATCTCGCGACCGCTTGCGGTCGTCACCACGCGGCGTGCGCGATCGATCGAGGCCGCGCGTTCCGGCTGCCACGCTTCGACGTTCAGCGCGTCGAATTCGTCGGGACGCACGACACGCACGGTTTCGATGTCGGCGTCGCCGGCCAGCACGGCTTTCGACAGCGGCGGGCGCTCGTACGGCAGATGCGGCTCGTCGGCGATCATCACGAGGCGGCCCGCGAACCCTTCCGCGCGCAGCGTCTTCAGCACCCAGCCGGCGGCCTGGCCGCCGCCGATCACGACGACCGTGCCAGGTGCGGCCGATTCCTGCGAGTTCGTTTCGCTCACGATTTGCGCTCCGTCATGAACTTGCCTTCCGGCGCCTGCGCGTTCTTCTGCCGGCGCGTATTGCCGTCGAGGCCGCCGTCGACGGCCCATTCGGCGAACACGGTCGGGCCCGGCTCGAATTCTCGCGGCTGCCACTCGGGCGTCAGCATGTCTTCGTCCGCGTAGTACTCGATCAGGCCGCCGGCCGGATTCTGGAAGTACCAGAAGTACGCGGACGACACGGGATGGCGGCCCGGGCCGAGTTGCGTTTCCCAGCCGCAGCGGTCGATGTGCATGCCGCCGCCGAACACTTCATGGATGTCGCGCACGGTGAACGCGACGTGGTTCAGGCCGCGCTTGCCATTCGGCAGCGCGAGCAGGAACAGGTCGTGGTGGCCGCCGTGCGGCGCGCAGCGCATGAACGCGCCGCGGCCCGGATAACGGTCCGACGTCTCGAAGCCGAGCAGCTCGTGATAGAACTTTTCCTGCGCGTCGAGGCAGTTCGTGAAGAACACGACATGGCCGACCTCGACCGGCTCGGCGCGCGCATAGATCGGGCTCGGCTGGTCGACGCGCAGCGTCCGGCCCCATACGTTCGACGGCGAGCCCGTGATGTCGAGTTCGCGCTTGCGCGTGACTTCGACGCGGATCGCCATCCCGTTCGGGTCGATGCAGCCGACCGCATCGTCCTGCGCGTAGTAGCCGGGCTGGCCGGCGAGCTTCGTTCGCAGCGCGTCGAGCTCGCCCTGCGTCGCGACGCCCCACGTGACTTCCCGCAGCGTCGGGCCTGCTTCGAATGCAGGCGGCAGCGCCGGATCGTCGGCCTTGACGGCCAGTACGGTGCAGCCGTTCAGCGTCTCGAAACGCGCGCGCGTATCGTCGTGCGCGACTTCCTTCATCCCCCAGTCGGCGAAAAAGCGCCGGCAGGTCGCGAGGTCGTCGACGCCGTACGTGATCTGCTCGATTCCCAAAATGCTCATTGCGTCATTCCCCTTCGCTCAGTTCGCCCACGGCAGCGGCGCGTCGTTCAAGCCCCAGTAGAGGCTCTTCTGCTGCATGTACTCGCGGATGCCGAGGCGCCCTTTCTCGCGCCCCATCCCGCTCTCCTTCCAGCCCGAGAACGGCGTGGAGATCGAGAACAGCTTGTACGTGTTGATCCACACGGTGCCCGTCTCCAGCGCGCGCGCGATGCGCCATGCACGCTTGTAGTCGCGCGTCCAGATGCCGGCTGCCAGGCCGAACACACTGTCGTTCGCCTGCACGATCAGCGACGCTTCGTCGTCGAACGGCATCGCGACGAGCACGGGCCCGAAAATTTCCTCCTGGCAGATGCGCGCGCTGTTCGGCAAGCCTTCGAGAATGGTCGGCTGATAGAAGAAACCGTGCTCGCGCCCGTCGCCCGACGGCCGCTCGCCGCCGCACAGCAGGCGGCCGCCTTCCTCGAGGCCGAGCGCGACGTAGCGCTCGACCGATTCGCGATGCTTCGCGGTGATCAGCGGCCCCATCTGCGTGTCGGGCCGCGTCGGGTCGCCCACGCGCAGCTTGCGGGCGCCGGCCACCAGGCGTTTCATGAATTCGTCGTATACCGCGCGCTGCACGAACAGCCGCGAACCTGCGATGCACGCCTCGCCCGACGAACTGAAGATGCCGTACAGCACGCCGTTGACCGCGTGATCGAGATCGGCGTCGTCGCACACGATCGTCGGCGACTTGCCGCCGAGCTCGAGCGACACGGGCATCAGCTTCTCGGCCGCGATGCGCGCGATGCCGCGGCCCACTTCGGTACCACCAGTGAACGACACCTTCTTCACGAGCGGATGACGCACGAGCACGTCGCCGATCACGGAGCCCTTGCCCGGCAGCACGCTCAGCACGCCCTTCGGTACGCCGGCTTCCTCGCAGATGCGCGCCAGCGCGAGCGACACGAGCGGCGTGACCTCGGCCGGCTTGAGCACGACTGCATTGCCGCCGGCGAGCGCCGGTGCGAGCTTCTGCGCATCGGATGCGATCGGCGAATTCCACGGCGTGATCGCCGCGATCACGCCGATCGGCTCGTACACGCTCATCGTCAGGTAGTCGCCGCGCGACGGCGTCAGCTCCTCGTCGAGCGTTTCGAGGCACGCCGCGAAATAGCGGAACGTGTTCGCGGCGCTGGCCACCAGCACGCGCGTCTCGCCGATCGGCTTGCCGTTGTCGCGACGCTGCAGGTTCGCGAGCGCCTCGTGGCGCTGCATGATCAGGTCGGCGATGCGGTACAGCACCTGCGCGCGCTGGTGCGGCTTCAGCCCGGCCCAGTCGGCGCGGCGCCACGCGGCGTCGGCGGCCTCGACGGCTTCGGCCGCGTCTTCCGCGTTCGCCGTCGACACTTCCATGTTCAGCGACTGGTCGGCCGGATAGATGCTCGCGTAGGGCGCGCCACGGCCGCGCCGCCACTCGCCGCCGATCAGGATGTTGCCGTCGGGTACGAGGCTCGTATCGAAAGGAGTCATGTCACAAGTCCCACAAATCTGTCTCTGCGCGTCCGCCCTCGCCGTGGCGCGGGCGGACGGTCCAAGGCCCGGTCAGATCACGCAGCGGGCCGCGCGGTTGCGCAGCGCACGGATCGCGCTGAACGCCGTCAGCGCGGACGTCTTCGGGTTGTCGGGCAGCGGCTTGCCGCTCATCTCCAGCGACATCTCGCCGAACGCGCCGCGCGCGGTGAAGCGGTGCACGTTGCGCTCGACCGCCGGATCGGCAATCAGGCGCACGCGCGTCGCGTCGAGGCCGAGGCCCGCCAGCGCGACGGTTGCCGCGACGTTCGCGTTCTTCGGATACAGCCGCGCGGCGTCGCGCGCGGTGCCTTCGAAGATCACCTGTTCCCCGGTCATCGCATGCAGGTCGCACAATGCCTCGGCCGGCGTACCGAGCCAGCCGAGCGGCGGCTTGCGGCCGACGTACAGCACTTCGTCGAGCCCGCCCTGCTTCGCGGACGCCAGCGCGTCGATGCCGCCGATCGCGCCCGACAGCAGCGTCACCGTCGTGCCGCCTTCCTCGGCCGCCTGCGACAGCAGGTCGAGCAGCGCGAGATCGGACAGCGCGCCGATCGAGGCGACCGCGCAGTCGGTGCCGGCCTTCAGGAGCGGCACGACGTGATCGACGAGCGCGCCGTGACCGGCGCATTCGAGCGCGAACTCGGGGCGGCGGGCCAATGCGTCGACCGACGACACGACCTCCACCGCGCTGCCGAGCACGCCCTGCACCGCCGCGCGCTGGTGTTCCGGCACGATCACGTGCGCGACGCGCAGCGACGCATCGTGAGCGACCGCCTGGTACACGGCCGCGCCGATCGCACCGAAACCGATCATCGCGACGTCGACAGGTGCGTGGTCCCGCTTTTGCCCGTTACGCATACTGGCGCTCCGTCGGTTCTTCCTTCTTCACCGGCGGGCCCGCGAAGTTCGATGCGAACGAGCCGACCGACAGCATGTCGACTTCGACCATCACCGGCCCTTCCTGCGCCATTCCTTCGCGCACGATCGCTTCTGCGTCGTCGAGCGACGTGATCCGGTAGTGCGCGAGGCCGAAGCTCGCGCAGAACTGCGCGAAATCGGGCTGGTGCAGCTGCACGAAGCAGCGGCGGCCGCCGTAGTGCGCGTCCTGGATGTTGCGGATCACGCCGTAGCACTGGTCGTTCATCAGCACGATCATCACGTTCGCGTTTTCCTGCACGGCCGTGACGAGCTCGCCGACGTTGACCATCAGGCCGCCGTCGCCGACCAGGCAGACCGTCTTCGCGGCCGCGCCCGCGAGCGCCGCGCCGATGCCCATCTGGATGCCCTGGCCGATGCCGCCGCCGAGCGCATGCACGCCCGAGCGCGGCTCGAAGATCTTCAGCAGGCGGTTGCCCCATGTGCTGTTCGAGATCGTCACGTCACGCACCCAGTTGTAGTCGCGGCCGATCGCACCCTGCAGCGTGTCGACGAGCTTCTTGTAGGGCCCGAGGCCCTCCGCCACGCTGGCGACGGCCTGCTCGCGCGCCGCCGCGAGATCGGCCGCGAATTGCGGCTCGACCGACAGGCGGCCTTCGAGGCGGTCGGCCAGCTCGGCCAGCACGCGCTTCGAATCGCCATGCACGAACAGTTCGTTGCGATAGCCGCGGTTGTCGGCGAGCGCGTCGGCATCGACGCGGAACAGCGGCTGCGGCAGCGCGAGCTTGTATTTCAGCGTCTCGTTGCCGCGCAGGCGCGAACCGACGACCACGAGCGCGTCGCAGGTCTTGTAGAACGCTTCGACGGCCGCATGCACGTTGAACGCGCCGAGCGTCGCCGGGTGATCCTCGGGCAGCACGCCGCGGCCCTGCACGCTCGTCACAACGCCGAAACCGAGCTTCACGAGACGCTCGACTTCCGCGCGTGCATGGCGCGCGCCGCCGCCGAGCCACAGCAGCGGGCGGCGCTTCGCCGCGAGTGCGTCGGCGAGCTTCGCGACGCGTGCGGAATCGTGCTCGTGCACCGCGACATGCGCCGGCGCGAGGTCCTCCGGCCACTCGATTTCAGCCGCCTGGATGTCGATCGGAATCTCGACCGATACGGGGCCCGTCGGCGCGGTTTGCGCGATGCGCACGGCTTCGCGGATTGTCGGCAGCACGGTTTCGACCGTCCGCACGCGGAACGCGGCCTTCGAGATCGAGTCGAGCATCGACAGCTGGTCGGGGGCTTCGTGGATGTACGCCAGATCCTGATCGAGGTAAGGCGTCTCGATCTGCCCCGTCACGTGCAGCAGCGCGGTGCCGGCCGTCAGTGCCTCGACCATCGCGCCGGCCGCGTTGCCGGCCGCCGTGCCCGTACTCGTGAACGCGACGCCGAGGCCGCCCGACACGCGGGCCAGGCCGTCGGCCATGTTCAACGCACCGGCTTCACCGCGCGCGCCGACATACCGGATGTTGCCGCGCGAGTTGATCGCGTCGAGGATCGGCATGTTGTGGATCGAGATGACACCGAATGCGGTTTTCACGCCGCACTGCTCGAGAAAGGCGGCAATCAGCTCGCCAACCGTGGTTTTTTTAGACATGGCGTGCAAAGCCTCCAGAAACGTCGATATGGCTGCCCGTCGTGTACGACGACAGATGCGTTGCGAGATAAAACAGTGCCCAGGCGGCCTCGTCAGGCTTGCCGAAGCGATTCAGCGGAATGTTCTTCTTGCGGGCGAGCGCGCCCGTCCAGTCTTCCCAGCTTTCGCCGGGTTGTGCCTGCGTTTCGTAGCGACGGCGCCACTGCCCCGACTCGACGATGCCGATCAGGATCGAGTTCACGCGGATGCGTTGCGGCGCCAGCTCGGTCGCGAGCGACTTCACGAGGCTCAGCACGCCCGCGCGCGCCGACGACGTCGCGACCATGTGCGGCTCGGGCTGCAATGCAAGCAGCGAGTTCACGCAGGTGATCGTCGGCGCCTGAGCGTCGCGCAGCAGCGGCAGGAACGCACGCGTCGGGCGGATGATACTGAAGTACTTCAGTTCGAGTTCTTCGCGCCATGCGTCGTCGGTCGTATCCGCGAAGGTCGACACGCGGCCCTGGCCGGCGTTGTTGACCAGCATGTCGGCGCGGCCGAAGCGGGCGGATACCGCTTGTGCGAACGCAGTCACGTCGGCTTCGTCGAGCACGTTGCAGCGTGCGGCCAGCAGTTGCGCATCGGCGTACCTGTCGCGCAGCATCGCTTCGGCGCGTGCAAGGCGGTCGCTGTCGCGGCCGCAGATGGCAACCGACGCACCGGCCTGCAGGAACCGTTCGGCCGTCGCGAGGCCAATGCCGGACGAACCGCCCGTCACTACCGCAACCTGCCCGGTCAGATCGATCTGGATCATCGGAGTCCTAATGCTTTCAGAAACGTGTGCTCGTCATCCGAGCGGTAATTGAGCCGCCGCGACAGTTCCGCCGCCGCGCGCTGCACCTTGTCGATCAGTCCGTCCGCGATCAGCGCCGCGTCGATTTCCGGACGCGGCACCGTCACCGTGATGCACGCGACGATCTTCTGCGTCTCGTTTCGCACCGGCGCCGTCACCACCGAAATCCCGCGCTCGAACGACGAATTGCTGACGCCGTAGCCGCGCAGCGCATCCTCGCGGATTACTTCGTACAGCGCGTCGACCGTTTCCGGCGTCGCGTTCGTCATCCGGTTCAGCGCGCCTTCCGGATACAGCGCGTGCAGCTCCTTCAGCGACAGGTCGCCCATCAGCACGTGGCCGTGGGTCGTCGCATGCGCGGGCAGGCGCGTGCCGACGTTCACGCGGATCGAGCTGAACACCGGCGACTGGCTCTGCGCCTTCGCGACGAACACCACGTCGCGGCCGTCGCGGATCACGATGTGCGTCGTGAAGCCGGTCGCATCGCGCAGGCTTTCGATCACCGGCAGGCCGAGATCGGTCAGCTCCAGCGAGCTCAGGTATTCGAAGCCGAGCCGCAGCACGGCGATCCCGAGCTTGTAGTTGCGATCCTTGTCCGCACGCTCGAGGAAGCCGAGCGATTCCAGCGTCTGCAGCAGACGGAACACCGTCGTGCGCGGAATGCCGAGCCGCTTCGACAATTCGGGCGCGCCGAGCACGGGCTCGCGCGGCGAGAATTCGGCGAGGATCCGCAACCCGCGTTCGAGGCCGGGCACCACATAGCCGGCGTCGGACTTCGCGTTGTCGGAAACCGGTTGTTCCAGCGGTTCGCTCATGCCTGCCCCCGCTGTTGGTCGCACTGGCGGCAGAACGTTTCGATCAGCGCGGAATAAACGGCCGGTGCCTCCACGTAGCCGGCATGACCGGCTTGCGGAATCACCTGCAGCGCGACGTGCGCGGCCGCGGCGATCCGCTCGCACGCGGCGGGCGGCGTGATCGCGTCGTTCGCACCGACGGCCACGGCCGTACGGCCGCGAAAGCCGGCGAGATCGGCGGCGAGATCGGCGTTCGCGAGCAGATGCGTGGCCTGCGCGTAGCCGGCCGGCACGACGCGCGCCATGTTCCAGCGCACCCACGCCTTTGCATCCTCGTTCGCGAAACCGGACAGCATGTTGCCGCTGCGCTGCTCGGCGAGCCCGGCCGGGCCGAGTTCCGCGAGCATCGCGAGCCGCGCGTCGCGGCGCGATTCGCGCGTTTCGGCCGGTGCGCTGCCGTAGCCGCCCGCGGGCGACACGAGCAGCAGGCCGGCGATCCGCGCGGGCATCACGCGGGCGAGACCGCCCGCAATGATCGCGCCGAGCGAATGACCGACCAGCACGCAACGCTCGATGCCGAGTGCCTCGAGCCACGCGTCAAGCGATGCCGCGTAATCGGCGGCGGCCGGCGACGCGCCGTGCACGGGCGTCGACACGCCGTAGCCGGGCGCATCCCACGCGAGCACGCGGCGCGACGCGCCGAGCGTGTCGAGCTGGCGGACCCACGATGCGGCGCCCGAGCCGATCCCGTGCAGCAGCACGACGGGCAGCGCACGGCCCGCATGCTGCGCGCCGGCCTCGCGGTAGCCGATCGTGCCCGCCGCGCCGGTTGCGCAACGCTGCTCGGGAAACCGCCCGAGCAGCGCGGCGAACGCCGCGGTGCGGTCGCGTTCACGTTTGTCGATGACACTCATTGCTTCACCGGCTCCGTCTCAACGCTTGATCTTCGCGAGCGGCGAATCGGGCGGATACGTCGGCGTGACCGGCTTCGGCGAACCGAGCATCACGCACATCAGCGCATCTTCCTCGCCGATGTTGATTTCCGTGCGATACACGCCCGGCGGCACCGAGATCAGGTCGCGCTCGCCGAGGACCGCTTCCCAGGTCTCGCCGTCGCGCTCGCAGATCACCTTCATCTTGCCGCGCAGCACGAAGAAGATTTCCTCGACGTCCATGTGGATGTGGCTCGGGCCGATGTTGCCGGCCGGGATGACCATCGTCGAGAACGTGAAGCCGCCGGCCGGCACCGTGTTGACGTCCTTCGCGACGCCCGTGCCGCCCGTACCGACGTAGCGCATCTGCGCACGGCGGTACTTCGGGTCGTAGTCGGCCTGGAACTTCAGCGCGTCCCAGTCGTAGCGCCGCGTCGCGTAACGCGCGACGCGCCCTTCCATCCAGTCGTCGAAGCTTGCGCCTTCCGGCTGGTCCCACGACTTGCGTTCGAGATCGGCGTCCGCCATCGTCCTCTCCTTCATTCAGTGTGAAAACATCAATTCATTACGAAGCCGCCGTTCACCGGCAGCAATTGACCCGTCACGAAGCGCGCGCCGTCCGACAGCAGGAACAGCACGGGGCCCGTAACGTCGTCGGGCACCTGCGCGCGTGTCAGCGCGCGGCCCTGCAGGTAGAACGCATGACGCTCGGCCGGTACGTAGGCGGTCGCCTCGACTTCGGTGAGCCCCGGCGCGATCGCGTTGACCGTCACGCCGTGCGCGCCGAACTCGCGTGCCTGCGCATGCGTCATCGCGATCACCGCGCCCTTGCTCGCGACGTACGCGAGCAGCTTCGGCGCGCCCCACAGCGCGGTGTCCGACGCGAGGTTCACGATCGCGCCGCGGCCCGACTGCGCGAGGTGCGGCAGCGCTGCATTGCTGACGAGCCACACGCCGCGCACGTTCACGTTCATCACGGCGTCCCACGTCGACACGTCGAGCTCCGTGGACAGCTTGCCGCCCGAGTTCGTGATCGCCGCGTTGTTGATCAGTGCGTCGATGCCGCCGAGCGCCGCCGCGCCCTGCGCGACGAACGCGTCGATGCTGGCCGGATCGGCGAGGTCGAGCGCGAAGAAATGCGCGACGTGGCCGGCTTGCGTGAGTTCGGCGGCCAGCGCACGGCCCTCGTCGACGAGCACGTCGCCGAACGCGACCTGCGCGCCGGCTTCGACGAGCGCCTTCACGAACGCCGCACCGAGCCCGCGCGCACCGCCCGTGACGAGCACGCGGCGCCCCGGCAGCGACACGACCGGAGCGAGCTCAGCCATTCGCGGGCTCCGACGCGGCCTGTGCCGCGCGATGCGCATCGAGTGCGGACAGGTGTTCCTGCGCACGCTGGCGCAGCATCCGGCGCACGCGCGTGATGCCGACGTCGTGCTGGTACAGGTATTCGTGATCGCGCGCGTGCGGCGCGAGGCTTTCGAGGACGTAGCGGTCCTGCTCGAGCACGTCCCAGTGCAGGCCTTCGAGGCGGTTGCGGTACATGAAGCGCCACACGTCGCGCTGCCAGCCGCTGACCTTGCGCGTCCGCCAGAAATAGACCTGGCAGTTGTCGCCGTCGACCGGCGTCGCGAAGCCGATGATCCCGAAGTTGCCGCCCGGGCCGAACTTCTGCTTGTACGGAATCGCGAGGCGCATCCACAGGCAGCCCGTTTCGCCGAGCTCGACCCAGTCGAAGTTCACGTCGCGCTGGCCGATCTTCTCGAACATCAGGCCCGTTTCCGTCTTGCGCACGCGCATGTCGGCCTGCTTGTCGCCTTCGGCCATCGAGTGCGAGGTGGCGTGCAGATACGCGCCGTGCATCGGATCCATCACGTTGTCGATCGCGTACTGGTAATTGCACTTCCAGTTCGACACGCACAGGAAGTGGCCGTACTCGTCGGCGACCAGTTCCTCGGGCAGGTTCAGCGGCGCCGGCTCGCCGTGCGCTTCATCGCCGAACCACAGGAAGATCGCGCCGGCCTTCTCTTCGACCGGATACGACTTCACGCACTTCGTGCCTTCGAGCGGACAGTTCGACACGGCCGGCACGCGGTTGACCGTGCCGCCGCCGTCGACTTCGATGCCGTGATACCAGCACGCGATGTTGCCGCCGAGGTTCCAGCCGAGCGACAGGCGCGCGCCGCGGTGCGGGCAGCGATCTTCCAGCGCGTGGACCTTGCCGTCGTGATCGCGCCACAGCACGATCTGCTCGGACAGGCGCGTGAGGCCGACGGGCGCGTTCGACACCTGCCAGCTCGGTGCAACGGGATACCAGTAGTTCTTGATGCCGCGGTCGAGATAGTCACGGACCGGGTCGTGTTGGACTGCGTGTTCTACGGGGGACGTCATCAGTGTGCTCCGGATGCGGTTGTCGGGTCGGCGCTCAGGCGCGCGGCGCGGTCGGTATGCTCATTCCGCGAGCGAGGCCATTTCGGCGCGGAAACGCTCAGGTGTCCAAACCGAGCCGTCCGGCGCGCGGAAGCCGATGCGGTTCAGGCCCGCGACGACATCGTCCAGCTCGGTTGCGCCGCTCTCGAACACGCGTTCGAGCGCATCGCCGAGGTCGTTCTCGTACTGCGTCGGTGCGGCCTTGCGGTTCTGCCAGACCTGGTTCTCGACCTGGCCGGGGATCTCGATCTGCCCCTTGCCCGCGACGTTGTTCGGCTGCGGTGCCACCCACGGCTTCAGGAAGGGATTGAAGTTGACCGTCGCTTCTTTCATGTCATTCCACCTTTACTTGGATTTCTTCACCGGCGAGGCGCACCGCGTACTGCTTCAGCGCGCGTCCACCCGGACCCTTCAGGCATGCACCCGTCCTGATGTCGAACACGGCCTCGTGCAGCGGGCATTCGACCGTGCCTTCGTCGACGAAGCCCTGCGTCAGCAGCGCGTACGCATGCGGGCATACGTTCTCGAGCGCATACACGTCGTCGCCGACGCGGTAGATCCCGATTTCCACGCCGTCGGTCCGCTTGAACTCGATCGGCGTGTCTTCCGACAGCGCGCCGGCGTGACCGGCGCAAATCCATTGCTCAGACATCTCACACCCTTCCTTCTGATCGACTCTCGGTTTGTTCCGATTTGTTCCATATCCGGAACATCAGTTTATGGATGGTGATTATAGAAGTGACTTTCCACGAGTAAAACAAAAAGCTGCATGTCCTAGGGAAAACACTGACCACCCGGTCGGCAATCGCTCTCGACTACCTTGTCGAATGTAATTTTTTGTTGTGTGGCGGGGATTTATCGTCTTTTTCGAGACACGCTGCACCGCCGTCGAGCATCGGCACGAAACCCTTCCGTCCCGAAAAAATTATTTTTGATCCGGCGCTTGACGCATCTATACTTCATTCCACCAGAGGCACATTGTTCCTTATATGGAACAAACAAATGCCCGCCAAGTGGCGAATCCCTGCGCAATGGACGGCCGTCCCCGCGCACGACGCCACGGCACGTTTTCATCAGGTTGGAGATTCAGGAGATCAAATGATCAAGCATGCGGTAGCAGCAGCAGTGATCGGATTGGGCGCCGCGTCGGGCGCGTGGGCGCAGAGCAGCGTGACGCTGTACGGCAGCCTGGATGCGGGCGTCGCCTACGTGAACAACGTCGGCGGCCATGCAAAGTGGGCGATGATCCAGGGCAACACCCAGCCCGACCGGTGGGGCCTGAAGGGCAAGGAAGATCTCGGCAGCGGCCTGTCGGCGATCTTCCAGCTCGAAAACGGCTTCTATACGAACAACGGCCAGTTCGCGACCGCGAACACGATCTGGAACCGCGCGGCATTCGTCGGCCTCAGCTCGGACCGCTACGGCACGCTGACGCTCGGCCGCCAGACGCCGCTGTCGTTCGACTATCTCGATCCGCTCAGCACGGCCTATCTCGCGTTGAGCTGGTACGCGTTCCACCCCGGCAACATCGACGGGCTCGCCGCGACCGGCAACGTGCCGTACAACAACGCGATCAAGTACCGTTCGCCGACCTTCGCGGGCTTCTCGGCCGCGGCCACGCTGGCGCTCGGCAACACGACGAACTTCTCGACCGGCAAGTCGGTCGGCGTCGCGCTGAACTACGCGAACGGGCCGTTCAAGGCGTCGGCCGTGTACTCGAACGAGCACGACCGCTCGATCCTGATCGGCACGACCGGTATCACGTCGTTCCAGGGGCAGAACACCGCGAACGGCTATCTCGCGAGCAAGGTCGAGAACATCGGCGCGGGCGCGTCCTACCAGTTCGGCGACTTCCTCGTCCATGGTCTCTACACGCGCACGAAGATGCAGTCGAACGGCTTTTCGGATACGTTCCAGAGCTACGACGCGGGCGTGAACTACCGCAGCAGCGCGTTCAACACGATCGCGGGCGGTGCGGCGACGACGACACTGGCCGGCCGCCGCTGGACGCAGGTCGAGCTCGGCGACATCTACGCGCTGTCGAAACGCACGCAGCTCTATGCGAACGTGCTCTACGAACACGGCTCGGGCGGCGCCAAGGCTGCGTTCTTCACGGCCGGCGTGTCGAGCACCGCGAACCAGGTGATCGTGCTGACCGGCATCCACCACTCGTTCTGAGCGGTGCCGGGATTCGATGCCGGAAATGAAAAGAGCGGCCCGCGGGCCGCTCTTTTTCGTTTGCGATGCCGCGTGCAGCGGCCCGTCCGATGAGCGCGCGTCAGAACATCGCGACCTTGTGGCGCGCATGCGCGAACGTCGGGTCGCTTTCGAGCGGACGGTAGTTCAGCCGCTGCGACAGGTCGACTGCCGCGCCGCACACGGCTTCGACGAGCCGCTCCTTCTCGCCGGCCTCGCCGATCTCCGAACGCGGCACCGTCGCGGTGATCGCCGCGACGATCGAGCCCGACTGATCGCGCACGGGCGCCGTCACGGCGGAAATGCCGCTCTCGAACGCCGCCTCGCTGACCGCGTAGCCGAGCCGCGCGTAGTGGCGCACGCGTTCATACAATTCATCGACGCTGCCCGGCGTGCGCTCGGTGAACTGCTCGAGCTTTTTCTCCGGATAGAGCTGACGCAGCGCATCGCGCGTCAGGTCGCCCATCAGCACGTGGCCGTGCACGGTGGCGTGCGCGGGCAGGCGCGTGCCGACGTGCACCTTCACCGAACCGAACATCGACGTATTGCTCTGCGCCTTCGCGACGAACACGACGTCGCGCTGGTCGCGGATCAGCAGGTGCGTCGACAGGCCGGTCGCATCGCGCAGCCGTTCGAGCACGGGCGTGCCGAGATCGGTCAGTTCGAGCGAATTCAGGTATTCGAAGCCGAGCCGCAGCACGCCGACGCCGAGCCGGAAATAGCGGTCGCCGTTCACGCGCTCGAGGAAACCGAGCGCCTCGAGCGTCTGCAGCAGGCGGAACGTGGTCGTGCGCGGAATGCCGATGCGCTTCGACAGCTCCGGCGCGCCGAGCACGGGCTCGCGCGCGGAGAATTCGGCGAGGATCCGCAGCCCGCGTTCGAGCCCCGGCACCAGGTAGGAGGACGCGCCGCCGGACGATTCGTCGTCGCCCGGCGGCGCCGGATCGGGTGCGCCGCTCATCGTTGTCTTGACCATGTGGACATGGACGAAAGGAAATCAGTCACGGAACAGGTCATGGATCATCGTGGATATTCAGTCATGCTACCTCAGCGCGCGCGCCGGATCGCACCGGCACGCATCGCCGCGACGCAGCATGCGCTGCCACGCCGCCATGCGGTGTCATTCAAGGTCGAGAGGATAGCAGCGTTGGACGGCGCGACGCCATGCGGAAATGGCCGGACGACGGGCCGACGCCCGCCTGGCCGAACGATGCGGCCGGCCCGTGCCCGGCATGGCGCGCCGGTGCACCGGTGTGCCTACAGGCGCGACAGGTAGACGCGAAGGTTCGCGCGGTCGTACGTGAAGCCGCCGGCCGGGTCCCGCTCCAGCACCCGCGCAAGATCGACCGCATACATCCAGCCGCTGCCCAGCAGGCCGCCGTTGATCGCGCGGATCCGGCTGCCGCCGACGGCGATCGCGGCATGAAACACGTTGCCGTTCCGGGAGAAGCCGACCGCGGTGCCCGCCGGAATGCTCGCACGCCCGTCCCACTGATCGCCGGTCTCGAAATTGAAGCGCGGCTTCCACAGCTGGCCGATCGTGTCGAGCAGCGTGCCGGGCGAGATCAGCGCGTCGGCGCGCAGCAGATACCGGACATAGGCCGCGGCGTCATAGCAGACACCGCCGGATACGTACTCGTTGATGTTGGCCATCCCGAACATCAGCGCTTGCGCGTGTTTTTGCCGTTCGCCGAGGCCGGATTGGGCGACATGCCCGCCTAGCTGGGTCAGTTGCATGGATAGCTCCTTGTGAGGAAGACGGACACCATCGTCCCGCCAACGCAATAACTTCATATCTTATTACGATATCCACCAGCGTCGACCAGGCTCCGGGCGTCACGTCACGTCTCGTTACGGCGCGCGTGCCGCCGCCGGTGACGACGCCGGATCGACTGCCTGCGCATCGGGATTCGGCGCAAGCCGCAGGCGCACGCGCAGCGGCTGCAGCATGTCGGGCGGCGGCGGTTCCGCCAGCGGGCCGGCCGTGAGCAGCTGCCGCAGCGTCGCGTCCGCATCGGGATCGCCGAGCGACGCGAACTCGACGCGCGTGACGGTGCCGTTCGCACCGATCCACGCGCGCACGACGATCGCGGGCGGCGGCGCATCGGCACGCGCGTTCAGCACGCGTGCTTCGAGATAGCGGTGCAGCCGGTCGGCTGCCGCGCCGTCCGCCTCGAGCCACGCCTGGAACTGCTGCCCGGCGAGCTGGCCATAACGGATCCACGTGGCCGGCACGCCGACGGTTTGCGCGACGGCGGGCGCGGCCCCCGCGACCAGCGCACACGCCACGACGATTCCCCGCAGCCATCCGGTTGCGCCCCGCTCCTGCATTCGCTTCATCCCGCCTCCGATTTCAATCACGCGCGCGCCGCCCGGCCGCGCCCGCTCACCCGATCTCGATCGGCACATACAGCCGCGTGCCGCCGCGCTGGACGAGCAGCGCAACGTTGCCGTGCGCGGCGTCGATCTCGGTCATCAACGCGCCGATGCTCGCAACCGGCGTGCCGTTGACCGACAGCACGACATCGCCGGGCTGCAAGCCGGCACGCGCGGCCTGGCCGCTCGCCTGTTCGACGACGAGCGCCTGGCCGACGCCGAGCCGCGCGCGCTCCTGCTCGGTCGCCGCGCGCAGCGCGAGCCCGAACCGTGCGGGCCCCTGTTCGCCGCCTGCCGACGCCGTACCGCTGTCGAATGCGCCGACCGTCGCGATCACGTGCATCGCGCGGCCGGCACGCCACACGAGCAGGTCGGCCTGCCGCCCGGCCCGCATGCCGGCGACCGTGCCGAGCAGGTCCGCGGATTCGGCCACCGGCTTGCCGTCGACTGCGAGCACGACGTCGCCGGCCTGCAATCCTGCATGCGCGGCCGGGCCGTCCGGCTCGACCATCGTGACCAGCGCGCCGTCGGGGCTGGCGAGGCCGAACGAGCGCGCGAGCGCCTGGCTCACCTCCTGCAACGCGACGCCGAGCCGGCCGCGCGTGACCTTGCCGGTGTGCAGCAACTGGTCCTTCACGTCGAGCGCGATATCGATCGGAATCGCGAACGCGAGCCCCTGGTAGCCGCCCGTCTTCGAGAAGATCATCGAGTTGATCGCGATCACGCGGCCGCCGAGGTCGAACAGCGGGCCGCCCGAATTGCCGGGATTGATCGGCACGTCGGTCTGGATGAACGGGATCGCGCGCTCGCCGGGCAACGAACGCGATTTCGCGCTGACGATGCCCTGCGTGACCGTGTTCGCGAACCCGTACGGCGAGCCGATCGCCATCACCCAGTCGCCGACTTCCGTGCGCGCGGGGTCGCCGGTCGCGACGACCGGCAGGTCGTGCGCGTCGATGCGGATCACCGCGACATCGGACACGGGATCGCTGCCGATCACGCGCCCCTTGAACTGCCGCTTGTCGGTCAGCTTCACGTCGATGGCGACGGCGTCGCCGACCACGTGCCGGTTGGTCAGGATCACGCCGTCCGCACTGACGATGAAGCCTGAGCCGAGGCTCACTTCCTCACGGTTGCCGATCACGCGCCGCGCGAGAAACGGCGCGAGCGGATGATCGGGAGCGATGCCGGGCGGCAACTGGATGCCCATCTGCGTGACTTCGCGCGTGACGCTGATGTTGACGACGGCCGGACCGACACGCCGGACCAGCGCGGCGAAGTTCGGCAGCGCGACGGTCGGCGGTGCGGCACCGGGCTGCGCGGCGCGCTCGGCCGACCGTGCCGGCGCACAAGTACAAGCGCACGTGAATGCGAGCATGCCTGCCATTGCCCGCAGCACCATCGCCCGGCCCGTCTGCCTGACCGCTCTCATGTCGCTGTTCCTCGTCGGTTCCGGCCAATCGCGCGGCGCGGGCATCACTTCGGCGGCACCGCGACCGGCGCATCGGGCCGCTGCGGCGTGATCGACCGGCCCCAGTTCGTGCCGAAGCGGTTCCGTTCGGTCGATAGGTTGAACGTGCCGAGACGGTTCGACGGCTGCTTCGACAACCGCTCCGAATCCGTTTGCGATGCGCCCGCCTGCGGCTCGGCCGTCGGCTTCAGCTGCTGGCTCAGGCAGTCGTACGACAGCGCGCGCTTGCCGTCGACTTCCGCATCGACGCACACCGGCTTCGCCGCCGATCCGGGACTGGCCGGTGCCGGTGCGTGGCCGCCCTGCGCGTGTGCGCCGGCCGCCAGCAGCAGGCAGACGATCGTCGCGAATCCGTTACGTCGCACCTTCATCCGCGCCTCCTTCAGTGATGTCATCGCGCCGGCGGCCGCACTCGCACTCATACACTCGCGCCCGGCGCCTGCGCACGCGCGAGGAAACGCTCGAACGCCGCGCGCTCGGCCGCGTCGACGGCCGGTTCATGCGCGTCGGCGTGCTGCGCCCACGCGTCGCGCATGCCGTCGACCGGCTGCCACGCGTGCACCTGCGCACCGGTCGGATACGGCGTGACGAGCGGCTCCCGATAGTCGACGCGAAACAGCGGCGGCGCGGTGCTGCCGGCCGTCCACAGATCGCCGACGTCGCGCACGCTCGCGTCGAACCAGAACCGCACCCATCGCACCGTGGGCGCGCGCGCGTCGTCGACCGGCGCAGCGGCGCCCGACACCTCCGGCACGCGCAGGAAGCCGGCCAGCACGAGCAGCACGGCCGCGAGATCGTCGTCGCGCAGCATCCGGTACGACCAGAGATCCGCGACATCCACGCACGCGATCACCGCGATGAAACGCCCGATCGTCAGCGCGGGCCACGCGCGCCGCATCAGCGCGTAATGACGCGGCCACTGCGCGACGAAACGCTCGCGATGCAACGCCGCGACCTGCACGTCGCGCGCCCCGCGGATCGTCAGCTCGTCCGGTTGATACTGGCGGGTCGTGAGCACGCACTGCGCGGAACAGCGCGCGCTCCGGTGCCGCGCATAGCCGCCCGCACCGGGCAGCGGCTCCAGCGCGCCGAAGCACAGCGGGCAATGCGTCGGCCACTCGCCGGGCCGGCCGGGCCACGGGTTCGCCTTCGGCATGCGCGGACGGTCGGCGGCGGCCGCGCGACGCCGCCCCGGCGTGCGCGCGTCGGGCACCTCGACGCGCGGCGTCGAACGGACGGTTGCCATGGGCGCGCCTACCGGGCGGACGCGAGCGCTTTCTTCAGCGCATCTTCGTTGATGGGCGCGTTCGCGGCCAGCTTCGCGAGATACGCCTGTGCATTCTGCTGCGTGCGCTGCGCGCGCAGCATCGCGCGCAGTTGCTCCTTCACGTCGGCCAGCGGGCGCGGCGCGGCCGCGCGTATCTCGATCAGCTTCACGACGTGAAAGCCGGACGGCGTCTGGATCGGCGCGGAGACCTGGCCCGGCTTCAGCGCGTCGGCCGCCTGGCGGACCGCCGGCACCATCAGCTGATCGGGCACGAAGCCGAGATCGCCGCCGTTCGCGGCGCTCGCCTTGTCCTGCGAATTCGCCTTCGCCAGCACCGCAAAATCGCCGCTGCGTGCCCGGCTCGCGAGATCGGCCGCCTGCTTGCGCGCCTTGTCGAGCGTCGCGGCGTCCGCGTTCGGCGGCACCGCGATGTAGATCTGCGCGACATGCAGCGCGCGCGGCGCCATGAACGCCGCGCGGTTCTTGTCGTACGCGGACTGGAGCTCCGCGTCCGACGGATAATCGGCCGCCGGCGTGTTCACCGACGCCAGATAGCTGCGCACGACGATGTCGCGCTGCGCCTGCTCGACGGCCGCCTGCACCTGCGCCTGCTTGTCCCAGCCCTTCGATTTCGCCTCGGCCAGCACGGCCTTCTGCGCAAGCGTCGAACGCACGACCTGGTCCAGCGCCGCCGGATCGGCCGCGAGGCGCTCGCGCCCTTCGGGGCTCACCGTCTTCAACAGCGCCGCGAAGTCGGCCTGCGTGACGGACGCCTGCGCGGCGTTCGCGATCACGTCGTCCTGGGCATGCGCGACGAACGGTGCGCCCAGCACGAGACTGCCTGCCACCATCGCCCGCATCTTCATTTTCGTCATCATCGTTCGAGTGCCCTCTGGATTGCTCTCTTGAAATGCAGACGCCGCATCAGCGCGCGCCCGTCAGCGTCACGCGCAGGACGAGCGGTTGCGCCATCCCGCGCGGCGGCGCCAGGCCGACCGCCCTGCCAACGAGCGCAGCGTGCAGCGCGGCGTCGAGCGCCGCCGGCCCGGCCGCCGCGCTGTCGACGCGCGTCACCCGCCCGCGCCGGTCGAGCCACGCACGCACCGGCAGCACGGGCTCGGCGTCGCCGGCATCGGCCAGCGCATCGGCCCAACGCTCGACATCGCCGCGCAGGCGGCTCGCGGCGGCATCGTCGCCATCGAGCGCCGTCTGAAACCAGCGCGCCGTATGTTGCGCATAGTCGCCCCACGCGGCGGGCGCATCATGCGCGGCCGTCGCGCCGGATCGCGTGCGGCCCGGCAGCCACGCGCGCAGCGCGGCGCCGATCCGGCGCGCGACAATCATGATTGCGCGGCCGCCTCGATCCCGGCCGCGGCGGAAGTTGCCGCCTCGCCGCGCCGCTCGCCCGCCGCCGCACGCGCCGCCGCTTCCTGCTCGGCCATCGCGGGACGATTGCGCAGGTGCAGCAGGAACTCCTGGATCAGCCGGTCCCACAGCTCGATCGTCGAACGCAGGTAGCGTTCCGACACGCCGCCCGCGACGACGACGTCCATCTCCAGCGCGAGAAACTGCCCGTGGCTCGCGAGACGCGCGAAGCGCTTGGTGCGGTTCCAGTCCGCGACGAGTTCGGCCGGCAGGTCGCCCTGCACCTGCAGCACGCACGACAGCGTGTAGTCGATGTACGGCAGTGCGGCGAGCGGCGTGTCGGCACCCTGCGGCGCAAGCGGCGCTGCCGGGTTGCCGAAGCGCACCACAAAGCCGATGCCCTGGCTCGCGCTCATCAGCTGCACCGTGCCGTTCTGCTCGGCCGCCGTCACGCGGTAGCCCGCGCGGCGCAGCACGTCGGCCAGGCGGTCGGCGCTGATCGCTTCGATCGGCGCATCGTGTGCCGTGCGTTCGTCGCCGGCGTTCGGTTGCTTGTCTTGCATGTCGGTGCCCCCCGTATTCGACGAATCGATGAATTTCAATGACGTGCCCGGCTGCCCGCTCACGGTGCGCTTGCAGCCGATGCCGGTGCCGCGGCGGCCGCACGTGCGGCCGGGTCGTACTTGCCCGCATACAGCGCATCGCCGTAGCGTTGCGCGAGATCGTCGTACTTCACGCGCGCCGACTGCGCGAACGGCTGCCGCGACGAGAAGAACGTGCCGATCCCGACATGCTCGTACGCGTCGAGAATCTCGTGTCCCACGCGATACAGCTCGGCATTGTGTGCCTGGCAGGTTTTCAGTTGCGTGTCACGCGCGGCGGCGTCCTTCTGCAGTTGCGTGTGCTGCGCATCGCGGGCGCGCGACACCGCGAGCAGGTCTTCGTAGGACGCCTTGTATTTCGCGAGCGACTTCGCATCCTGCTCGCGGCCCGCCCGCTCCTGCGCGAGCGCACGCTTCGCGGCCGCCTCGGCGCCCGAGTCGCCGCGGGCCGCCGCAAGCTGGCCCTGCATCGCCTTCAGTTGCGCGAGCGCGTCGTCGCGCTGCTTCTCGGCCGCCGCCTTGTCGCTCTGCAACTGCGCCTGGCCGTCCTGCAGCTGGCGCAGCTCCTGCACGGTCGAGCGCAACTGGCTGCGCAGCTTGTCCTCGATGCTCTGCGCATGCGCGCCGCCGGCCGCGAACAGCAGCGCGCCGGCCACGGCGGCCGCCAGCATCGTGCGAGTGGTGGTGTTCATTCGCGGCTCCGGTCAGAAGCGAGCATTGAGCTCGATCTGCAGCACGTCGATCGAAACCGGCGGCCCGTACACTTCCTTCGAGCTCAGGTAGCGAGCCGACACCCACGTGTCGCGCGCGACCGCATACGCGGCACCGATCACGTAGCCGCGCGCGTTGGTGCCGCCGAGGTGGAAGTCAGGATCGTTGAACGCGTCGAGCACGGCGTCCGGCTGCAGGTACTTGTAGGCGATCGAGAAATTCCACTGGCCCTTCTCGCGCGGCTCCGGCTCGCCGACCGTCGCCTTCGCGAGGAAGCCGTTCGGGCCGCTGCGATAGTCGGCACGCGTCGCGTTCACCGACGTCGACTCGTAGTTGTTGACCGGCAGCGACGCCGCCGCGAACGCCTTGTTGTCGTTGTACGCGAGGTTGCGCACGTATTCGCCGTCGAGCCGCAGCTTGAAGCGGTCGGCCACCACCGTGTCCCACTGCGCCTTCAGGTCGAGCAGCCGGTAGTTGTACGCGAGCCCGAACAGTTGCGGCTGCGGCGTCATTCCCGGCGCGAGGTTCGGGTTCTGCACGATGTTGCGCAGCGCGATCAGCGTGTTGCCGCCCTGCATGAACGTGGGCGCCTCGTTGTCGGTGCTGCAGCTCGTCGGGCCTTGCCCCAGCGCGCACGGCGACGACAGCGTGCCGCGCATGTTCTGGAAGTCGTAGTACGCGACCGCGCCGCGCAGCCGGTTCTTCGCGTCGATCTTCCAGTCCGCGCCGAACTGCGCGCCGAACATCCACTTCGTGTCGCTGCCGGCCTTTTCGGTGCTGTTCGACGGGAAGTTCTCGCTCGTGTACTGGATCGGGAACACGCCGAGCGTGCCGAACAGCGTGACGTCCGGATTCCACGGCAGCGCATGGCGCAGGTTCGCGGCGAGCCCGTCCATCATCAGGTCGTCGGAGAACACGAGGTCCGACTTGAAGAACGGGTTGTCGAAACGGCCGGCCGTCAGGTTCAGCCACGACGTCGGCTTGTACGCGAAGAACGCCTTGTTCAGCCAGATGTTCTTCTTGCCCCAGCCGCCGCCGGCCGTTCCCGTGGTGGAAACCGGGCCGTTGTCGTTGCCGCTCGCGAGCTGGAGGCCGGCCGTCATTTCGTCGGACAGCGTCGCCGTCACGCCGAGCCGTGCGCGGTAGCGCAGCAGGTTGTTGCGGTTCTGCGTGGTGTTCTGCGTCGGCAGCTGCGTCGTGTTGGTGTTCGGGTTGATGTCGAACCCGCCGCCCTGGTTGATCGCCGCGAAATTCGTGACGTTGTTCGCGTTGCGGCTGCCGTAGAAGTGATATTCGTCGCGCACGCGCAGGTCGCCGTCGAGCTTGATGCGCGACACCCAGTCGGGGAACGTGTTCGGCTGCGCCCAGTTCTCGGCCTTCGCCTGCGCGATCACTTCCTGCTTCACCTGGTCGCGGATCTGGTCGCGCACGAGCTGCGGCACGTACGGCACCGCGACGTCGCCCGGCTGCGTCGGCGGGTTGACCACGCCGCCCGCCATGACCGGTGCGCCCGACGCGCGCGCCGACCTCGCCTGCACGGCTTCCGTGCGCGCCTCGCTGATCAGCTCATTGGCGTTCTGCTGCGTGAGCACGCCGCGCTTCACGAGCAGGTTGATCAGGTTGATCACCACGCTTTCCGTCGGCGCGGCCTTCCCCGATGCCGCCTGCGCCTCGAGCGATTGCCCGTGCGCGGCAGACGCGCACGTCAGCCCGAGCGTCAGCACCGCCGCGCCGACACGCGACAGGCGCGCGGGCAGCGCGCCGTTGCGGGGCACCCCACCCCGTTCGTTCATCTTCCGAATCATCGAAGCACTCCGAACAATTTTCGTTTCTTTTCCGGCAGCATCCGTGCGACGGCGCTGCCCCATGATTCTTGCGTGGTCTCTCTCGCGCATCGTCATGCCGGCTTGCGGCCCTGGAGCCTGACGAGCACCGGATACGTCGTCGCCGGCGGCGGTACTTCATCGACCCGGCCGAGCGCCTCCACCGCCGCGACGACGGCCGTGTCGATCTTCGCGTCGCCGGTCGACTGCGCGATCGTCACCTTCGTGATCCGCCCCGACGCATCCATCCACAGGTTCAGGCTGCCCGCGAAGCGCGCACCGCCGGCGTCCTGCACGCCCTTGTCCTGCTCGATCGCGTGCTGCAGCACGTACACCATGTATTGCGCGTAGCTCGCATTGCCGAACTTGCCGCCTCCGCCGCTGCCGATCATTCCCGAGCCGTCGCCCGCGCCGATGCCGAAGCTGTCGGTGCCGGCCTGCGCATCGGCATTCATCGTCATCTGCTTCGGCTGGTTGTCCGACGGCTTCGGCGCCTCGGACGGCTTCGGCGCGATCGTCGGCCGCTCGACCGGCGTCTTGACCTCTTCCTTCACCTTCTCGGGCGGCGGCTTCTGCTTCGGCGGCGGCGGGGGCGGCGGCAACGGGATCACCGTCGTCACCTGCGGCGCGCTCACGCGCTTCACGCCCGCGGTATCGCCAGCGAAATGCCAGATCAGCGCGGCCAGCCCCGCGAGCACGAGCGCGATCGCCAGCGGCTTCACGAAGCGGCCGGGGCCTTTCTGCGGCGGGCCGCCGTTATAGGTCATTTCCATCGCGCTAGCCGCCCTGCTTCGCCTTGCCGGTCACGAGCCCGACCTGCGACAGGTCGAGGCGGCGCAGCAGGTCGAGCACGTCCATGACCTTCTGGTACTGCACGGCCGCGTCGCCCTTCAGCACGATCGGGAATTCCGGATTGGTCGCCTTCTCGGTGCGCAGCCGGCTTTCGAGCTCGTCCATCGTCACCGGGTACGCGTCGAGGAACACCTGCCCCGAATCGGCGACCGTGATCGCTTTCGTCTTCGGCTTCGCGAGGCTCGCGGACGAGCTCGCCTTCGGCAGGTCGACCTTGATGCCCTGCACCGACGCGGTCGTCATGATGATGAAGATGATCAGCAGCACGTACGCGAGGTCGAGCATCGGCGTGATGTTGATGTCGTCGTACGGCTTGTCGTCGTCCTGAACCTGCATGGTGGTCTCCTGCGTGCGGTCAGTCGGCCAGCACCGCGTGATCGGGCGCGCGATGGGCTTCGGCGAGGCGCGTGACGAATTCGTCGACGAACACCTGCATGTTCGCCGTCACGTTCTTGTTGCGGATCAGCAGGTAGTTGTAGCCGAACAGCGCCGGAATCGCGACGAACAGGCCCGTGACGGTGGCGAGCAGCGCGGCCGCGATACCCGGTGCGATCGCGTTCACGTTCACGTCGCCGGCCGCCGCGATCGCCGCGAACGTGATCATCACGCCCACCACCGTGCCGAGCAGGCCGAGGAACGGGCCGCCCGAGATCGCGATCGTCAGCAGCACCATCGATTTCGACAGCCGCTGGTTCTCGCGCACGAGCGTCGCGTCCATCGACGCGCGGATCGCCTCGATCGATTCGGACGTGATCACCGTGCGGCCGTTGCCGTCCACGCGGCTGTGGATTTCATGCACGCCGGCCTTGTACAGCCGGTACAGCGACGACTGGTACAGCCGGCGGCCGTCGGCGCTCGCTTCGTCGACATGCGCGAGACCGACCAGGTGGCGGCCGGCCACTTCGCGAAAGCGCTGCACGAAATACTGGTTGGCCTTGTCGACCGTGCCGACGTAGCGCGCCTTCGTCCACATCACGATCCACGACACGAGCGCCATGCCGAGCAGGATCGTGATCACGACCCATGCATCGACGGTCACCGACTGCACGATCACGCCGAAGTAGCCGAAGCCGAAGCCCGACTGTTTCTCGTCGGCGCCGTACGCGACGAGCTTCGATTCCGAACCCTGCGCGAGCGCGTCGACGGCGATCGCGGCCGGCGAGCGTGCGATCTTCGACAGGCGCAGTTCGTCGAGTGCACCCGAATAGGCTGCGAAACCGGCCGGCGCGCCGCCGACGTCCGCGCCGATCGTCGCCGCACCGTTCAGCGCGGGCAGCGTCGCCGCGACCTGCGCGGCCTGCTTGCCGTTCACGTAGACGGTCAGGTTCTTGCCGTCGGCCGTGACCGCGAGGTAGGTCCACTGGTTCGCGGCGACTGGCGGCGCGGCCGGCGTGCGCACGGGCGCCGGATTGCCGGCCGCGCCGGCGACTTCCGCGAACGGCACGCCGTTGTCGAGGCCGATCAGCAACGCGTTCGCTCCGTCACGACGGTTGTACAACAGCGTGTTCGCGGCCAGCGCCGACGGCTTCACCCACGCGCTGAACGTGAAGCTGCCGCCGGCCGGCACATTCAGCGAGGCGCTGGCAGGCAGCGTCAGCGAGCCCGTACCGTCGAACCGCGCGCCCTTGCCGACGATGCCGTCCTCGACCGTGCGGAACGACGCGTTCTGCGCGTGGTTGCCGTACGCGGTCGCATCTTTCGGCGGTACGCCGGCCGCGCCGTTGAAGTGGTAGACGAGCGTGTAGTCGGCATCGAACGTCTCGGCCGGCCTTCCGCCGTCCGGCGCTTTCTTGTTGCCGTAGTACATCCAGATCGACTCCGCGGCGCCGGCCGGCATCTTCGGCACGTCGACCCAGATCAATGCGACGCCGAGCACGGGATCGTATTGCTCGACGTGGAAATTCAGCGGCGTCTTGTCGTCGGCGGCGACGAAGCGGATGTCGGCGCCGTTGTCGGCCAGCCCGTCGAACTGGAAGTTGCCGGAATGCAGGCGGATAAGCAGCGGCACGCGGCCGGCCGACTCCGCCAGGTTCGCGCCTTTCGCGCTCGCGTCGATCGTGATCGCCTTCCGGTACGACCAGTCGTTCTGCCACCATGCGTTCGCGATGCCGGGCAGCACGCCGAGCATCACCGCCAACAGGAAAAACAAGACTCGCTTCACGATCCACTCCCCGAATGGGCGGGCGCCGCGCTCGTCGCATCGCCCCGCCACGATAGAAAATCCGTCAGAACCCCAGCCTCACGTAGAAATCGAACCGCGGGCTGTACTGCCGCGTATAGACGCCCGCCTTCAACGGCCAGCCGGCCTCGAAATCCGCGCTGGCGTACCTCATCAGCTGCAGCCGCGTGCCGACGCCGACGCTCATCAGGTTGAAGCGCGACGTCTGCTCCGGCAGCGGGCTCAGCAGCCACAGATGCGCCGCGTCGAAAAATGCGTGGAAGCGCCACTCGTTCAGGCGGCTGCCGACCGCGCCGCCCAGCCATTTCGCGAGCGACGGGCTGCGCAGCTCGAGCGACGCGATCACGCCGCTGTCGGCCGTGTTCTCGGCCTGCATGTAGCCGCGCACGCTGTTCATCCCGCCCGCGGCGAACTGCTCGCTCGACACGAGCGGCGAGTTCGAGATCTGTGCGTTCACGTGCGCATTGGCCTGCATGTCGTTCGCGAAGCGCTGCGTGTGATTCACGTCGAACTTGCCGTACACGAAATCGGGCGTCGCGTTGTAGCGCTTGTTGTCCCATGCGCCCCAGTCGCTGCCGAGGCCGCGGATGTTCGTCGTCAGCGACGCGGAGAACGAAGTCTGCGAATTCTTCAGGCTCAGCTGGCCGTTGTACGACAGCGTGACCGGCACGTACGTGAGCGGTGCCGTCGAGCCGCCCTGGCCCGGCAGCGACACGTCTTCGTCGTAATGCTTGCGGTCGATCTCGATGCTGACCGAGTGCGCGTAGGTCTCCGTCGCCGGCAGCGAATAGATCGCGGTGAAGCCGTACGTGGTGCCCTTGCCGAGCACGTTGGTGTTGCCGACCGATGCGACGTTGCTGTCCGAATGCACGACCGTCGCGAGGAAGCTCCAGCGCGAATCCTTGATCGGTGCGAGATACGAGAACGCGTAGACGCGCGCATCGTTCGGATGCTGCGGCGCGATCACGTAGGTGCCGGAAATCACGTGGCCGAGCTGCCAGAGATTCGAATAGCTGAGGCTCGCGGTCGTGCGCAGCGTCGACGTGCCGGGGCTGTTGTCGTTGTTCAGTTCGAGCGAGCCGTGCAGCGGGCTGTGATCGTCCACCTTCAGGTCGACGTCGACCGTCTGCGGCAGCGCGCCCGGCTTCAGCACCGGAATCACCTGCCGGTCCGCCGAGCGGTTCAGGTCGGTGAGCTGCTGCTGCGCCTGGTTGAAATCGGGCACCTGGCCCTCGGCCAGTGCGGGCACCGCGTCGCGGATGTTCTGCGGCGAGTTGTACTTCGCGCCGTCCACGCGCAGGCGCCCGACCTTCGCCTCGGTCACCTGCAGCAGGATCACGCCGTTCTTCACCTGCTGCTGCGGCAGCTCGACGACGACCGACTGGTAGCCGCGGTCCTGGTACGCCTTCTGCAACGCATCGCGGGCCGCATTCACGTCGGCGAGCGTGCGGCCCGGCCCTTCGTACGGATACACGGCCTTCTCGATCTCGAGCGTCGGCAAAGCCGTATTGCCGCGCACCACGAAGGCATTCACGTCGAACGACTGCGGCGCGGCCGGTGCCGCCTTCGCGGCCGGCGCGGCTTCCTGCGCATGAATGCCCGGCGCGACGCTCAACCCTCCGGCCAGCACGGCGCCGGCCAGGCATCGGCCATTCAGCCGCCATCGTTCGCGTGACTTGCGGTCTACTCTCGGCGGCATGCGCCATTCCCCTTTGTTGTTCCGGATCGCAGCGAAGCCGCACTGCACCAGCCGCTCGCTCCGCTATCAGTTGCCTGTTTCACTTTGATGACGATTGATTCGCCATCCTTATCATGAACTGCGCAATGCTTTCCTCTACTGCCGATCCGAACTCAGCCGTGATGCGTCAGCGAAGCCTGCACACCGGCCTGGAAACCGAACTGCGCCATCGCGAATTGCATCAGCGTATCGACACACGTCGCGAGCGATGCACTGCCGGTATCGATCGCGAGATCGGCTCGCACCGGCGGTTCGTACGGCGCCGAAACGCCCGTGAATTCCGGCAGCGCACCGCGTCGCGCCTTCGCGTACAGCCCTTTCGGATCCCGCGCCTCGCAGCAGGCCAGCGTCGTGCTCACATACACTTCACGAAAGGCCGGCCCCACGATCGCTCTCGCCGCATCGCGCATCGCCGCGAGCGGCGAAATGACCGCGACGATCGCCAGCGCGCCGGATTCGCTCGTCAGTGCCGCGACTTCGGCGATGCGCCGCACGTTCTCGAAACGGTCCTGCACCGTAAAACCGAGGTCTCGATTCAGCCCGGTCCGCAGCCGGTCGCCGTCGAGCACGACCGGATGCACGCGCCGGTCGCGCAGTCGCGCCGCCACCGCGTCGGCCAGCGTCGTCTTGCCCGCGCCCGACAGCCCCGTGAGCCACAACACGCCGCCGGCCCGTTGCGGCGACACGCCCCGCCATGCGCGAGCCACGTCTACCGATAAGGACGAAACGACCTCTGGAAACCCGCATCGATCGCCGTTCATCACGTGTGCTCCGCCGCCTTCGCGGGTTCGTCGTCCTCGCGCGGACGCGTCTGCCAGAAGCCGCCCTGCATCGTCATGATCGACGGTGTCTCAGCCCATTGGTGCGGGCTCAGGATTTCGGCACGCCGCACGTCGGGGATCACCTGCACGTCGAAGATTTCGTCGACGCCGTTGAAGAACTGCAGGATGCCGAGCACGTCGCCGGTATTCGCGTCGAGCGCAGCGACGCCCGCGACCAACCCATCCGATTCACTTTCGATCGGCAACCCTTGCGGACCGCGTTTGTCGCGCAGCTTCGACAGCCCGACGAACAACACGCCGCCGTACGCCGCGAGACCGTGCGTAAAGCCCGGCAGCTTCGCGAGCACGTGCCGCGCGCCGGACTGCGGATCGATCTGAAGCACGTGGCCGCGGCCGCCTTCGAGCACATGCAGGCGCCCGCCGATCACACGCGGCGAGTGCGGCATCGAGAGCCCCGAAGCGACGACGCGGCCGGACGGCACCTCCATCACGATGCCGCTGCCTGCCATCCCGCTGCGCCAGCCGAACGGCTCGTTGCTCATGCCGAGCGCCGTCGCGAACCGCACCTTGCCGTCGGCGAACGCCATGCCGTTCAGGTGGCAGCGATCGTCCGGCGTGGTCTCCGTCACGAACGGCGGCTGCCAGATCGGCGTGAAGTTGAAATAGCCGTCGATCACGCTGATGCAGGAATAGCGCGTGTTGACCGCGAGCAGCACGTGCTTGTCGAACGCCATGTCGTGCAGGTCGAGATCGCCCGTGTAGTAGGACATGCGCGGCACGAACATCGCGTCGTAGTGATCCGGGCGGGCCGGATAGTGCGGCGCGAGCGTCGACACGTTGGCGAATACCATCAGCTCGTGCATCGTCGCGACCGCGAGCCGCTTGCCCGACACGGCCATCCCCATCGAGCGCGGCAACAGGCACGCGGACAGCGTGGGCACGCCGTCGTCGACGCCGATCACGGCCACGCCGGACGGGCGGCGGCTCACGGCCAGCGAGCACTCGAGCGCCTCGAGCACCTGCAGGAAGCGCCCCGTGTCGCGCAGGTTGATGACCGGCGACAGCGCTTCCGCCTGCCGCGCCGATACGTCGTCCGTCGGTGCAACGCCTTCGCCCGCTAGCCGGGTTTCCTCGAACTGTTCCACTGTCATGCACCTGTCGGCTTCACGCCGCCTGATGAGAAAAAATGTGCGCGCTTGCGTACTCCCGCCCGCCGGCCCGACGCGCGCGCGTCGGTCGCGAACGGGGCCGCGCACGACGCACCAAGTCGCAGCTCCCACCTACCTAGACGGAACGAAGCGCGCATTGCCGCAATGTTTTTTTCGCGTGACGTCGACCGATCCGCCGGCACCGGCGAGCGGTCGACGCAAGCGGCCTGCAATGCGCGCAGCCGCTCCCTCGCGCGAGACTCGCGAGACGCGGCGCATGACCTTGCGTGGCCCCCTTTTTCGTATATGTATCGTCGCCCGGCCGACGTGCTCGCGAAAACGCGGCCGGCCAGCGTGCGGCCCGACAATCCTCCGGTTTCAACCTGGAAGTTTTTGTGACATTCCGCTGAAGATATTCACGAAACGCTCGCGAAAACACGGCACGCGTTCGCGCGAAACCCACGCGGGACCGTTTACACCGCACCGCGGCATCGCTAGCACGCGCGAAATCCTGCGGTTTTCGGCTGTCCGCTTCGTCCTAGCTATTGAGAACGAAACATGTCAACGACAGGACACGCCATGTCATTCGCCACGATGCTCGTACGGTGGCTCGCCGGACGGCTGGCCGGCGCCGCCGGAATGCCGGGCCGGCTGCGGCCGCGCGCCGCTCATGCCGCGTCGGATCCGCCGCTGCGCTGGCGCACGCCGTGGCTCGCGTGGCAGCTGCTGTCGTGGTCCGTGCTCACGCTGCTCGCGCCGCCGATCTGGATGATCGGCACGCTGCTGCTGATCAATTCGTCGAGCGACCAGCCGCTGTTCTGGGCGCTCGCGATGGCGATCGTGCCCGTCGCGAACGGGGTCGCGATCGTCGCGACCAACCAGCGGCATCACCGCGCGCCGTTCACGCGGCGCCCCGCGATCGCGGCGCACATGTTCGCGATCGCGATGACCGTCGGCTGCACGCTGTTCGTGCTGCTGCTGTGGCGCTCGCACGCGATCGGCGGCCTCGTCGGCCCGCTGGCGGCCGACGGCATGCGGCCCGCGACGCTCGCGTGCTGGGTCGCGGGGCTCGCCGCGCTGTTCGGCGTCACGTCATCTGCGCATGCGAGCATCGCGCATGCGTGGCTGGCGTTCGAGGTGTGAGCGCGCCGCGCCGATACTGCGGGGGCACGCGGATGCATCGATACGGGACAGGACGGACGGCGCACGCACGGCGCGAACGCGGCATCGCGATCGTGACGGTGCTGCTCGTCGTCGCGCTGGCGGCCACGCTCGCGGCCAGCGTACTGTGGCGCCAGCAGGTCGCGACACGCGACGTCGAGAACCAGCGGCTCGCGACGCAGACGATGTGGATCGAACGCGCCGCGGTCGAGTGGGCACGCGCGACGCTGCGCGCGCAAAGCGCGACGTCGAACGTCACGTTCGTCGGCCAGCCGTGGTCGGCGCCGGTCGCCGACGTGCCGCTCTCGGACCTGCTGCCGTCCGACGCACTGGCGGTCAATGCGGAGCTGTCGCGCGCGTGGATCTCGGGCAGCGTCGAGGACGCGCAGGCGCGCTTCAACCTGACGAATCTCGTGTCGCGCGTCGCGCCCGGCAAGCCGTGGCAGTCCAATGGTGAAGGCGTACTGGCGTACCGGCGCCTGCTCGTCCAGCTGTCGCTCGATCCGGCGCTCGCGCAACCGACGGCCGACTACATGCTGCGCTCGCTGCGCGACGCGAACGGCCCGGGCGGCTGGCCGCTGCAGCTCGTGTCCGTCGACGATCTCGCCCGCATTCCCGGCTACGACGCGCATGCGATCGACACGCTTGCGCCGTTCGTCACGATCCTGCCCGACCTGACCGTCGTCAACGCGAACACCGCGACCGAACCCGTGCTCGTCGCCGCGATCCCGACGCTGTCGGCGAGCCAGGCCAAGCGGCTCGTCGACCGGCGCGCGACTGCGTATTTCGTCAGCACCGGCGACATCGCCGAATACCTGCTGCCCGCGCAAGGCGGCAACCCGACGCTGCCGGACGGCTCGGCCGTCGGCGTGAACAGCGGCTATTTCATCGTGCACTGCCGCGTGCATTCGGCGCGGATCAACGCACGCATCGACACGCTGATCGCGCGCTACGGCAGCGGCAATTTCGCGTGGACGTCGGTCATCTGGGTGCGGCGGCTGACGAGTTGAAGCTGGATGCGGGCTGTGCCGAAGCAGTTCGAACTGCGGGCCGGGTCGCCAACGTGCGATCGGCGCCCGCTAATTCAGCGACGATTCACTCAACGTCACCGGTCGCGGGCCCTGCGCCGCCGCATCGAACGTCAGCCGCGTGAAGCTCGTCTCGCGCACTTCGCCGAGCAGCCGGTTCCAGTCGTCGATCGACACGAGCAATGCGATCGGCCGGTTGTACTTGGTGACCATCACGAGCGCCTCGCCTGCGTGCCGCAGCGCCTTCGACGGATTGCTGCTGAAGTCGCGCGTGGCCATCGCGATCGTGCGCAGGCTGAACACGTTCGCGGCCGGATCGTCGCCGTCGTCGTGCATCAGGCGCTCGAGCGTCGCCGCGCGCAGTAACGCCTGCGACTTCGCGGACAGCCGGTTGTCGCGGCGCCGGCGCCGCTCGCTGCGCGGGTCGACATGCACGGCGAGCATGTGCACGATCTGCCCCAGCGTCGCCGCCGGCAACTGGTCGTAGCGCGCCCACCACTCCGGCGGCAGCGCGATCATCATGCCCGCATAGGTGGCCGTCACGCCGTCGGCGATCAGCGACGGCAGGCGGTCGACGTCCCGCGCGTCGAGATCGAGCGCACCGCCGACCACGCGCGCCATCACGCTGAACGCGTTGTATGCGAAGGCGGCGATCCCGCACGCCAGCAGCGCCGCGCGCGCGGGCACGGCGCCGAACGGCGCGCCGCCCGTGACGGGCTCGAGCGACAGCGGCAACGCGTCGCGCCAGCGCCGGCGCGACAGCGCCACGACCTGCGGCGCATCGAACCGCTCGGCCGGCAGGTCGGTCAGCAGCGTGACGATGTCGCCGGGCGTCTCGTCACCGTGCCATTCGATCCGCCGAAACGCGCCCGACACGCCACCTTCGCCGGCCATCCCGACGGACTGTTCGCGAACGCAGCCGCCGCCGAACACGCCGGCTTCCTGCCAGTCGCCAAGCGGCCGGCATGCGGCCGAGCGGCCGTATTCGCGCAGCACGAATGCGCCGCCGCGGCGCGGCCAGCCGGACAGGATCGCGTCCGTATCGAACCGCCCGTCGACGATCCACAGCTCGCCGGGCCGGACCGTCTCGAGCAGCGCGCCGACGAAGGCACGCTCGTGCGACCGGCCGCGTTCGCAAGGCAGCAGATCGACGATCATCCCGAGATCCGGATCGTAGACCGGCAGGACGCGCACACCGCCCGCCGCCGCATCGCGCGCGGGGTCGTCGCACGCACGCCCGCAGCCGCAACCGTCGGCCCGCGGTGCGCAGGCCTCGCCGAACCCGTCCAGCACGCGCAGCCGCATCCCGTCGACTGCGCGCGCGCCGTCGACGCTGCACACCGACGCAACCGGCAGCAGCAGGTCGACGCTGTCCCTGGCCAGCGCGCGCCCCCAGCCCGAGCGCCACCGGCTCATGCAATCGTGCAGCGCCGTCACGGCCGCACCCAACCCCGGCGCGACGGCCGCGGCGGCATCGGGCGTCCGCTGCCGCGCGGCAATCGCGGCGATCGCGTCGACGGCGACGGCAAACAGCGCCTCGCGGATCGACTCGCCGTCGGGCTCGTCGCCGGCATCCGCCGCGGCGCCGACCCAGTCGTCGTGCAGCGCGCATTGCAGCACGAGCCGCGCCATGATCGTCATCGGGCTCTGCTCGACAAAGCGTTCCACGATCGTGCGCATCATCGGGATACCCCACACTGTCTGGTTGATCGCGCGGGCCGCCGCGACGGCATGCGCATGCGTGCGTCGCGATGCGTTCGCTCTTGACGGCGCGCCGGCGACACCGCAGCATCGTGGGCGACCCGATCCGCGCGACGCCGCGCCGTCGCGACGGTCCGCCCGCAATCGATGCACGAGGCACCGGCATGTACGTAGATCCCCGCGTGGCGCACGGCCGCGCCCGGTTCGACCTGAGCGGCTCCCCGCGGCTCGTCGCCGACGAGCGCCGCTGGGAGATCAGCGACGTCGTCACGCGCGGCATCGACGATTTCACGGGCGTGCGCAACCGCCGCAACCTGATGCGGCTGCTCGAGCGCCAGATCGCGCCGAAGCTCGCGCGCCTCGGGCTCGAACCGTACGTCGGCGTGCTCGGTCATGCCGAAGGATTGTTCGTCAATTTCTCGACGATGAGCGCCGAGCACGGGCTGCGCGAATTCCAGCTTCAGCTGACGGTGCCCGACCTCGTGCTGCGCAGCTTCGCATCGAACGTGATTCGGCCGCACGCGGTCGCGCGCTGCATGCAGCGCAACGGCGTGATGTCGCTGGCGGAAATCGAGCATGAGACACGCATCGCGTTCGTCGCGGCGCGCGTGATGCGTTCGCTCGCGCTCGCGGAAGGCTGGCAGCAGATCGGCGTGCCGACGCCGCACGGGCTGTTCGTCGGCACGCTGACCGATGCGCACGACGTCGCGATGAACACCTATCTCCGGCCCGGCGACAACGACCGGCCGTCGCGCTGGAGCGGCTTCTCCGCGCTCTTCTCGACGATGCCGGACTGGCGCCCGGAACAGGTCCGGCACGGCGGCGAACTGCTGCAATGGATGGTCGGCCATATCGTGTCCCTGCAAGAATCCGCACCGTTCGTCGAACGCTTTCCGTTTCTGCGCGAGCCGCTGCGCGACACCCGCGATCCGCTCGACGCCGCCTGGAGCGGCGCACACGGCGGCCACCGCGCGTGAACGGCGATCCGGAAGCCCGTTCAGGCTTCCGGTCCCGGTCTCCGCCTCTCGGCCCCTCTGCACGGCCCCCTCGCTCTCTCGTATACAAGGTCGAAGCGGGCCCGGCTAACCCGCAGACTTTCTTGCGATGCCCCTGCACCCGGTCAATGCGTGCGCGTCGACCCGCCCGGCTCGCCGGGCTCCTGGCGGCCGACCGTCTCCAGCACGGCCCACATCCAGATCAGTTCGCGGACCGTGCGCGCATGCTCGTCGCTCTGCGCGCGCCAGCGCCCGAAAGCGTCGCGTTCCTGCTCCGTCGTGTCGCCGGCGCGCAGCCACAGCAGCCAGCGCACCGCGCCCTCGCGGATCGCATCGGCGCGCGTGTCCGCGTCGCCGGAATCCGACTCCCGTTGCGATTCGTTCATGATCACGCCACCGCCCGAAGCTCATTCGACACACCTTCCCCACCCCGCGCATCGCTGCGCGGCCGGGGCGCTTGCCACCCACGCCTCGGATCCGACGACGCCCCGCCGGGCCGTCGCGAACGACAGCCCGGCGTTTGCCGGCCCTCATGGATAAAGTCGTATCGAATGGCCGTAACCCGCAGCGCGGGTAGCCCGAAAGCAGGCGAACGCGCCGCCTGGCGGAGACAGGAGGAAAGGGAAGGAAGCGGAAGACGCGGGAAGCCTCGTCAGCTCAGCAGCACGATGTTGCCGGGCAGGCGCGTGATGTGCGCGCCGTACAGGCGGCCGACCATGTCGATCACGTCGTCGAGCCGCGTGATCGGGAACTGCGCCTGCATCCGGTTCGCGCCGAGCGACGCGCTGCGCAGGATGACCTTGCCGCGCCGGTAGCGGTTGATCTCGTCGACGACGTCCGACAGCGGCACGCCGTTGAACACCAGCATCCCGCGCCGCCACGCGCTGACGGCGCCCGGATCGATCCGCGACACCGGCTGCACGCCGCGATCGTCATAGACGACCTGATCGTCGGCGTTCAGCATGCGTGCGCCGCGCGGATGCTCGAGCGCGACCGTGCCGGACAGGCAGGTCACGCAGACCTGCGTACCCGTGCGCCGCACGTTGAAGCGCGCGACCGTCGCCTGCATGCGGCCGCCGCCCGCCACCACGGTAACGGGCTGGATCGGCGTCGCACGGCCGGCCGGCGGTGCGGCCGCATCTATCTCGGCCTCGCCCGCGACGACTTCGACGCCATGCGCGGCATCGCTCGCGGGCAGCACGTCGAGACGCGTCTGCGTATTCAGTTCGACCGTCACGCGCGACGACAGCGCGACGCTGCGCTGCTCGCCGGTACCCGTGTGGTAATCGGCCGCGATGTCGCCGAGCGACGGCCACAGCTGCATCGGCGGCCGCACCGCGAGCCACGACGCGCCGGCCGCGACCGCGAAGCCGATGAACGCGCGGCGCCCGGTGCGCATCGTGCGTTCGCGCTTTGCAACATCTGCCCAGGCAGCAGCCGCGCGCTCTTCATGCGCGAGTTCGGTCGCCGCCGTGCGCAGCGAGCTCCACGTATCGCGCAGCAGATCGGCGGCTTGCGGACGATCGGCACACCAGCGCTCGAACGCATCGGCTTCGGCCTGGCCCGCTTCTCCCGAGCGCAGACGCAGCAGCCACGCACTCGCTTCGTCGAGTTCGTCGTGGGCAGGTTGGGCCTGGGCTTTCGTCATCGTCCGGATGCTCAAAATTTGCGCGGGCCGCCTCGCGTGCCCGTGTACGAATCACCGTCTTCCTGCATGCGCTGCAGGCAGTACTTCATCGCCGCGCTCAGCTCGCTTTCGACGAGCCGCAGCGAAATACCGAAATGCTCGGCGATCTCGCGGTTCAGCAGGCCGTCCACGCGGGCGGCCAGCAGGATCGCGCGGCGCCGCGGCGGCAGGCCGCGCAGCACGTCCTTCAGCGTCTCGACCTTGCGGCGTGCCGCGACGATGCGCTCGGGATCGGCGAGTTCGTCGGGCACCTCCAGCAGCGTCTCGACGTCGTCGTCGTGCAGATGCCGCCGTTCGCGCCGATGCTGGTCGATCGCGACATTGTTCGCCATCCCGAGTATATAGGCGTCCGCGTTCGTCACCTGCGTGGAGACGTTCGCGTTCTCGAGGCGCAGCCAGGTTTCGTGCAGCGCATCGGCGGCGCCGTCCTTCGACCCCGTCACGCGTTCGAGCCGCCTGACCAGGTACGCGTAGCGCGTCGCCAGCAGATGCCTGAGCCCGGAGCGGTTGCTGTCGGACATGGCGGCCTAGCCCCGGACGGCCGGCTGCGGCGCCGGGCAACGGAAATGCACGCCGTTGCCGGCCGGGCGCAGCAGGATCGTGACCGGCTGCGGCAGGTCTGCCGGCGGCCCATCGTCCAGCTTCAGCGCGCGCAGCGCGCGCATCACCGCCGCGTCGCGGGCGGCCGAACCGCTCGATGCCACCATGTTGACCGCCACCACCGCCCCCCTGTTGTCGATGCGCACCTGCGCGACGAGTCGATAGCTGCCCGGCACGGCTGCCGGCTGCGCGCACAGCGCATCGATCAGATGCGCCTGCAGCAGGCCCGCGAACGCGCGCCGATCGCCCGAATCGCCGATCCCGTCGATCGGCAGCGCCGGATCCGCCGGCGTGTCGGCCGTCGCGGGCGGCGTCTCGGCGGCCGGCTGCGCGACGATGATCGCTTCGTCCGGACGCGAGAATTCCGCACGCAACCCCGTTCCGGCCAGCATCCGCTCGAGCGCGTCGCGCGGCGTGAAATCGCCCTGGACCGGCGCACTCGTGCGCCCGTCGAGCAGCGGCGCCGGCGCGAGCACGATCAGCTCGGTGAGCCGCGCGAAATCCTGCAACGTCTTCGCGAGCGGCTGCGCGGGCAGATCGAAATGCACCGCGCGGCCCGGCTGGCGGCCGATGGAACCGGTCTCCTGCGCGTGCACGCCGCGCATGCACAGCACGACCAGCGCGAGCCACGCGACGAGCGCCAGGACACCGGTCGGCGCCCGTGAACGAGTCATGAATCCCTGGACGGAAGTGGAGTTGCACGCCGCGTGCCGAAGCGCGCCCCCCCGGGAGCGGCTCCGTCGCAAGCGAACGACAGATTGTGAGCGGGCTGTGTGACAGTCAGGTGAAGCATGCAGCGGCGCGATTCAATCCAGACGTGTTCATCCATCGTGTTCGCGCGCGGCGCCACGCGCCGCTCAAGGCCGGCGCACGACGAAGTTGCCGATGCCCGTGCCGACGACGGCCATCCGCACGTCGCCGGACCACAGCGTGATCGTCACCGGCACGTCGATGCTTTCGCTGCCGAGCACCACGCGCGACGGCACTTCGCCGCCGCCGGTGTAGCGCACCGACACGCCCGTTACCTCGGTACCCCAGCGGCGTGCGCGATAAAGGTCGTCGGTCAGCGGCGCCCAGCCGCCGCTTTCGGTGCGCTGCACGAAGCGATAGCCGCCGCCGACCGGCTGCCATGCGATCGGCATCGAGCGCACCTGCGCTTCGTCGCCGGCCGATTCGAGCAGGTTCGCGAGACGCTGCGCCTCCTCCGCCAGATCGGTGCGGCGATTACGCGACGGCGCGAGCGTCACGACCGCGACCAGCAGCCCGACGATCACGAGCACGACGAGCATCTCCAGCAGCGTGAAACCGCGTTGCGTGCGGCGACGCGCGTATCCGCGCGACTGGCCGGCGTACGACGTTCGGGTTTCGTTGATGCCCGTCATCATGCATTCACCCTCGCGGCAAAGAATGGAAAACGTCTTCTGTCCATCGCACCGACCTGTCGCCATGAAACCGCTCGACCTGCTTCGCATCGCGCCGTCCCGCGCCGATCTCGTGCCGCTCGCGGCGACCCTCGCCGCCGCCGCGGCACTCGCTGCCGTGTCGCTGTGGGCCGTGCGCGTATTGAGCGCCGCCGATGCGCCGGTCGCGGCGCTTGCACCACCGCCCGCGCCGATCGACGTGGCGGCCGGCGCACGGCTATTCGGCGCGAAACCCGACGACGGCCACGACGCCATCCAGTTGCTCGGCGTGCTCGCCTTCGACGCGCGCCGTGCGGCGGCGATCGTCAGCGTCGGCGGTGAGACATCGCGCGTCGTGTCGCTCGGTGCGGCGATCGGCGAAGCCGCGAAGCTCGCCGAGGTTCGCGCGCGCTCGATCGTCGTCGACCGCAACGGCCTGCAACGCGAAATCGCGCTGCCCGCCGCAGAGAAGGCCAACGCGTTCGTGCGCTGAGCGGCGCATCACTGCACCATGTTGTTCAGCTCGATGATCGGCATCATCACCGCGAGCACGATCACGAGCACCACGCCGCCCATCGCGAGGATCAACAGCGGTTCGAGCAGGCTCGTCAGGAACATCGTGCGGCGCTCCAGCTCGCGCGATTCACCTTCGGATGCGCGATCGAGCATCGTCGTCACGTCGCCGGTCGCCTCGCCCGAGCGGATCAGGTGCACGAGTACCGGCGGAAACGTCTTCGTATGGGCCAGCGCGCGTGACAGCGCCGAGCCTTCGCGCACACGGACGATCGCGTCGTCGACGTTCGCGCGCATCGCGCGGTTCGACAACGTCTCGCCAGCCGCCTGCAAGGCGCGCAGGATCGGTACGCCGGCCGCCGTGAGAATGCCGAGCGTGCTCGCGAAGCGCACCGTGTTGTAGCCGCGCACGAGCTTGCCCGCGAGCGGCGCGGTGAGCACCCACGTGTCGAACCTGAGCCGCGGCGCGTCGCGCGACAGCAGCTTGCGGATCGCATAGGCGATCGCGACCGTCGCCGCGAGCGATGCCCACCACCAGTGCCGCACGAAATCCGACAGCGCGAGCATCACGACCGTCAGCGTCGGCAGTTGCTGCTTGGTGCTGGTGAACACGTTCGCGACCTGCGGCACCACGTAGCTCAGCAGGAACGTGACGATGCCGAACGCGATCAGCGTGACGATGCCCGGATAGGTGAACGCCAGCAGGATCTTCTGTTTCAGCGCGTTGCTTTGTTCGATGTAGTCGGCGAGACGCGACAGCACGATGCCGAGCCTGCCCGTGTGCTCGCCGGCTGCGACGAGCGCGCGGTAGATTTCGGGGAAATCGCGCGGATGCTGGCTCAACGCATTCGCGAACGAATGGCCGCCGACGACTTCCGCGCGGATCGACGCCATCAGCTCGCGCACGTATTCGCGCTCGGCCTGCTCGCTCAGCACCGACAGCGATTCGTCGAGCGGCAGCCCTGCGACGAGCAGGCTCGCAAGCTGGCGCGTAAGGATCGCCTGCTCGCGCTGCGACAGCTTGCGCCCGAGCGACAAGCGTTGATGGCGCTCGCCGTGCAGGCGCTGCGCGGCGAGTTCGACGACGAGCGGCGTGAGGCCCTGCGTGCGCAGATGGCTGCGGCCGGCCCGCGCGCTGTCGGCTTCGAGCACGCCTTTCAGCGTGCGGCCGGTGAGATCGATCGCTTCGTAGCGGAATGCCGACATGTCAGTGCCCTCGTGTCACGCGTGCGACTTTTTCGGCGACGGCGCGCGATGTGCCGGACGGAGTCGCCGGAGAAGACTACGGAGCGAACCGGCGCAAATTTGTGACGGATGTTGGGCTACCTTTTTTCGCGGATCTTATTACCCGGCGTCGTTATTCTTATAACACAAGAACGATTTCATTCTTACCCAATCAATTAACCGGTCATACATTAAATACTCGCGATCTTCATCGGCCTTCAATTTTCATATTCGCGCAAAAAAAACGGAAGAAATACGTCAAAACGGAAGATATTCATCGACGTGCACAATGTTCCGTAACATCCGCCACGAAACCGTCTTGAAGTTGGGATAGCGCCGCGCGGGCTCGCATGCTACGTCGACGTCTTCCATCAAGCCTCATGCGGGCTCCCGCGCGCGATCCGCCGAACGATTCCGTCCAAATCTCAATATCTGAACGTTCCAACCTGTGCCGAATGACGCTCCGCTCCGCACTTTATCAATTCGAATAACGCAATGGCTTGCTCGATAAAAATGTTACGCACCATTCGTTATGAAAAATTCACACGCGTCATTCGAATTACCCCCTACATTTACGCGGCGGTCCATAAGCATTCCAACCGCAACAGCAGGGGTTCCCGTTTATCTTCGTTCAAGGAAATTTCTCATGAAATCCAGCAAGCGCAAGATCTGTCAAGTCCTCGCTCTCGTTGTTTCCGGTCTGGGCGCCACGGCCGCAATGGCCGCGGACATCCACGGCGGCGGTTCGTCGCTCGTCGCCCCGACCATCGGCGCGATCGGCAACACCGCGACCGAAATCGGCCTGTTCGGCACGGCCGAAGGCTCGTTCACGTATTACTCGGTTGGCTCGGGCGCCGGCCAGAACGCATTCCTGAACAACCAGCCGACGTTCTTCGGCTCGACGGTCACGGGCACGGTCCACTTCGCGAACAGCGATGCGGCGCTGTCGACCGCCCAGCTCACGTCGTACAAGGCCGGCCTCGGCGCGACCAACGGCCCGCTGATCCAGATCCCGTACATCGTCACGCCGATCACGGTGCCGGTCGTCAACGGCCCGGCCGTGACGAGCACGACGACGCCGCAAACGACGCCGGGTCAAGCGCACAGCATTGCACTGAACGACGACGATCTGTGCGGGATCTTCTCGGGCAAGCTGACCGACTGGAACCAGGTCATCAACCCGCAAACGGGTTCGGCGTACACGACGACCAGCTCGCCGATCAAGGTCATCTACCGCTCGGATGGCAGCGGCACGACCGAACTGCTGACGCGCCATCTGGCAGCCGTCTGCTCGGCCACCAACACGGCCACGGGCGTGACGTTCGTCGATTCGCTGACGTTCACGGCTTCGTTCCCGGGCGGCGTCGTGCCGTCGAACTTCACCGGCGTTTCGGGCAGCGGCGGCGTGCGCAATGCGCTGTCGTCCTCCACCGGTGCCGCCGTTGCATACCTGAGCCCCGATTACACAAACACGTTCCTCGCCCCGTCGAGCACGGTCGTGACGCCGGCCGGCGCGCTGCAACTGCCGGTGGCGAGCCTCGTGAACAAGACGAACGGCGCGTACTACGCGCCGACGTATGCGAATGCGACGACCGCGCTCGGTTCCGTTGCAGCCCCGAGCAAGCTCACGGCTAACAACCCGGCAGCCTGGGTACCCGCCGCCGGCAACCCGGTTTCGGGCTATCCGGTTTCCGGCACGAGCCAGATCATCCTGAGCCAGTGCTACAAGGATTCGACGGTCAAGACCGCCGTTCATGACTTCCTGAACAGCCACTACACGAACGCCAGCTTCGCGTCGATCGTTCATGGCAACGGCTTTGACACCGTGCCGTCGAACTTCCAGACGGCGATTTCGGCTGACTTCCTGAGCAACACGAGCGGCCTGAACCTCGACATCGGCAATACGAGCGTCTGCACGGGCACGGTGGTCGGTCGCTAAGTCGATACGCTGACTACCGAGATCTAAACTGGCTGCGCCCCAGGGTTACCAGGGGCGCAGCTTTATTTGATAGCCATCAACCTATTCATCAGGTGACGCGTAACTTCCTGACCCACATCATTGCAATCGGAGAGCAAGGATTCGAATCACGGGGGACACTCATTCCATCTTTGATCGAACGGTCCGTGCAGCCATACAAAAAACGCGAGCGCCGATACTACCGGCGGCCCGCGTCGAGCCACGCTTCACCTCGATCAGATCTTGCCCAACCGGTTCCGCTCCTCGGATGTCAACGTGGCCCGTTGCGTGGCTCCGGGTTGACCGAAACCAAGAATCGACACCGCATTCGACGAATCGTAGCCAACCTGCTGTTTGTGCTTCTTCTCGCCGGCGCCACCCGCATCGCCGAAGCCTTCGACCTGCACCGAGATCGTCCAGCGCCGCACCGCACTGCCGGACGCGTTGTTCTTCGCGATATCCTGCGCCACCTGCGTGGCAGCCGATGCAGCAGCACTCGCGGCCGTCAACGCACCGGTATTCACCGCCTGCACGAGCGGGATGCCGGTCGCCTTGCCGGTCACCTGAATGTTGTCGGCATTCACCACGCGCAACGCAGCGACGTTCAGGTTGCCCGCGCGAATCCCTGCGTCGCCCGCATCGACCGTGCCACGAGGCGCGATCAGGTTGATCGTACCGGTCGGCACACCCGGCACGCTTTGCAACGTTGCAATGCCCGCGCCCGTGACCTGCCCTCGTGCGTCGACCGTGCAATAGTGGTTCGCGTCGCACACGTATTGCGGCGCCGGCGTGTCGGCCGACGACTTCGCACCCTTGCCCGCGTTGATGTCGCCGTTCGAGCTCCAGATCGTCATGTCGCCGCCCTGCTCGGTGAAGATCCGGCTCTGGGCGAGCAGCACGCTGCGGTCCGTAAAGATATTGATGTCACCCTTCTCGAGCGTGAGAACACCCATCGTTCCGGGCCCGGCAATCGTCTTGCCGGTCGTACTGTCGACGATCTGAGGCGGTGCGGAAGTACTCCCGATCAGCGCCTGCCCGCCCGGGCCGAGGATCGACACGTTGCCGCCCTGCTGGGTCTGGATCGTCGTGCTGCGAATATCCAGATCGCCCGTGTCGGTAAGCTTGTTTGCACCGTTGCTGCCGCCGCCGAGATTGTTGGCCGTGTAGCCGAGCGAAGCCGGGAACATTGTATTGAGCGCTTCGTAGCCGCGCGCGTATTTCTGATAGTACGGACTGGCCGGGTTGTTGTAATCCTCACCGACGCTGGTCAGCACCTTGAACAGCACCTGCTCGGCAAAGAGCTGCTGGACATACTGCGGCAGCGCCTTGAATTTCGACCAGGCCTCGTCCGCGCTCAACGGCTTGATCGCCGGCTGATCGTTGACCAGCCCCGTGTCGACCGAGAGACCCGCCTCGTATTGCTCCATGAACGTAACGAGCGCGGGCGTCGCGCTGGAAACACCCGGTACGGACTTCGCCGGATCGACATACGTCGAGACGAACGAAGCGGTATCGATACCCGGCCCGACACCGAATAGTACATTGATGTTCGCGCTCTCGTGGGGCAAATACGGATTGTTTGCGTTACCTATCGCGTTGATACCGGTGGTTATGCCAGCCGCGTTCGTTACGCCCGACAGATTGGTCAACGGTCCGATATTGCGGCCGGCTTCGATGTCGAACGTGCCGGGACCGCCGATATTCAGCGCGGGCAAGCCCGACGCGTGCGTATCGTAGATGTCGCGCCCCGCCACGATCCGCGTCACGTCGGATCTGCGCAGATTTTGTCCCAGGAAGGACAAGTTGACGATATCCCGGCCGGCCTGGATCAACGCCGGTTTGTCGATCACCACCGGAACCACGACATTAAAGGTTGATGTATTTCCCGGTACGCTATCGACAATATCGCCGTTCAGACTGTAGATTCGCGCCGGTACGGTATCGTCGCCATGCAGGGCAACCGGATCATGCGCCGCCGCCGATGCCGTCGTCGGGTTCACGACGAAAACATTCGGCTTCGCCGGTGACGGCATCGCGGACGGATCGACATCGAGCATGCCGAATGACGGCTGCCCGTCAGGCGGTCCCATGCCGTTGATGGTCGACAGAGTGACGGTCTGGTCGGCAATCAGATTCAGATTGCCCGATGCCGACGGGTAAAGCTCGCCGCTCGCTGCAACCGTAATGCCGCCAGTGAAAGCGGTCAGATCTAGCGACGCCGGTAGAATGGACGACAGGTCGAGTTTGCCCGGTGTTGGCGGGCTAAAATTGCCACCGCCGATCAGGCTGATGTTGGAGAGCGTACCAATTGAGACGTCGCCCGTCGTCGACACAATATTGACGGCGGACGTCGACGAATAGCCCTTCATGTCGGCCTGTTGCTGGTACGCACTCAACAGCGCATTGCTCTGCGCATACGACGGATCAAACACGCGCCCGATGCTGACGCCTTGTCGCGCGCTTACGTCGAGCACGCCATCCTGTGTCGCCAGCAGCGTATCCATCGTGACGGCAGGCTGGCCGTCGACTGACGAAGGCACCGCAATGTCCGCCCCGATCTTCCCGCCCGCCGTGATCGTTCCGGATCCCTTCGCGACGAAATAGCCTCCGCTCAGAATGTCCCGTCCTGCTCGCACCGACAGGTTGCCGCCCCCGACCGTATTGACCGTGGGATTGTCGGTATTGGCGCCGGTCAAATACCACGTGGTCGGCAGCGACACCGAAAGGTCGGAAATATTCCCGCCAGCCGACACGGACACGTTGCCACCCGCGCTCAACACGCCTTGATCGAATGCGCCGAAGTTGATCGACGTCTGTACGGTCTGCGATACGGGATTGGTCGCCCCGACCATCCCGGTCGGATTGCCGATCTGCATCCACTGCCACCAGAACGGGCTGATGTTGGCGCCTTGCCGCCCGGTCACCGTCCCATTCACGTCGATCAGATACTCCGCGCCCTTGATATCGCCCTGCGCATGAATCGTGATATCGCCGGCCGAGTCCGGATTGACGGCGGACGTGACCAGAATATCCGGATTGTTGTTCAAGCCATGAATGATCGAAAGACCCGTGCCGGCCGGCGCCCCCGTCGCAGGCGCGCCGCCTGTGTAAATCACACCAGGAACGGTTATGTCAGGACTGTTCGGCTGAATCGAACTGCTGTCGAATAGCGCGATGTCATTGCCTGCCGCGATATCGATCGAACCGGTACCGGTGCGTATCATCGTCGGCGCCAGAATTGCCAGACCGTTGCTGTCGACGAACGTCGTATGCCCGTCGAAAGTCACGCTCTTGTCGTTCGGTCCGCTTCCTGCAGTCCGCGCCTGAAGCGCCAGCGGATTCGTGCTGTTCAGATCCGCCCCTGCCACTACGCGGAAGGAACTGCTCGGGCCGCCCGTCAGCGAAGCAGACACAAGAGGAATTGGAACGGTCGCAACCGACGTCGGCGACGGAGTATTGTCCGTCAGGGCAGGAATGCTGATTGTCGGGGTCGCGATCACCGAAACGGGCTGAACGGCCGGAGCCGCGAGAATCGCCACTAGCGGCCATTGCTGGTTGTGCTGGACAACATACTGAACAGAATCGGACAGATACTTCTGGTACTGATTCAGATAGATCAGATAGGAACCAGGATTCGATGCCTGCTCGGCCGCCGTCGGCACAATCGGTGCCACAGGCTGCCCAGGCTGCATTGTGCTCGAGTTGGTTCCCCGCAAGTTGTAGATGATCTCGATAGTGTCGATATTCGTCTTAGACGCCAATTGCAACGAAGACGCAAGCCCCCCCGCAGGCTGGACCAGGTAATTCGCATACGCCGAATATAGCGCGTAGTACTCGGCTATCTCGTCCGGCGTACCGCCGGTCACTTGCCCCGGACCAAAAGCCAGGCCATTGCCCGCGAAATACGACAGTCCAATGCCCATACTCGCGTAATACCCCGACGGCATGTTGTAGATCGCTTGTACCGCAGCCAACGTCGACAACGGCGGCACCGGAATCGTCCCCCCGCCGCCCAGCGGGTTCGCGATCTGGAAGAATCCGTCCGACAGGCTCGCCTTCACCTTCACGTTGTTCTCGGCGCGCAGCGTCACGACCGGCGCTTGCCCATCGAACCGGAACGCGAGATTCGTCGGCGATGTACCCGCGCCGAGGTTCCAGTTCGTCAGCACCTGAATATCGCCGCCGTTGATCGCCGAACTCGGGTTGTCGAGCTCGATCCCCGGCACGATGCGTGCGTTCGCGACGTTCTTGCCGGCAAACGGATCGACCAGTGTATCGAGCCCGTGCTGTACGAACCCCATCAGCGTGCCCGGCGCCGCCGTCGACGCATCGCCGTTCTGATATCCGTAGAACGTCTGGTGATCCGTATTCGCGCCGCCGCTCGCGGGCGCGAAGTACATGTTGTTCAGCCCGCCGAAACCAATATCTTTATCACCGCCTTGAAGCTGCACCTGCGTGACGCTCGTCGCCACGCCCGTCGCCTGATTCGTCAACGTGCCGCCGCCCGAGCCGTCCGGTGCGAACGAGAACGTCGCCGGCGTGCCGGACGTGCTCTGCCCCGTGAACGTGCCTGCCAGCAGATGCCCGCTCTTGTCATACCATCCCGCGGGGTCGATGACGCCGTCGAAGTGCTGCGCGCCGGTCGTCGCGTCCGTCGTGCTCCATACCGCATACGCCTCAAGCGTCGTCGCGCGCGAGCCGACGATGCCCTTGCCGTCGTTGAACGTATCCGGCAGGTTGACCTTCACACCATTGTCGGCAAGCAGCGGCGCACGGAAATTCACCGTGCCGCCCGACAAACCACCTGCCGTCCCGCCCGACACGTCGATCAGCGCATTCGCGCCGAGCGTGATCGCGCCCGCGTTCGCACGCAGGATGTTCTCGTACCCATAGGTTGCGTTGTACGCGACTGGGTTGCCGTTTGCGTCGACGATCGTCGGATCGAACATTGCGGTCGTGCCGATGTTGACCTTGCCGCCGCGCTGGTTCGGATCGGAGCCGCGCGCCAGCAGCGAACCTTCGATGTCCACACCATTGCGGCCGTACAGGTCGATCTCGCCGCCTGCCTTGCCGGACGCGTCGATCGTCCCGAGCACGTTCACGTTGCCGTTCGCCGTATCGGCCGAGCTTCCCGAACCGCCGTCGGCCGTCAGCAGCACCGAGTGCGCGGTCAGCGTGTTACCCGGCGACAGCGTCAGGTTGCCCGTCTTCGTGTGGACGGTGATCGCCTGGTTCACGCCGCTCGATGCCAGCGTCTTCGACAGCGCATCGAGGTCCGCAGCACCACCGGTATTCAGCGAGAACGACCCGCCCGCATAACCGCTCGCCGCGCCGCCCTTGATCGTGCCGTTCAGGTTCACGACCTGTTGCGGCGCCGACAGCGAAAGACTGCCTGCCGCGCCACCGCCGCTGGCGCCGGAGAAATCGAGCGTCGAGCCCGCCTGCACGTCGACCGTGCCCGCATCGGCCGTCAACGCAATCGAACCGGCCGGCGCGTAGCGCGTCACGTCGAAGAACTGTTTCGACACGCCTGCCGCGCTGACCGTCGATCCGCCGCCGATCGTCAGGTTGCCGGTCGTCGCCTCGAGCGTCACGTTGCCGGCCGGCGCGCTGATCGTCGCACCGTTGTCGACGACGGTGCCGCCGGTGAAGGTCCATGCGCCGCCAACCGCATCGGGCTTCAATGCCGTGCCCGACGCGCCGTTCAGCGTCAGTGCGCCTGTCGTCTTCACGATGGCGGCCGAGCTCGTATCGGCCAGGTAGACCGGCGCATTGAGCGTGACCGGCAGTGCACCGAAGTCGAACGTGCCGGTACCCTGGCCGACGATGCCGGCCGTCGCGTTCATCACCGCCGAGCCGAAGCCGCTGGCCGCCTTCGTGCCCGTGCCGAAGTCGATTTCCTTCGCGTTGACCGTCAGCGTGCCGTTTCCGGCCGTCGTCGTGCCGGGCGCGGCGCCCATCTCGTTCGTGAACGCGACCTGCTGCGCATTCAGCGTGACGTGGCCGCCATCGCTCGTGAACGTGCCCGCACTCAGATCGACGCTGTTGCCGAACGTCGCGTTCACGTCGCCGACGAAACCGATCGCGCCGTAGCTGCGCAACGTGACCTGCTGCGCGTTCGCGAACTGCGCGAGGCCGGCCGGATCGACGACGAAGCCCGGCAGGCTCGCCGCCGACGCGCCGCTCGCGTTGGTGAACGTAATCGCGGAGCCGTCCGCCGTGATCGCCTTGGCCGACAGCACGGCGGACGGATCGACCTTCAAGTCGCCGGACGAATCGAGCAGCAACGCCTGGCCGCCCGCGAGCGTCGCGCCCGCGCCGACCGTCATCAATCCCGTGCCCGTCCCTCCGGTGCGCGACAGCGGCGCCATCGCACCATTCGACACGCGCAGCAACGCACCGTCGCCGGCGATCGCGATCGGCTGATCCTTGGCTGCCGGGTAATCGCCCTGCGCGGCGATCGACGCACCGGCATCGACGCGCAGGCCGTTCGCCGCGTTCGGATCAGTGCCGCTGCCGTCGGTCTTCGTGACGAGCAGGATCTCGGGGCCCTTCAGCGCCGTGTTTCCGTCGTTGGACACGACGACGCTGTTCGCGATCGGCGTGATCGTGACGCCGCTCGTCGTCGCCGCGCGCGTGCCGCCGATCAGCAGGCTGCCCGCATTCAGCGAATCGAGCGCGTCGCTGCCGATCTGCAGATAGCCGGGCAGCGCCGCGCTGCCGTTACCGGTGATCTGGATGTCCTGCGACGCGATGTCGACCTGGGCCGGCGCGCCGCCCGCACCGGCCGCCGCATTCAGCGTCGCGCCGAGCGACAGCGCCTTCGTCGCCGCCAGCACCAGTTGACCGCCGTCCACCGGCAACGGCGGCGTCACGTTGCCCTTCGTCGCGGCGAGTTTCGTGAAATACGCGTTCGCGCCCGTCAGCGTGTATTGCGAGTATTGCTGCCACACACCGTTCGACTGCACGTTGAACAGCGTCGGCGTCGCGCTTCGGCTGCCCGTCAACGCGTCGGCGAAGTAGCCGGCCGTCACGACCGTGCCGTCCTGCAGCACCTGGTTCGCGCCCGGCACGAGATTGCCGGCCGTGTTCGACACCGTGACGCGATACGCGCCCGGCAGCGTCGCGTACTTGCCCGGCAGCAGCGTGTAGTAGCCGGGCGCCAGCCCCGGCACGCCCGACAGATATACAGCCTTGCCGACCGGGTCGGTCAGGCTCGCCCGCCCGACGCCCATCGTCGCGGTCGCAGTCGTTGCCGTGCCGTTGTCATTGGTGGACGGTTGTATCGTCTGCGCAAGGGTCGGGTCATACGCCGCGACCGGTGACTGCTTGCCCGGCACGATCGCATAGACGTTGCCGGCTCCGACGTTGACCGGCACGGCCGTCGCGCCCTTGCCGCTTGCATAGCTCACGTTGTATTGCGACAGCACGTCGCGCGTGCCGCCGGTACCCGGCACCCATTCGATTGCCTGCAGGTCGCCGCCGCCGGACAGGTCGATCGTCGCGCCCTTGTCGAGCGCGACATTGCTGCCGTTCACGCCCACGTATTTCGCGGGCGGTGCGGTCAGGTCGGACGTCGTGTTGCCGGCAAGCGGATTGAACTGCCACTCGACTCCGTCGATCGTCGCGCCGTACGGAATGACCAAGCCGCCGTTCGAAACCGACGTCACGCTGCCGTTCACGAGCTTCACCGTATCCGTCGCGACGAGCGGCAACCCGGCAAACTGGGCCTGCGTCGCCGCATTCGACGGATCGCCCACGCCGAACACGATCGTGCCGGACGGTGCTCGCACCGTACCGCCCTGCACGATGTTCGTCGCGTCCACGAGCAGCGCGCCGCCCGCCGACAACGGCGTGCCCGATACGCCGTTCGACGCGAACGTGACCGTCGTCGGCGCCGGTTTGCCCGTTGCCGAATCGGTCGGGCCCACCGCGGCGACGACGAACGTGCTACCAGTCGACGGATACAGATCCGCCGCGTTGAACGTCAGGTTGCCCGGCGTATAAAGCATCCCCGGCGCGGTGCCGGCCGCGGACTGACCCGCGTTCGTCGAACTCAGACGTATATCGCCGCTGCTCGTGAAGTTCGCATGAGCGAAATTGTTGAGCTGGGCCTGGTTCTTCAGATCGATAAACGATGCGTTCACGTTCAGCGTCGCGTCGGACAGTGCCGCGATCGGCTTGAACTGCGGCGACTGCAACTGGATGGGTGGCCCCGACAACGCGACGTACGGCGCATCGATCTCGACCGTCGTGCCCAACGACGGCTGCGGTTGCGCGAGCAAGCCGTCGACGGCCGCCGCAAGCGTTCCGTCGGCCGTGCGCGCGGGTGTCGACAGCAGCGACGACAGTTGCCCCATGCCGATGGCGGCGACGCGCCCCGTGTTCAACGTCACGGATTCCGGCAACGACAGCGTGACGTTGCCGGCAAACAGGATCGGTATTGATGGCGCACCGTTGGGCGGTATGCCGCTGCCCAATACCAGATTGGCGATGCCGGACCCGTCGAGCCGGTCCGCCGCGAACTGAAGGACGCCGCTCGACTGCCCGATCGGCAAGCCGGTGGTCGAATCGATCGCCGACGAGAAACTCTGCCCGGGCATCAGGCCCGCGGGCACGAATGTACCGTCTTGCCGCACCACGAGCGCGGTGGCGGTCGAACCGTTGCTATGCGGGTCCGCCTGGCGCGGCAGGATCGTCAGCGTGCCGCCCCGTGCCTGCACGGCGCCCGGACGCCCGGCCAGCGTCGCATCCGCGAACAACCCGTTCGCCGCCGACAGCGTGATCGAGCCGGCATCGCTCCACACCGGCTGCGACGCGTATGTGCCATTGGGCTGCAACTGGTCAAATGTCGCCGACGTGCCGGATACGTCGATCTTCGAGCCCGACTGCGCGACCACGTAGCCCGTATCGCTCGACATCGTGACCGAGCCGCCCGCCAGCACCTTGCCCGTGTTCGGCACGACCGTCGTCGCGCCGATCTTGACCGGCGCCGCAAGCGGATTGGCCAATGCCGTGCCCGATACGTCGAGCGAAGCATCCGCGCCGAGCCAGACCGACTGGCTCGCGCTCATGAAACCCGTGCTGAACTGCCCGGCCTGCGCGTTCGTGCCGTTCCCGTCCGCGCTCAGCGTGATCGACCCGCCCGGCGCGACGATCGAGCCGAGTACCGTGACCTGTGCCGGTGAGCCAAGGCCAATGCTCGCACCGGCATCCGCGTGGATCGACGCACCTTCCGACAGTGTGACTGCGCCGGTGACGCCCGGATACGACGGCGTGGTGGCAAGCTGGCCCTGCCGCCACGACGTATCGTTGCCGGCGGTCAAAACGAGATCCGTTGCGTGCCGGTGATACGCATCAAGCTGCCCGATCGTGGTCAGGCCGCCTGCCGCCAGGTTCGCACCCGTAGCCGCCTGCTGAAGCGCGACCATGTCCGGAATACGATTCAATTGCGTGACGGCAACCGACGCGCCGGGCGCGACCGTCGTGTCGTAGAACGCATTCAGCACATACTTGCCGAAGCCCTGCCGTGCAAAGAAGCTTTCCGGGAGATAGACGTCCCAGGGCGACGCGGCGGCTTCAGCGCCGCCGATCCGGAATCCGAGCGCCTGCAGCGTCAGCGTGCCGCCGCCCGAAAACCCTTCGCTCAGGATCGTGCCGCCCAGTGCGATCGTGCCGGCTGTCGGCTGCACGCTGGGCAAGGTCGACCCGCTGTCCGACCCGCCAAACTGTTTCAGCGGTGTCGCGGAATACGCCTGCAACGTCACATTTCCGCCGCGTCCGGCAGGCACGCCGTTCTGCATCAGCAGTTGGCCGTTGGACAGCATCTCGCCGCCGCCCGATACGTCCAGTACGCTGCCTGGCTGCAGCAGCACCGAACCCGAGGTGTCGCCCACCAGCCCGCCGCCGATCACGTTCGATCCGAGCAACGCGGAGAGCGTGATGCTGCCGCCGTTGATGAACTGGCTGTTGCCCGGCGTCGTACCCGGCGCCGCCTGCACGTCGTTGTTTACCCACTGCCCCGCGGCACTGATCACGCCCTGCGGGCCGACGATCACGTTGCCGCCGCTCGTGATCGAAATCACCCCCGACGGCACGGACAGGCGGCCGGCCACGTTGACGTCGGTACCGGCCACCGGGCTATTGATGGTGATGGAGCCGCCTGGCTGCAGGTTCAGCTGCGTGCCTTGCGGCACCACGACGCCCTTGCCGCCCGCCTTGTCCTCGGTCACGTTCAGGTTCGCGAAGCCGCCGTTGTTCAACGTCGCGACCGGCACCACGGTGGTCGTGAGCACATTGCGCGGATCGGTCGCCGGCAGCGCCTGCAGCGCCGTCTGGTCGAGCGGCGTATCGATCGAGAAACCCGGCGCGATGTCGGCGAGTTGCGGCGCCTTGTCCTGCAGCACGACCAGGCCTGCGGTGCCCGACGCAACCTCGTTGTTGTTCGACGTCAGGTGCACCAGCGCGGCGCCGTCAAGCTTCGGATCGGCGCCGAGGTTGAACGTCCCGCCGCTCGGCAGGCTGTTGCCCTGCATCTGCTTCGCGCCGCCGAACGCCTGCGCGCTGATGTCGCCGTCCAGCACCGCGGACTGCCGCCCGTAGATATCGAGCGTGCCCGCGTTGCCGCCGACGATGTAGTCGCCCTGATACGTGCCCGCCGTCTGCAGCGGGTTGTACCAGGACTTCGTCACGCCCCAGCGCGGATGGGATTCGGTGAACTGGCCCGCGATGCCGACATAGGTGTCGTACGGGCTCGCCTTGTCGATCGGCACGATTGCACCGTTGGCATCGACCAGCCGCGTCGTGTTGACGATGCCGCCGTCGACGTGCACGTAGCCGCCGTTCAGGTTCATCGACGAACCGGTCGCGGTCATCACCTCGTTGCCCGACAACATGATCGAACCGCCGTTGGTCAGCAGTTGGTCGACGGTGCGCGGAATCAGGTTCACATAGCCCGACAGGTTCAGGATCGGGCTGCCGACCCACGACACGCCGTCGCTGCGCGCGCCCGTCAGCGTGCTGTCGAACACGAGATTTTTGTAGCCGAGCAGAAACCCGTTGCGCAGCAGCGGTGAATCGGCGAGTTCGTTCTGGCCGATGCGGTCGACCGTCACGAGCGTCTGCGCGATCGGCACCTCGACGTTCGCGAGACCCGACACGTCGATCGTCGCGCCGCTGTCGACATAGATCCGGCCCGGCACGGCGGTCTGGCCGGCCGGCGCCTGGGCGCCCGATGCCGACGGCGCGAGCGCCCCGACCGATACCTTCGAACCGGGTGCCTCGATCAGCGAGCCGCCCTGGAACCACACCGAGCCGGCCGTCATGCCGATGCTGCCTGGCGTGAAGGTCGCGCCGGGCGTCGACGGCGTCGTCTGGCCGTTGCCGTCCGGCATCACCGTCGTCACCGAATCGGGGCCGAAGCTCAGGAGGCCAGCGCGGTGCGTGTCGTTAGCGCCACCGGTGCTGTCCGTCGTCTGAAGCCCCTGCCCGAGATAGGCCACTCCGTTCGGATTGTTCGACTGATATTCGTCGACCGTGGAAATCGTGATCGTGCCGGGCGAATTGACGCTCGTCGTCACGCCCACCACGCCGTTCTGCGCGACGCGGCTACCGAGCAGGTTCACGTTGCCTCGCGCGGCCTCCACGATGCCGGTATTGGTCAGCGTGCCGGCCGGCGTGATGTCGGTCATCTGGCCGTTCGGGCCGAGCAGCGTGATCTTGCCGCTCAGCTCCGGCAGCAGCACCTGCGGATTCGTCGTGGCGCCGCTGTTGGGTCGCAGGCTTACGCCGACACCCGCCGCGAGCACCACCTGCCCGTCCGTCGCCTTGATATGCCCTGCGTTCGTCACGTTCGGCGCCGCGATCATCACGAAGCCGCCATCGCTCACATTGCCGTTCGCGTGCGTGGTGATCGATGCGCCTTGCTCGATGGTGACATCACCCCACGGCTGATACTGGCCGGCAGACGTGAGATTGACCTGGTTGCCCAGGCCGAGCACCTCGTTCGGAACCCGGCTGTTGCCGTTCACCCCGGCCGAACTGCCCGACTCCGCATACGCGAGCCCGCCCGTCGTCCCGGCCGGCAGGCTGAGGAACTGCTTGTTGCTCGCGACGATCCCCGCGGCATCCTGCGCAAGACTGCTGTCCGTCACAACCGGAACCCTGTTGACGAAGGTCTGGTTGTAATTGTTCATGTTCAGCACGTCGAGCGACGACGCAACCAGCGAATGCACGTTCACCTGCGACCCGGCGCCGAACAGCACGCCGTTCCGGTTGATCACGTACACCGCGCCCTGCGCCGTGATGTTTCCGAGAATCTGGCTCGGCCGTCCGCTCGGATCGTTGATCCGGTTCAGCACGGCCCAGTTGTTCGCGCCGTTCGTCTGCGTGCCGCCCGACTGGTCGAAGTTCAGCGTGGTCTGCCGGCCGACGTTCATCGTCTCCCACGTCAGCACCGCGTTCTGCCCGGTCTGCTTCACGTCGACGTTCACGTGGCCGCTCGCGTCGGTGTTCTGCGTCGGCGCATTCGCGTTGAACCACAGCACCGGATTGTTCGTATCGCCCGACGCGCCCGCCGCCACCTGCAGCCCGCCCGGCGCCAGCCCGTTCGGCACGGTCGACGGCAACTTCGCCGCGGCCGCCGCCGCATTCTGCTGCGCGGCGATCTGCGCGGCGATCGCGTGCGCGGCATAGCCGAGGTTGCGGATCGACGGCTGGCTCGCCTGCAGCGCCTGCTGCGGCGACACGCCGAGATTCGGCACGCCCGGCATGCCGGCGGCGCCGCCCGCGCCGCCACCGGACACACGTGCGACCTGCCCGAGGTTCATGATGCCGGCCCCGTGCGCATGCGCCGACACGCCCGCCGCGAGCATCAGCACGACCGCCCGGTAAAGCGGGCTCAGCTCCGATTTCAGGACCGACCGCGAGGCCGTTGCGCGAAGTTGCCGTTCCGTACGTGCGCGTGCTGCCATTCTTGCCACCCCGATGCTAGGAATTTGCGCGCGGCGCCGGTCCGGCACCGCACATGTCGTTGCGCCCGAAACGGGCCGCTGGAATCCGAAGACCATACGAAGCGCGAATGGCAGCGACGTGGCGACTGTTACGGACCATTCCGGCCGCCGTGAAAAGGTCCGTAGCTTTTGTCATGGAAGGCCGGTCACGCCGCCGCGGGGCGGTCGCGGCGCGCCCTGCCGAGCGCGTCGGCCACGCGGCCGATGACGGCCGGCCAGTCGCCGGGCCGCGTCTGCCGGAACAGCGTCGCGGCCGGATACCACGGGCTGTCGTCGCGTTCGAGCAGCCAGCGCCAGTCCGGCACGCGCGGCAGCAGCACCCAGACCGGCCGCCCGAGCGCGCCGGCCAGATGCGCGACCGACGTGTCGACGCTGATCACGAGATCCAGCGTGTCGACCAGCGCCGCCGTTTCGGCGAAATCGTGCAACGCGTCCGCGAACGACAGCACGCCGCTCGCGGCGAATGCGTCGGCATCGCGCGCGCGCACCTGCGGCTGCAGGCTCACGAACGTCGCGTCGAGCGCCTCGCTCGCGACGAGCGGTGCGAGCATGGCGAACGGTATCGAGCGGTTCTCGTCGTTCGAGTGGCGCGGGTTGCCGGACCACGCGAGCCCGACGCGCAACCGGCCCGGCGGCGCGATCGCGTCGATGCGCCGTGCCCACGCGGCACGCCGCGACACATCGGCGCGCAGGTACGGTACGTCGGCCGGCACCGTATCGAGCGTCGTGCGGAACGCGTACGGCAGGCTCATCAGCGGACAGTGCAGGTCGAACGCCGGCATAGGCTGCCCTTCGGTGACGACGCGGCTCACGCCGCGCAGCGTGCCGAGCAGCTCGCCGAGCGCGGCCGGCGCCTCGACGATCACGGTCGCGCCCGCGTCGTGCGCCAGATTCGCGTAGCGGCAGAACTGCAGCGTGTCGCCATAACCCTGCTCCGCATGCAGCAGCAGCGTGCGACCCGCGAGCGGTTCGTCGCCGGTCCATCGCGGCCGGTCCGCATGACGCCGGTGCAGCATCACGTCGGCCGCCTCCCAGCGCGCCTCGTGCTGCCGCCAGCCCGCGTCGAAATCGCCCGTCAGCAGCCGGCAGAACGCCTCCGAGCGGCGCGCGGCGCCATGATTCGGATCGCGCCGGCATGCGTCGGCGTAATCGGTCAGCGCCGCGTCGTCGTCGCCGAGGTGCTGGCGTGCAAGCGCACGCGTGAACAACGCCTGCGCCGTGTCCGCCGGCGCGGCTGCCGCCGCCGCGTGGCTCGCGAGCGCGTCGTCGTAGCGGCCGAGCTGCTGCAGCGCGAGCGCGCGGTTGTAATGCAGTTCCGCGTGCGGGCCCGTCAGCGCCAGCGCCGCGTCGTAATCGGCGAGCGCGTCGTCGAACCGGCCGAGCGCGCGCAGCGCGGCCGCGCGGTTGCGGCGCGCGTCGATATCGCCGGGATTGCGTGCCAGCGCTTGCGCGTAGGCTTCGGCGGCTTGCGCGTGACGCTCGAGCCCGAGCAGCGCGTTACCGCGCCCGACCCACGCGGCGACGTTGCCGCGATTCAGCGCGAGCAGCCGGTCGCAGCGCTTCAGCAATTCGTCGCGGGCATGTAGCAAATCCAGCGCAACGCAACTCGCGTACAGCAACTGCTCGTCCTTCGGCAGACGTGCGAGCCCTTCGTCGAGACACGCGAGCGCGTCGGCCGGGCGGCCCAGTTCGGTCATCACGACGCCGCACGCGTAGACGAGCTCCGGCGTCTTGCCGCGCACGACCATCGCGAGCTGATAGCTGTGCAGCGCCTGCTCGCGATGGCCGAGCGCGCGCAGCGCATGCCCGCGCTCGATGTTCGCGGCCGCATCGTTCGGGTCGATCCGCAACGCGCGCTCGATGCTGATCAGCGCGTCAGCGGGCCGCTCGAGCCGGCGCAACGTCTCGCCGCGCTTGCGCCACGCCGTTGCATGCGCCGGCTCGCGCACGAGCGCCCGGTCGTAGGCCGCCAGCGCCGCGTCGTATTGCCCGAGCGCAAGCAGCGCATCGCCGCGCGCCGCATGCGACGGCGCATGGTCCGGATCGATCGCGAGTGCGCGATCGGCGAGCGCGAGCGCATCGCGATGACGGCCGACACCGGTCAATGCCGCCGCGTGGTTCGCCAGATTCCACGGCTGGGTCAATCCGAACGTCATCGAGCGCGCGATCAGCGGCTCGGCCCGCGCGGGATCGCCGAGCTGCAGGTGCACGAGGCCCAGCAGGTGCAGCGCCTCGACATGATCGGGCGCCATCGCCAGCACGCCTTCGTAGAGCCGTCCGGCCCCGGCGAAGTCGCGCTGTTCGAGACGCGTGCGCGCCTGGCGCAGCGCATCGGCGAGCACCGCTTGCAGCGGCACGGCCGCAGCGCCCGGTACGGCGCCCGCCAGCGGCGCAGCCGCGCGGCGCGCACTCATTGCGCGCCTCCGCCGACGAGCATTGGCAACCCGGCCGCGATCCGCTCGACGACGGGCGCCCACTGCCCGCCCTCGGGCTGGCGGAACAGCCGCGCCGACGGATACCACGGGCTGTCGTCGCGTTCGAGCAGCCAGCGGAAATCGGGCGTATGGGGAATCATCAGCGCAAGCGGCCGGCCGAGCGCGCCGGCAAGATGTGCGACGGACGTATCGACGCTGACGATGCCGTCCATCAGCGCAGTCAGCGCCGCCGTATCGGCGAAGTCGGCAAGATCGTCGCCGACGAAGCGCACCGCGCTCGCGTCGAGCACCGGACGGTCCTCGTCGCGGACCACCTTCTGCAGGCTGATCCACTCGTAACGGTCGTCGAACAGCGGCAGCAGATCCGCGAGCGTCATCGAGCGGTTGCGGTCGTTCAGGTGCAGCGGGTTGCCGGACCACACGAGGCCGATACGCGGCCGCGTCGCGGCGCCAAGCCGTTCGCGCCATTGCGCGACACGTACGGGGTCGGCCGCGAGATACGGCACGCCGGCGGGAATCGACGCCAGGTCCGTGCGGAATTCGAGCGGCAGGCTCAGCAGCGGGCAATGCAGGTCGAACGGCGGCAGCGGCTCGCCGCGCGCGACGAGCGTATCGACGCCGTCGAGCGTCGCGAACAGCGTCTTCAGTTCGACCGGCGCTTCGAGCACGATGCGCGCGCCGAGCGCTTTCACGAGCGGGACATAGCGGCAGAACTGCAGCGTGTCGCCGAGCCCCTGTTCCGGGTACAGCAGGATCGTCTTGCCGTCGAGCGGCATCCCGTGCGTCCAGCGCGGCTGCGCGAACGTGCGCCGGCTCGCATCGAGCTGCGTGTCGCGCCAGCGCCATTCGTACTCGGCCCAGCCGGCTTCGAAATCGCCGATCGACAAACACAGGAACGCGCGCATGCAGTGCGCGAGCACGTAGTCGGGATCGATATCGATCGCATCCGCATACGCCTGCCGCGCGGCATCGTGGCGCCGCAACGCGCGCAACGCATTGCCCTTGTGAAAGTGCGCGAGCTTGTCGCGTGGCGTCGCGTCGATCACGCGCGCGAAGTCGTCGAGCGCGGCCGCGTAGCGGTGCGTCTCGAGCTGCACGCGGCCGCGCGTGAACCAGGCGGGCACGTAGCCGGCGTCGAGCGCCAGCGCGCGGTCGCACATGTCGCGCGCATCGTCGTGACGCTCGACGCGCATCAGCGCGCTCGCGTAGTTGCACAGCACGCCGGGGCTGCGCGGTTCCACGTCGAGCGCGCGCGCATAGCTGTCGACCGCGTCGCGATAGCGCTCCAGGTGGCTGGCCGCATTGCCGCGGTTCGCGAGCGCCCGCGCGTGGCGCGGATCGATCGCGAGCACGCGGTCGCAGCGCACGAGCGCCTCGTCGTGCCGGCCGAGCTGTTCGAGCGCGATCGAGCTGTTGAAGATCGCATCGACGAAGGTCGGGCTCGCCGCGATCGCCGCATTGAAATCCGCCAGCGCGCGTTCCGGATCGCTCAGGTCGAGATACGCGACGCCGCGCAGGAACAGCACCTCGATGCTGCCCGGTTTCTGTGCGAGCGCGTAGCCGTAACTGTCGACCGCCTCGCGAAAGCGGCCGAGTTCGCGCAGCGCGAGGCCACGCGCGCGCATCGCGTCGAACGAACGCCCGGCCAGCGCGATCGACCGGTCGCAATCGGCGAGCGCGTCGTCGTGACGGCCGAGCGCGCGCAGCATGTCGCTGCGCTTCACATAGCCGTCGGCAAAACCGGGCGTCAATTCGAGCAGCCGATCGTAGACCGCGCACGCATCGTCGTACCGCGCGAGTTGCGCGAGCAGGCCCGCGCGCTGGAACAGCACGCGCTGATGGACCGGATTGATCGCGAGTGCTTCGTCGAGCCGCGTGAGCGCGTCGTGCTCGCGCCCGAGCCCCGTCAGCACCGCCGCATAATTCGCGAGCGCGAGCGGCACCGGCCGGCGCTCGATCGAGCGCCGCATCAGCGGCTCGGCATCGTCGAGGCGCCCTTGCTGGAACCGCACCGCGCCGAGCAGGTGCAGCGCCTCCGGATGCTCGGGATCGAGCGTCAGCAATTCGGTATACGCGTGTTCCGCATGCTGCAGCGCGCCGTCGTGGTGTGCCTTGCGCGCGCGCAGGAGCAGCCGTTCGAGTTGCGCGGTGTCGGGCGGACGGCGATCCGGCGCGACCGGCGCGCTCGCGAGTGTCGTCCCTTCCCCGTTCGGTGTCATCGTGTGGCCCCCACTGGTCACTGTTCGTGTCGCGTGTCGTGTCTAACGTGCCATCGGCGCGAGCGCGGCACGCACCGCGTCGATCGCGCTCGTCCAGTCGCCCGGCGCCGCCTGCCGGAACAGCCGCGCGGACGGGTACCACGGGCTGTCGCCGCGGGTCCGCATCCAGCGCCACTCCGCCGGCTCGGGCAGCAGCACCCAGACCGCGCGGCCCAGCGCGCCCGCCAGGTGCGCGACCGCGGAATCGACCGCGATCACGAGATCCAGCGCGCCGATCAGCGCGGCCGTGTCCGCGAAGTCGCCAAGTTCGTCGTCGACGCGAAGCACCGGCGCCGCCGCGAGCCGCGCCGCGTCGCGTTCGCGCACGGGTTTTTGCAGGCTGATCCAGTCGACGTCGAGATCGAACAGCGGCGCGAGCCGCGCGAAATCGATCGACCGGTTGTGATCGTTGCGATGCTCCGGATTGCCGGCCCACGCGATCCCGATCCGCGGCCGGCGCCGCTCGCCGAGCAGCGCTTCCCACTCGCGCGTGCGCTGCGGGTCGGCATGCAGATAGGCGCCGGCTTGCGGAATGGTGGCTTCGTCGGTGCGAAACGCATGCGGCAGGCTCAGCAGCGGCGCCTGGCAGTCGAACGCCGGCAGCGGCTCGCCGCGCGCGATCACGTCGACCGCACCGGGCAGCGACGCCATCAGCGCGCGCAGCGGCGGCTGCACCTCGAACACGACCCGCGCACCGCGCGCGGCCACCAGCGGCACATAACGGCAGAACTGCAGCGTGTCGCCGAACCCTTGTTCCGCATGAATCAGCACCGTCCGGCCGTCGAGCGGCGTGTCGCCCTGCCACGCCGGCTGCGTGAACGGCCGGTAGTGCCGCGCAAGCTGCGCATCGCGCAGCCGCCATTCGTACTCGGGCCAGCCGCGCGCGAAATCGCCTTCGATCAGATACAGCGACGCGCGCGCGAAATGCGCTTCGGCATAGTCGGGATGCAGTGCGATCGCGCGGTCGTACGCGGCGAGCGCGTCGTCCGTGCGCGCCGTTTCGAAATGCAGGTTGCCGCGGTTGAGCCAGTTCGTCGCGTGATCGGGACGCAGCGCGAGCGCACGGTCGAGCGACGCCATCGCTTCGTCGTAGCGATGCAGGTCCTGCAATACGTTGCTGCGGTTGGTCCAGGCCTCGGCGAACCGTGCGTCGCGCGCAAGCGCGGCGTCGTAGCTGGCCAGTGCTTCGTCGAAGCGCTTCAGGTAACGCAACGCGGTACCGCGGTTGCACAACGTCTGCGCCGAGTGCGGATCGAGCGCCAGCGCACGCGCATAGGCGGCCAGAGCTTCGTCGTGGCGCTTGAGCTGCAGCAGCGCGTTGCCGCGACTCGCATGGGCGCGGACATGATCCGGATCGAACGCCAGCACGCGCTCGCAGCGGGCTAGCGCTTCGTCCGCGCGGCCGAGCCGTTCGAGCGCGACCGCGCTGTTGTAGAGCACGTCGAGCCGCGCCGGATCGGCCGCGATCGCTTCGTTGAACGCGTCGAGCGCCTCGCCCGGCCGATCGAGATCGATCAGCGTGCGGCCGCGCTCGGCCATGATCGCGGCCATGCCGGGACGGATCGCGCTGGCGCGCTCGAAGCACTGCAGCGCATCGGCCGGCCGCTGCAGTTCGCGCAGCACGAGGCCGCGGTTGAACCACGATTCGAACGAACGCGGGTCGACCATCAGCGCGCGATCGTAGGTATCGAGCGCATCGTCGAAGCGGCGCAGCGCACGCAGCGCGCTGCCGCGATTGCAGAGCGCATCGAGTACCAGCGGCGACACCGCGAGCGCGCGGTCGAACGACGCCAGTGCATCGTCGTAACGACGCAATCCGAGCAGCGTGTTGCCGCGGCGCACGAGCGTCTGCACGTCGTCGGGTGTCGTGCGCAGCGCGGCCGCGAAATGCTCGAGCGCCTCGCCAATGCGGCCGCGCTCGCCGGCGATCGCGCCGAGATCCGACAGGACGCGCGTGCCGGGTGCGATCGCGATCGACCGGCGCAACAACGCTTCGGCATCGTCGGCCGCGCCGCGCTGGAACTGCAGCACGCCGTACAGGTGCAATGCCTGGGGATTGTCCGGTTCCTGCTCGAGCACGGCGAGATATTCGCGCGCCGCGTCGTCGAACCGTCCTGCACCGTGCCAGTTTTGTGCGCGGCTCAGGATCGCCGCCGATTGCCGTTGCCCGCGCGCGCCGAGTCCCGACGCGCCCGCGTGTGCATCATGCCGGTGCTCGACCGTCACGTTCGCCCCCTTCCCGTTTGCCGATGCCGCCGCTGACACGGCTCGATGGAACCGGTCGCGGCGGTCATGCTCGCCACGAGACTAACGGACGGGCAATAACAGATGTATGACGAAAGTTACGGACCATTTTGTCCGGGGGACGGAACACGTTCCGCGCGTCGAACACCCCGTGCCGCCGTCACTGGCCGATCGGGATCGTCCGCACGTATTCGACTGCCGGCGCGCCCATCGTGACCGCGAAGCGCACGCCGCGCGGCAGCGGCATGCCGAGCGACGTGAGATTGCTGACGCCGTGCTGTGCGAGAAACTGCGCATAGCTCTGCTCGATGACGGCCTGGCTCGTCGTCCATCCGCCCGGCGGAATCCACACGGAAAGCTGCATCGTCCGCGCATCGTTGCTGACCACCACGCGCGCGAACGCGTCCATGTGCTGCAGCGCGTCCTCCACGTCGGCCAGCGACGCGAGCGGCTGCGACGCGCTGCGCACGAGCTCGCGCCCCTTGAGCTGGTAGCGCACGACCTGCATCTGCGCCGGCCCGCCGCCGACGCCGAGATGGCGCACCATCACGAGTTCGTTCGGGCGAATGCGCAGCGGCGGCCCGAACACTTCGTCGGCCGTCACGAGGTTGGTCAGGTCGAACTGCAACTGTGAGAAATAGCGGCCGAGCAGACGCGTTTGCGCCAGATTCGACGCGATATCGTCGCGACCGCGCATCGTCGCATCGAGGCCGCGCCACGACAGCAACGCGATCACGGCGAGCAGCGCGATCGCGACCAGCATCTCGATCAGCGTGAAGCCCCGTTGCGGCGCACGCGCCGCCGCGCGCGGTTCACTGGCGCGCTTCATTCTGGATCACCGTGACGACTTCGGCGAGCACGTTGCGGCTCGCCGCGGACGGATACACGCTCACCGTCACGCGCCGCACGAGCGGGCTCGGCAGCGCGGCCACCGACTGGCGGCACACGAACCGGTAGCGGCCCTGCGGGCACGCGAACGTGTTCGTGCCGACGGACGGCCAGGTCGACGCGATGCGGATTTCGCCGAGCGCATTGTCGGCACTCCATAGCGCGAGCAGCCGCATGCGCGCCATGTCGGTATCCGACGCGAGCGCGCCGATCGCGCGCATCACGGCGCCCAGCGCCACGGCCACGATCGCCAGCGCGATCAGCACCTCGATCAGCGTGAATCCCCGTTGCGGCGCATGCGCCGTGCGCGATCCGCGGCGCGCCTGGCGGTGGTAGTCGGTTCTGTCGTCGCACATGACCTGCATCATTCTTGTCGATGGGTCGGCGTCCGGCGGTCAAACCGCGGCGCAGGCCGCGTCGCCGGCGCGACGGACGCCGTGCACGGACGTTAAGCGCGACGTATGGCACGCACGTGTCGAATGGTACGGACCATTCGGCGCGACAAGCGCGGGCGGGCGTGCCGGTGCCGCGCAGGCGGAGTCGCGCGCTGCGCGCATCGCGGCGGCCGGCGGCCAAAAAGCTGAAAACGGAAAGGAATCGGGAAAGAACCGTCCGGCAACGGACGGCGAAAGGTGAACGGCAAACGGCGAAGGCGATCCTCGGGCGGGATCGCCGCGGCGGTGTCAGGCCGTCACGGCGGCGTCGTATTCGGCGCGGGCAAGCTGGCCGGCGGCGACCGCCTCGGCCTCGCCGCGAAAGCCTTCCCGGCTGAACGCTACGACTTTCACGCCGACACCGGTCGCCCGCTTCACCGTCAGCGCCCATTGCCATCCGCCGTCTTGTTCGAAGACGTGCAGCGAGGGTTCGAAGGAAGGGTCGAGTACGGTCACGCGTTTTGCTCCTGCCCCTTGCGCGCCGTATCGGCAACACTCCGGGCATGTCGAAAGGGTCGCGCCGGGGTGCCGACGCGTTTCTGCTATTCGACAGTCTAATCAATAATTGTTGCGACGCACCATCAGAGGTTTCACTCATCTATCGGAACCGTCCGGTCGATCGAGATTGACTGAAACCCATACGGGACAGGCTTCCGGGCGCTAACAGGCAGCACGGTGACGCATTCGTGCGGCAACGTGCCGCACATGCGACCGATTGCTTGCATCGGCCATTCGTGGATCGCAGAAACGGGGCGCGATCTATCCGGCGGACATCACGCGCCGGAACGTCAGGTTGACGCGTTCGCCCTGCACGCCCGGCGCCTTCGGCACGCGATGCTGCCATTCGACCTGCGTGCGCCCGCGCATCACGAGCAGGCTGCCGTGCACGAGGCGGTACGCATGCGTGACGCCGGTCGCGCGATGGCGCAGGTCGAATACGCGCATCGCACCGAGGCTCACCGACGCGATCACCGGTTCGTCGCCGAGTTCCGGCTCGTTGTCCGCATGCCAGCCGAGGCTGTCTAGCCCGTTGCGGTAGCGATTGAGCAGCACGCTGTTGAAGCGCGCGCCGCAGGTCGCCTCGACCGCCTGCTTCAGGTCGAGCACGGCCGGCGTCCACGGCGCGGGCACGTTGCGGATTCCCGAGTACACGTAGACGGCATCCGGCTCGCCCTGCCACGCGGTGAGCCTCGGCAACGGAATGCGGCCGCGCGGCGTGCGGATCGTGTCCTGCCGCCACGCGACCTCGCCGATCAGCGCGGCGAGCGTGCGGTCGGCATCGGGTCGTGCAAGCCAGTCCGGGTACCAGTCCACGTCGGGCACGGGCGTATCGGCGAAGAGATCGAGTGTCGACATGTCGGAACGAACGGGCGAGGAATGGCGTGATGGGTACATGTCTGCATACTAGCCAACGGCGTCCTGCACCGCCATGCGCTTTCATTCACCGCTGAAAGGAAACCGCCGCGCACCGCGATGCGCGTTCGCGCATCACGCTATCATCGCGGCGTGCCGCGGCGCGCCCTGCCGAGGGGCGCCGCTTTTCTCCGCCACGCCGGCCGGCGCGCCCCGGCCGCTTTCTTCCCGGATCCCATCATGACGACGCTCTCCGATTCCGCCCTCGACCAACTGTTTCTCTCCGCCCGCACGCACAACGCATGGCAGGACAAACCCGTCGACGACGCGTTGCTGCACCGGCTGATCGACCTGACGAAATTCGGCCCGACGTCGGCGAACTCGAGCCCCGCGCGCTTCTTGTTCGTCAAGTCGCCCGAAGCGAAGGCGCGCCTGAAACCCGCGCTGTCCGAAGGCAACCTCGCGAAGACGATGGCCGCGCCCGTCACCGTGATCGTCGGGATGGATTACGCGTTCTACGAGCACCTGCCGCGCCTGTTCCCGCATGCCGACGCGCGCAGCTGGTTCGCCGGCAACGATGCGCTGATCCAGGCCACCACGTTCCGCAACGCGTCGCTGCAGGGCGCATACCTGATCCTGGCCGCCCGCGCGCTCGGTCTCGACGCGGGCCCGATGTCGGGCTTCGACGGCGCGAAGGTCGATGCCGAATTCTTCGCGGGCACCACGGTCAAGAGCAACTTCCTCGTGAACCTCGGCTACGGCGATCCGGCCGGCCTGTTCCCGCGCAGCCCGCGCTTCGATTTCGACGATATCGCTCGCATCGAGTAACCGTTGCCGGTAGGGCCTGTTCACGCTAATAACGGGCTTGCGAACGTGCCTTGCCGGCCGCAGTGCAAGAAGCAAGGAGCGCCGTTTGGCCGAGCCAAACAAGCGGCGCGCGACGCCGCAATGCGGCCGGCAAGGCACGTTCCCCTGTTTGGAGAAATTCATTCGTAGGGCTGGCCCCCAGAAGGGCCGATCGCCGCGTCATGCTCCCCGCGAATACGTCGAGTATTCGCTTCGTCGCAATCCTTGCGCTCGGCCCTTCTGGGGGTCAGCGCAAGCCCGTTATTAACGTGAACAGGCCCTAGCCTCGCGTCAACCGGATCAGCGTGATTTCGGACGGCACGCCGAAGCGGTTCGGCGGCCCCCAGTATCCGGTGCCACGGCTCGTATAGAGCCACATGTCGCCGAAGCGGTTCAGCCCGCCGATCACCGGCTGCTGCATCCGCACGAACGGCGGCCACGGCAGGAACTGCCCGCCGTGCGTGTGGCCCGACAGCTGCACGGTGTAACCCGCGCGGTTCGCCGCTTCCGCGCTGCGCGGCTGGTGCGCGAGCAGGATCTTCGTGGCGACATCGCGCGGCGCACCCGCCAGCGCCTGCGCGGGGTCGCTGCGATGCGCGGGATCGAACCCGCCGGCCGTGAAATCGGTCACGCCCGCGAGCACCGCGCGTGCGCCGTCGTGCTCGATCAGCACGTGCTCGTTCAGCAGCACCGTCAGCCCGATGCGGCGGAATTCGTCGATCCACGCATGTGCGCCCGCGTAGTACTCATGGTTGCCGGTCACGAGGAAGCTGCCGTGCCGCGACCGCATCCGGCCGAGCGGCGCCGTGTGGTCGCGCAGGCGCTTGACCGAGCCGTCCACCACGTCGCCCGTCACGACCACCAGGTCGGCGTCGAGCGCATTGACCGCGCGCACGATCCGTTCGATATACGGCCGCTTGATCGTCGGCCCGACGTGGATGTCGGACAGCTGCACGATCGACAGCCCGTCGAGCGCCGCCGGCAGCCCCGCGACCGGAATCGACACGCGCTTGACCGCCGCCGTGCGGCGCGCGCCGACGAACCCGATCGCGGTGACGAGCACTGCGGCCACCAGCACGCCGAGCGCCGTGTCGGCCGCGGCGCCGCTCCACGCGCCGTCGTGCCCGAGATGTCGCCACGCGACCACGCCGAGCAGCACGCAATCGCGCAGGAACGTCAGCACCAGCAGCGACGAAAAGAAACCCATCGCGAGCGCGCCGGCCCAGCCGACCAGCGTCGCGGCCCAGCCTTCGTCGAAGCGGCGCGAGAACATGCCGACCGGAATCAGCACGACGAAACTCGCCAGCACGAGCGCCGCGATCGTGCGCGCGACCGGCGACGCGAACGCATCGGGAATGATCCGCATCCCGACGTACAGATGGAACAGCACGCCGATTGCAATGAACCGGACAAAGAAACTTCGCATGGAACGCTCACCTTCGTTGCGATACCGATACCGCTTCCGCGCCGCGCGCCGCACGGGATCGTGATGCCCCGCGTGCCGCACGTCGCACCCTACGCACGATGGTACACAGATCCCGGCCATGACGACCGGTCGCGGCCGCCGGTGGAGCGCCGTGCGGCTTCGCTCGCCGGCCAGGCCTCGACGCCGTTCGCCGCGACGCTCGACCATGATTTCATCGGCCTGTCCGAAGCGAGCGCGATCCATAATTTCCTGAAGCGCGCGGCCGCCGACGTGCAGCGCACGCTGCGCCGGCGCATCCAGGTCAACAGCTTCGAGGCAGCCTGCCGGATGATCGAGGCGAACGTCGGTGTCGGCGTGCTGCCCGAAGGCACCGCACGCCGCCATGCGAAGACGATGGCGCTGCGCGTCGTCGCGCTCGAGGACGACTGGGCCGAACGCGAGCTGCAGCTCTGCGTCGCCGATCTCGATGCACTGCCGCGCTTCGCGCGCGATCTCGTCGACCCGCTCGTCGAGGCTGCCCGCAGCCAGCCGGACTGACCGGATTCGCACGCATTCGAGATGCAATCGCCCGCGTGTGCGCCGATTCCGCTACGCCGGCACGGCAAATACCGCCATTCCTCGTTAGTCTGACGATTCTTTACAGTCTGCCAGCAACCCTGCGCGAGCGTGCGCTGGCAGAATCGCGGCGATCGGACCGTTGCCGCGGAAACGCGCGACCGGACGAGCCGGCACGACCGCCGGTGCGCCGGCGACCGGCCACGGCCCGTGCCGCGTATGCATGCCGGATGGCTGGCGATCCATATCGCGCTGATTTATGATCGGCTCCGTATCCAGGGATCGTCGTCGCGGCCCGGCCGGTCGCGACGATCCACATTGCGCCGCGCCCGGCATCCACCCCCAACGTCGAGCTCGTCACACCATGAGAAAAACAACGCCGCGCGCGCGCCTGCGCGTTGCCGCCGTCCTGGCGCCCGCCCTGCCGCTCGCGGGCTGCGCATCGCGCGGCGCACCGTCGTACGTGCTGTTCGGCGCGTATTTCCCCCTCTGGCTCGTCAGTGCGATCGTCGGCGTCATCGGCGCGATCGTCGCGCACCGCGTGTTCGTCGCGACCGGCTGGGCTTCCACCGTGCCTTACCAGCTCGCCGTCTGCACCGCGATCGGGCTCGTGGTCGCCGTGATCGTCTGGCTCACCGGCACGGGGCCGTTCGCATGAAGGCCGCCGGACTCCCCCGCCCCTCCGTGAAGGGCCGCGTGATCGCACTCGCGATCGTCGCGCTCGGCATCGCCGCGCTCGTGTATGCGTACTGCCGCACGACCGCCTACCCGTCCACCGACGACGCGTCGATCGACGCGGACGTCGTGCACGTCGCATCGCCAGTCGGCGGACGCATCGTCCAGCTCGCGGTGCACGAGAACCAGCGCGTCGCGAAGGGTGACCTGCTGTACGAAATCGATCCCGTGCCGTACCGGCTGACGGTTGCGCAGGCGCAGGCCGACGTCGAACTCGCGCGCGCGTCGCTCGACACGCGCCGCCGTTCGCTGATCGGCGAGCGTTCGAACGCGTCCGTCGCCGCCGAGCAGCTCAAGCGCGCGACGCAGAACTACGATCTCGCCACGCGCGACGTGAACCGGCTCGCGCCGCTCGCCGCGCAAGGCTATGTCAGCGCGCAGCAGTTCGACCAGGCGAAGGTCCGCCAGCGCGACGCGTCCGTGTCGCTCGCGCAGGCACAGGAGCAGCAGCGTGCATCCGCGCAGACGATCGGCGACGAAGCCGACGCGATCGCGACGCTGCATGCGCGCGAAGCCGCGCTCGCCCGCGCGCAGCATGCGCTCGACGATACGGTCGTGCGCGCGCCGCACGACGGGCTCGTGACGGGCCTGAGCGTCCTCGCCGGCGAAACCCTCGCGCCGAACCAGTCGATCTTCACGCTGATCGACGCGCGCGAATGGTTCGCCGTCGGCAATTTCCGCGAGACGGCGCTGAGCCGCATCGCGGTCGGCGATTGCGCGACCGTCTACTCGATGATCGACCGCAGCCGCCCGCTCACGGGCAAGGTCGTCGGCATCGGCGCCGGCATCGCGGACAGCGCGCGCATCAACCTGCCGCGCTCGCTGCCGATCGTGCAGAACTCGGTGAACTGGGTGCACGTCGCGCAACGCTTCCCGGTGCGCGTGAAGCTCGACGAACCCGATGCCAGGCTCGTGCGCGTCGGCGCCAGCGCGATCGTCGAGGTCCGGCATGGCACTGCCTGCCGCTGACGTTCGCGCGCCGGGACCGCGCGAAGTCCTGCGACTGCTCGCGCCGTTTCCGGGGCGCATGGCCATCGCCGTGCGCGTCGCGCTGATCTGCGCGCTGACCGCGCTCGTGACGGCCGCGTACGGCACGCCCGAAGCCGCACTTTCCGCGTACGTCGTGTTCTTCATGATCCGCGCCGACCGCGTGACGAGCGTCGTGCTCGCGGCCGCGCTGCTGCTGATCGTCACGATCGTGATCGGGCTCGTGCTCGGCATCGCGATCTTCAGCATCGACTATTCGATCCTGCGGGTCGCGTGCATGGCCGTGCTGTCGGTCGCCCTCCTGTACCTGACGTCCGCCAGCAAGCTGCGCCCGGTGGGCGCGATCCTCGCGATGATCGTCGGCTTCGGGCTCGACCAGCTCGGCCTCGCACCGTTCGGCGAAGCCGCCACCCGCGCGTTGCTGTACATCTGGCTGACGATCGCGATTCCCGTCGGCGTGGCGATCGTCGTCAACCTGCTGATCGCGCCGTCGCCGCGCAAGCTTGCGCACGCGCAGCTCGCGAAGCGGCTGCGGCTCGCCGCACGGCGACTGCGCGGCGACGACGATGCACGCGCCGCGTTCGACGCGAGCCTGCGCGAAGGCGACAAGCAGCTGCTCACGTGGCTCAAGCTGTCGAAGCTCGAAGGCTCGTCGACCGCCGCCGACTTCGCGGCGCTGCGGCAGGCCATCGCGTCGAGCACCGCGCTGATGGTCGGCGTCGCGCTGGCCGATCGCGAACCGGACGCATGGCTGCCCGATGCGTTCGCCACGCCGATCGCCGCGACGCTCGACGAGATGGCCGCCATTCTCGAACGCGGCGGCTACCCGGTCGACGTGACGCTCGCGCTGCCGCCCGTCGATGCGCTGCCGCCGCTCGCGCGCATCGCCGCGACCGATCTCAAGGCAGCGATCATGCACTTCGCGGAGCCGGGCGCGACGGCCCCGACGGCCGATGCAGCGACGGAGGCTGCGGCCGGCACGACGCACGCCGCCCCCGCAGCCACGCACGAAGCACCCACTGCCGCACCGGCCCCGCGCGGCGGCTTCTTCCTGCCCGACGCACGCACCAATCCCGACCACATCCGCTATGCGCTGAAGACGACCGCCGCGGCGATCTTCTGCTATCTGCTGTACTCGCAGCTCGACTGGTCGGGCATCCATACCTGCGTCGTTACCTGCTACATCGTGTCGCTCGGCTCGACGGCCGAAACGGTCGAGAAGCTCACGCTGCGGATCTTCGGCTGCATGATCGGCGCGCTGCTCGGCACCGCCGCGCTCGTGTTCGTCGTGCCGGCGCTGTCGTCGGTCGGCCACCTGATGGCGCTGGTGTTCGCCGGTGCGTGGCTGTCCGCGTGGATCGCCTTCGGCTCGCCGCGCATCGCGTATGCGGGCTTCCAGATCGCGTTCGCGTTCTTCCTGTGCGTGATCCAGGGCGCCGGCCCCGGCTTCGACCTCACGATCGCACGCGACCGCACGATCGGCATCCTGCTCGGCAACGTCGTCGTGTATCTCGTGTTCACGCGCATCTGGCCCGTCAGCATCGGCAAGCAGATCGACGTCGCGTTCGCCGCGCTGCTCGACCAGTGGCGGCGCATCGCGCAGATCGCGCAACCGGCCGAACGGCGCGCGCTCGCGGCCGAGGCGTTCGCGCGTCACGGGGCGATCTCGCAGGAACTCGGCCTGGTCCATTACGAACCATCGTGGGTGCGGCCGGCCGCGACGTGGCTCGCCACGCGACGGCGCGCCCTTGCGGAACTCGGTGCGATCGAGGGCCCGCTGTTCCTGCTCGCCGAACGCCAGCCCGGCGACGCGGCGATCGGTGCGCAACTCTCGCGCGTGACCGAACCGCACGACGACGAAGCCGCGCCCCATGCGGCCTCCCCCGCGCCAACGGCTCCGCCGCCGGGCGCCGCCCCCATCGACCCTGCACGCGACGCGCTGCTGAACCTGATCGACACACGGCTCGCGCAGATCGCCGACGCCGCCCGTCAAGCCACACCGAAGGAGCCTGCCCCCCATGCGTCGACCTGAACCGCCGGCCGCCTCGATCGCCGTAGCCGCCCTCGCGACCGCCGTCGCGCTGGCCGGCTGCGCGACGTCGTCGATCGACCTGGCGCCGGAGGCATCCGATCGCCCGTGGCAGCCGCAAACGTCGGCCGCGGGCGACATCGTGCCGGGCCCGCCGCACGCGTTAGCGCAAGGCGCGCACGACTACACGCTGCCCGCATCGCCGGCGCTCGCGTCGGTCTCGCCGCCGGCCACGCTCGATACCGCGCATCCATACACGCTGCCCGAACTGATCGATCTCGCCGAATCGGCGAACCCGCTCACCCGCATCGCCTGGAACGACGCGCGCAACGCGGCGCTCGCGGTCGGCCTCGCGAAGTCCGCCTACCTGCCGCGCCTGTCGGCGACCGCGATGGGCGCGTACCAGGCGAACCACGGCTCGACGTCGACGATCCTCGGCGATTCGTCGAGCAACACCACCGTGCACGGCACGATCTCGGCGCTGTCGCTGCAATGGCTGCTGTTCGATTTCGGCGGCCGCGCGGCGCGCGTCGAGGCGGCCGAACAGGCCTCGATCGCGTCGAACGTCGCGTTCACCGCGGTGCATCAGCAGGTGATCCACGACGTGACCGTCGGCTACTACCGCTACGAGGCCGCACGCTCGCGCGCCGTCAGCGCGCAGCAGGGCCTCGCGAACGCGGATGCGATCCTCGCGGCATCGCGCGCGCGGCTCAAGCATGGCGTCGGCACGGTCGTCGAGCTCGCGCAAGCGACGCAGAACCGCGCGCAGGCGAACCTCGCGCTCGTGCAGGCGAACGGCGCGGAAAGCGACAGCTACCTCGCGCTCGTCTCCGCGCTCGGCATCTCGCCGCTGTCGAAGCCGACGATCGCCGCCTTGCCGAAGCGGCCGCTACCGCCCGCACTCGGTTCGTCGGTCGATGCGATCGTGTCGGACGCGATCGCGCGCCGCCCCGACCTGCAGGGCGCGTTCGCGCTCGAAAAGGCCAATCGCGCGAAGATCAAGGCGGCTCAAGCCGCATTCATGCCGAAGATCTTCCTGTCCGCGTCGACGTCGTACGCGAGCGGCGGCACGTCCATCTCCGCGCTGCCCGCGATCGGCGACCAGGCGCCGACCGTCAACCTGAACGGCAGCCGCTACGGCGGCGGCGTGTTCCTCGGCGTGACGATCCCGCTGTACGACGGCGGCCTGCGCTCGGCCGTGCTGATGCAGGCGCGCAACGACGCGGAAAGCGCGTCTGCCCGCCTCACGCGGACCAAGGAGGAAGCGGTACGCCAGGTCGTCGCCGCGCAGAACGCAGTGCAGACGAGCCTCGCGTCGCACGACGCGGCCAAGGCGCTCGTCGATGCCGCGCAGACGAGCTACGACGCGGCGATGACCGCGTACCGCAACGGCGTCGGCTCGGTCACCGACGCGACGATCGCACAGAGCCAGCTGCTCGCGGCCCGGAACGCGGAGGTCGACAGCTACGCCGGTGCGTTGTCGGCGGCCGCCGCACTCGCGCTCGCGACGGGCACGATCGGCTCGGCGCAGTAGCGCGGCGGCCGCCAGGCGGTTGACGCCTGCACGCGCCGCCCACTAGAATGCCGCCCATTCTTCCTTCAGGAACCATCGTGGACAGTTGCAGCACTCCGTTGCGTGCGCCGCTTGCCGCCTGAACGCCTGTCCGACGCAGTTCTCCTGCCGCGGCTCGCGTTCCGCGAGCCGCACGCCTACCCGTTTCACACTGAATGACGCATTCGCGCGGTAGAGTACCGCGCGCTGACGGCTATTGCCGCGTCGCCTGCGGCCTTGCACCGCGGCAACGCGAGCCGGCATGCGCTTCTTGCACGGCAGGACAACCATGACTTTCGATTTCGCACTCCGTCTCTTCACCGCGTTCGCCTGCGGCGTCGCCATCGGCCTCGAGCGCCAGATGCGCCAGCGCACGGCCGGCCTGCGCACGATCACGCTCGTCGCGAGCGGCGCATGCCTGTTCGTCACGCTCGGCGTGCTGACCGGCAACGGCGTCGCGGGCGTCACGCAGATCGCCGCGTACGTCGTGTCGGGCGTCGGCTTCCTCGGCGGCGGCGTGATCATGCGCGACAAGGGCTCGATCCAGGGCATCAACACGGCCGCGACGCTGTGGTGCTCGGCCGCCGTCGGCGTACTGGCCGGCTCCGGCCATTACGTGCCCGCGTTTGCCGGCACGGGTGTCGTGCTGCTCACCAATACCGTGCTGCGCGGCGTCAGCCAGGCGATCAACGCCACGCCCGTATCGAATGCCGATCTCGTCCGCGAATACCAGATCACGGTGATCTGCCTGACCGCCGACGAAGTGCATATCCGCACGCTGCTGTCGAACTCGATGTACGCGAAGCCGCTGTCGTTCCAGAGCCTGACGAGCGAGGACGTGCCCGACCAGCCGGACCGGCTGAAGGTGACGGCGACGCTGAAGCTGCATCCGAAGGATCAGCAGAAGCTCGAGCAGATCGCGAGCCGGATGAGCATGGAGAAGAGCATTTCCAGCGTGAGCTGGACCGCGAAGGAAGCGGAACCGATGATGGAGTGAGCGGCGTGGCGGCCACCGTATCCGGCGCCGCCCTCGCCTGCGTCACGGTGCGTCGATGAGTCCGGCCGAAATCGCCTTGACGACTGCCTGGACCTTGTTGGTCGCGCCGAGCTTCTCGAGGATGTTGTTGACGTGGAAGTTGACCGTCCGCTCCGAGATGCTGAGGATCTGGCCGATTTCACACGCAGTCTTGCCCTCGGCCGTCCAGCACAGCACCTCGCGCTCGCGCGCGGTCAGCGTGACGCCCGCCGCGGGCGACAGCTTCGGCACCATGAAGCGGCTCATCAGCGAATGCGACAGGTTCGCGAGCCAGTTCGTCTGCAGCGTCAGCATGTTGATTTCAGCAGGCGTCAGCCGGTCGGCATGGCGCGCGATGCTCAGCAGGCCGAACGCACCGCGTGCCGCCCAGCTCGACTGCGCGACGCCCACCGACAGCCCGAAATCGCGTGCGTCCTGCCACAGCGGGCACGGATCGATCCGGTCGACGTCCGGCCAGACGATCATGTTGGTGCTGAGCGCGCCGTCGCGAACCGTCGAATCGATCTCGATGTAGTTCTTCGCCTGGTAGTGCGCCATCCAGCCGTCGGGATAGGTATTGAAGATGGCGACCGACGGCTTCGATACGGGCAACGGTACGCGAATGCCGTAGCAGCAATATTCGAATCCCAGCCGCTTGGAATAGGCGGCGATCCGCTGGAAGAGCTGCTGCTCGTCTTCCGCGGCGCTGAATTGTTGATAGGCATCCTGCCAGCGCAGTTCCATTCTTTCTCCGACAACGTCACGCTGTCATACTTGTCAGGTTCCAGCACCCGTTCGACGCTGATACATTCCGCGCATGACCTCACCTTTGCTGCACCCGGTCCCCGGCCCGTCCCCGGACGGCTACGTACGCCTGCCAGAAGGCGCACTGGCCGTGCTTGCACTCGACCATGTCTCGAGCGGCCTCGACGCATCGCTGCTGTCCGAACTGCGCAACAGCGCGATCGACGCACGCCTTGCCGGCTATACCGAATGGCATCGCACGGCCAGTGCCGGCGCCCCTTACGTGACGGTCGGCTGGGACTGGTACCTCGAACGCGCGACGGGCACGTTCGTGATCGCGGGCGGCGACGTCCGCAGCAACGTGATGGTCATCGATGCCGCCGGCACCGACATCGGCATGTTCCGCACCGCCGCCGCGCTCGCCGCGCGGCTCGCCGGCATCGACTGGCCCGCCGCGGTCGCAGCGGCCCTGCTCGGTCGCAACGACGCCTATCATGCCGGTCCCACGCTCCAGTGACAACCTGTCGCGCATTCCTCCGATCATTTCGCAAGACTGGCGCTCTTTATAAGCAAAAGCCGTCCAGTTTTCAATCCCGTTGATCAAGAAACCGTTACCACGCCGCAAATATCCTTTTTGCGCGGTCACCCTGTAAGAGTTACCAGTTACCGCCTCCTCGTGCCGCGCGATGTAATGCACGCATACAAAAGCACAGATCCGAGGACACCATGCGGACCTTCGTTCACGATGAAGGGCGGTTGCCACACGAACTTGCAGCGGATCTCGGGCGCTACCGGCGCCGCGTGTTCATCGAGCAGCTCGGTTGGGCGCTCCCGTCGGCGAACGAAAGCTTCGAGCGCGACCAGTTCGATCGCGACGATACCGTCTACGTGTTCGCGAGGAACGCCGGCGGCGACATGTGCGGATGTGCGCGCCTACTGCCTACCACGCGCCCGTATCTGCTCAAGTCGCTGTTCGCCGACCTGATCGCCGAAGACATGCCATTGCCGCAATCGGCCGCCGTCTGGGAGCTGTCCAGGTTCGCGGCGACCGACGACGAAGGCGGGCCGGGCAATGCCGAGTGGGCCGTGCGCCCGATGCTGGCGGCCGTCGTCGAATGCGCGGCGCAACTCGGCGCGCGGCAGCTGATCGGCGTGACGTTCGCGAGCATGGAGCGGCTGTTCCGCCGGATCGGCATTCACGCGCACCGCGCAGGGCCGCCGAAACAGGTGGACGGTCGTCTGGTGGTCGCGTGCTGGATCGACATCGATCCGCAAACGTTTGCGGCACTAGGAATCGAGCCGGGGCAGGCAGCCCGGCAAGCCATCGCCGCCTGAGCCGGAGCACGCGCTTCCGTCCGGGCGGCCTCGTAACGAAGGAGAACCAACGTGGACCAGTCTCAGGTCTTTCGCGCGATGATGCCCGGGTTGACGAGCGTCGGCGGCGCCCGCATCACGGTCGCCTATCCGTCGTTTCCCAGGCCGCTGCCGCTCGTGCGGCTCGACCGCCGCGGGCTCGTGTTTCGTGCCGCGGGCGCTGCGCCGCTCGTCTGCGGGCTGCCGCGCCCGGCGACGCTGCTGGTCGCCGACGAACCGCTCTGCTCGCTGCGCCTCGTGATTCGCGACGTCGCCCCGGCCGACAGCGGCCGGCACGACCTGACGATGCAGCCGTCCGGCGCCGCCGGCGACGAATTGCTGTGGCATGCGCTGCGCGACCGCGAACCCTACCGGCACATTCAGCACCCGCTTGCGCCCGTCGATACGGCCCTCGCCGCCGACGGCGAGCCGCTCGCGACGACCGGCGACGCCGCACCGCGTCCGTCGCGCAGCGCGGCCTTCCGCTTGCCGTGCCATAGCGATGCGCTGTTTTTCGCCGACTGGCTCGAATATCACTTTGACGAACTGCGCGCGCTGTCGCAGCAGCACGGGCCGCAACTGCAGCTCAACCAGCTCGAACGACAGGTCGCCGACGACGAGGTCGGCGTGCGTTTCGTCTACGACATCGACGGGCATGCGACGCGGCACGCGCTGACCGACTGCGCCCGCGAAGCCTGTGCATGGATCGAGACGGAAATGCGCGACAAGTACGCGCTGCCCGTCGCGCAAGAGCGGTTCGGCGCGTTTGCGGCGCATGCACGGGCCGGCGGCATGTGAACCGGTGACGGCTGCGAGTTGCATGGATACAACTAGGGCTTGCAAACGTCCGGGTTTTCCCTTAAATTCACGCCTGTCTCCTCCATGTCTCCAAACATGGATTCAGCCCGCTCAAGCAGCGGGCTTTTTTATTGCCTGCGCGGATTACGGGGGCCACATCGTTTCCCGCTCCGGCTAGGCCGCCGGACGCAGCCAGTAGTGATGCACCGCAAATATCAGCGCGACCGTCACGACCAGTATCAGCAACAGATACAGCCAGCCCTTCCTGGTCGACGGCAGATCTGCCAGGGCACCGACGTCGCCCGTCAGCGCCGCCAACGCGGCCACCGCGAGCCCGACCAGTACCAACGTTCCCTTTGCCACCCATCCAAAGGCGGCCTCCAGTCCGGTCGCCCATCGCGACTGGCGATACGGTCCGGCAACCGCCCGACGCAGATCGGGCTTACCCATACGTCACCTCCCGTCCGGCGCGCAGGTATCCACGCGTCGAGCGGCCGGCGCTGCGGAAGGCGGGGATTCGAAGGTCCTGCGAACGTGCAGCCGCTGCGACGCGGTGCACACATTGATTCGGAAGCGTCATGTTGTTGTTTCGTGAGTCGGGAGTCGACCGGTCGCTTCGTTTGGCCGGAATGAAGCGATATCGTTCGATACGACGAGCGTGCGCCGCGACACGATCCGCTCGCCTCGCGCAATCCTGATCGGCCGGCTTATCATTGACCGGCCCGCCACTCTCCCCCGAGGCCATCTTGCACGCCCACCTGCGCATTGCCCGCCCGGTCAGCAACCTCGCCCGCACCGAACGCATGTATCGCAACGCCCTCGACTTGTCGGTTCTCGCACGCTTCGAAGATCACGACGGCTTTTCCGGCGTGATGATCGGACGCGAAGGTCTCGACTATCACTTCGAATTCACGCACTGCCCCGATCATCCGATCGCGCCGTCGCCGACGCCCGAAGACCTGATCGTCTTCTACCTGCCCGATCGCCCGGAATGGGAAGCCGCGTGCGAGCGCGCCACCGCGCACGGCTTCATGCCCGTGACGTCGTTCAATCCGTACTGGGAAATTTCCGGCCAGACCTTCGAGGATGCCGACGGCTACCGGATCGTGCTGCAGAACGGCACCTGGCGCTGACACGCGGATACGCGTGAACCGTTACGCGCCGGCAACCCCGTCGGCGCGTGCGACATACACGACGTGCGGCCGCAGCGGATGCCCGTCCGGCAACGCCGGATGATCGAAATCGCGCGCGGGTCGGCGCAGCATGCCGAGCCGTTCCATCACGCGCCGTGATCGCTGGTTGGTATCGGCCGTCCACGCGAAGATCTCGTCGAGCCCTGCCCGGCCGAACCCGTCGGCCAGTGCGGCGGCAGCCGCTTCTGCAGCATGGCCATGCCCCCACGCGTGGCGCGCCTGCCGCCACATGATCTCGACACATGGCGCCATCGGATGCATTGCACGCACTTCGTGCGACAGGCCGCAAAGCCCGATCAGCATCGCATCGGCGCGCCGTTCGACCGCCCACACACCGAAACCGTGTGCATCGAAATGCGCTTCGAAGCGCGCGATGGCGTCGCTCGCTTCGTCGACGGACATCGGGCCGCGCGCGAGCCACGCGGTCACGTCCGGGTCCGCATGCATCGCCGCAAGCGCACCCGCATCCGACGCGCGCCAGCGACGCAACGTCAAACGTTCGGTTTCGATCTTCGAGGGTGTGGACATGGGTGATGCGGATCGTACGGGAAGTGACGGAACGCAGGCGACGTCACGAACCCGAAGGCGGGACGGTTGACGCAGGGGGAATCTCGATCGTCGCGTCTGCCCGCGACGATCGATAGAACACACAACGAAAAACGGGCGCTGGTGCGCCCGCGGGGATTACTCGTTTTCCTCGAAGTAATGCCCGAACTTCGTCTGCTTCGTGCGGATATAACGCTCGTTTTCCTCGCGCACGGGCACCGCCAGCGCCACGCGTTCGCAGACCGGAATGCCGTGCTTCGCGAGCGTGTCGAACTTCTCCGGGTTGTTGCTCATCAGCCGCACCGACGTCACGCCGAGGATCCGCAGGATCGCGGCGGCCGAATCGTATTCGCGGGCGTCATCGGGCAGGCCAAGGTCGAGGTTCGCCTCGACGGTGTCGCGCCCCTGCTCCTGCAGCGCGTAAGCGCGAATCTTGTTGCTCAGGCCGATCCCGCGCCCCTCATGGCCGCGCAGGTACAGCAGCACGCCGCGGTCTTCTGCCGCGATGTAGCGCAACGCGAGGTCGAGCTGCTCGCCGCAATCGCAGCGATACGAGCCGAACACGTCGCCGGTCAGGCATTCGGAATGCAGCCGCGTCAGCACGGACTGCTCGCCGGCCACGTCGCCCATCACGAGCGCGAGATGTTCGGCATCGCTGCCCGATACGCGAAACGCGTATGACTTGAACGTACCGTAGCGCGTTGGCAGCGACGCGGTGGCGACGAGCGTCACGCACTCGTCGGCCTGGTCATTGCCCGGCATGGGCGATTGGGGACGCGAAGACATCATGAATTCAATCGAAACGTTCAGGAATGTAGGAGTTGTGTGGATAGTGCGTGACGGGAGTTTACCGCTAATCTGGAAACGTCACGCGACTGCCGCTGCCTGCCCGGCTATACTGGGCTTATCGGGTGTCGCGCACCAACCCCCAGCCTTCCCTGTATCGACCTGCACACGGAGAAAGCGAATGAGCACGACTGTCGCGCAGATTCTCAAGGCCAAGCCGGATTCCGGCCGCACGATCTACACCGTCACGAAGACCGATTTCGTCTACGACGCCATCAAGCTGATGGCGGAAAAGGGGATCGGCGCGTTGCTGGTCGTGGACGGCGACGACATCGCGGGCATCGTCACCGAGCGCGACTATGCGCGCAAGGTCGTCCTGCAGGACCGTTCATCGAAAGCCACCCGCGTCGAGGAAATCATGACGGCAAAGGTGCGCTACGTCGAACCGTCGCAATCCACCGACGAGTGCATGGCGCTGATGACCGAACACCGGATGCGCCACCTGCCCGTCCTCGACGGCGGCAAGCTGGTCGGCCTCATCTCGATCGGCGACCTCGTGAAGAGCGTGATTGCCGATCAGCAGTTCACGATCAGCCAGCTCGAACACTACATTCACGGCACGCCGGTCGCTTCCACCTGATTCGCCCCAGCGAAAAAGGCCCAAACGCGTCAGCGTCTGGGCGGAAAGCCGCCGACATGCGGCGACGGAGGTTCTGCTCCTGCGGGCGAACGACGCGCGCACATGGCGCGCGTGTCGTCGATTGAATGGTGCGCTCGGGCAGACCGGGGACGTTCGATTAGTTGCCGAAGTAGACCGAGTTCACGGGGTTCGGCGCATCATGCGTGACGCGGCGGCCTGCCTGGCCGGCACCCGTCGCCACGGCACCGTAGCCGCTCGTATCGGCCTGCGCGAGCGTCGGCTGGTTCGGCTGGACCCGCTGTTCGGCTGCCTGGATGTCGTTCGGGTACTGCGAATCGCTCGCCAGCGGCTTGTAGCCGTTCTGTTCGAGTTGCACGAGTTCAGCCTTGACCTGGTCGCGCGTCAGCCCCTGCTCGGACTGTGCAAACGATGCGATCGGTGCGGCAAGGACGGATGCGGCGATGGCTGCGTAGATGATCGACTTCATGATTTACCTCCGGAATATGTTCTCTTTTGACGTCGCCTCGGCAGGACTGTCTGAAGCGATTGAGTCCAGTGTAGTGCTCGCCATTCCAAGGGGAAACCCTTAGTTTGAACATACAGCGTTGCGATTTTGGAAAAAATCGTCGCGTGTTTCTGGGCGCAGCTCTTGCGACTTGCTTCATCTGCACAACAATTGCTGACGAAACGCCGACAGCCGAATCACCTATCCCGAAGGTTGTGTTGTAGAATCGTAAGGTTTTATTTGCCAGTCGATATCCCATCCACCATGTACGCGCTCACGCCCCTTTCGGTTTCGCCGTCCGGCCCGGCCGGCGTGCGCGCGCACGCCGGCCATCCGGCGCATCCCCTCGCTCGACGCACGGCCCAGGCGCCGCTCGCCCCTGCCCGGCGCCTGATCTGACGGCTCGGCCTCCTCCCGGAGCCAGGTCAGACAGGCTCCGGGCGATCCCATAGGCACGCCACGCCTGCCCTTGCCGATCATTTGGAGAACTGCCATGAAACAACGCCTTTACCAGTTGACCGAACTCGACGTTGCACGCCTCGAAAAGCACGCCGAACACAACCCGCGCTTCCAGGCCATGCTCGACACGCTGCTCGAGCGTGCCGACATCGTCCAGCCCGACGCCATCAAGGCCAATGTCGTCACGATGAACTCGCAGATCACGCTGCTCGACGAGGCGACCCAGGAACAGGCCACCTGGACGATCGTTTATCCGGACGCCGCCAATCTCGAACTCGGCCGCCTGAACGTCTTCTCGCCTGTCGGCATGGCGCTGCTGGGCACGCAGCGTGGCCAGATGGTCAAGGTGATGCAGCCGAGCGGCGCCGAAAAGCTGATGAAGGTCTCCGCGATCGTGTTCCAGCCGGAAGCCAACGGCGAATACACGCGCTGACGCCATCGGCAGCCCGCGCCACGTTCGACACGGGCGCAAAATCAAAAAAGCGAGGCACCGGCCTCGCTTTTTTGCATCCGGGCGACCCGAATCGTCGCCATTGCATTCCGCAGACGAAAAAAAGGCGCCCGAAGGCGCCTTTTTCGATGCTGCGAAGCGGGTTACCCCGCCGTCACGCTTAGAAGCGGTGACGCAGACCAACCGTTGCTGCCGTTTGGTTGATCGACGAGCTCGCTGCCGTCGTGTTGTCGCCGTTGTAGATCGACGTGCCGAACGCATTGCCCTTCGCGCCGCGCTGGTACACAGCCTGTGCGTACACGTCGGTGCGCTTCGACAGAGCGTAGTCAGCTTGCACGCCGAACTGGTTCCAGTGCGAGCTGCCACCGTCTGCCTTCGTGTTCGTGTACGTGTATGCTGCGCCCAGGCCGAGAGCCGGCGTCAGGTTGTACTTTGCGTTGACTTCGTAGTTGTCCGTACGGAACGCACCAGCTTGACCCGGAACGTTGTCGATACGCGATTGCGTCCATGCAGCGCCGACTTGTGCCGGGCCGAATGCGTAGCCAGCACCAGCACCGTACGTGCGGACGCGACCTTGCGAAGCGATGTTCGTCGCGCCGTTTGCGTTCGTGCCGTCGCCCAGGTTAGCTTGCGAGTACGCTGCACCCAGCTTCAGGCCTTGGAACTGGTACGACGCACCAGCGCTGTACGCACGGTTGTTGCCGAAGTTCTGGTTGTTCGAGAACGAGTACGTGCCGCCGAATTGCAGGCCAGCGTAGTTAGCGCTCGTGTACTTGATCGAGTTGTTCAGTGCGACGTCGCCGTTCGTGCTGAGACGGTCGTTGTTGCCGCGGTGCGCGAAGTACGTGCCGCCCCACGTGCCCGTTGCCGTCAGCGGCGCCAGGTAGTCTTGCGTTGCGTCGTACTGCTTGCCCAGCGTGACCGTGCCGTACTGGCTCGACAGGCCGACAAATGCTTGACGGTTGAACATGCCGCCGTTGTTGCCCAGCTTGCCGTTACCGATGCCGAAGCCGCTTTCCAACGTGAAGATTGCCTTCAGGCCGCCACCGAGGTCTTCCGAACCACGCAGGCCGAAACGGCTCTGGTCGATACCCGAGCCCATCGACCACAGCGACTTGCTGGCGACGTTGCTTTGGTAGGTGATGCCTGCGTCCAGCACGCCGTACAGCGTGACGCTGCTTTGCGCGTGAGCGACGGTTGCGAACGATGCTGCAGCTGCTGCAACGATCAGAGTCTTGTTCATTCGTGGAGCTCCCTTCTAAAAAGAGGCAGGTCTCGCGACCTTGTTCATAAACGGTCTGCAACCGCCCGGGAGTGCCATCGGTCCTGCTGGCGACGCCCGGATAGTTGCCCGTTTGGGAACCGTGAGTTTAGGGGTGTACCCTAGGGGAGCGATCCGCAAATAAAGAAATAAGCTTTTCCAGAACTAGAAATAATGAAAGTGGGGGTCGTTCATAAGTATTTGTTTTAACGTTTGTTTTTGACTTCTTGACGACGGCATTTTGGAGGCATTCATCGCACCATTCTTACATGTCATCGTCTTGACGGTTGCATAGAAACAACAAACGGATCTGGCTCAGCACCCCGAAATCGGTAATTTGTACCTATTTCAGCCTCGATTCCCCGGTGTCGGACGCCTAAAACGCACTCGCCCATCAGTAAACAGGCCGCCTCGGGCGACGTCTCCGTCAGCCGACAGAAAGGAACGGGCGTCGGCCGCCTGCCGTGACGCGCAGTAACAGCCTTAACCGCTCGCGTAACCCGGCCGGCGCACCGGCAGGCTAATGTAAGGCAGCCTTCGATACTGAACAGGACACGCCATGAATCGACGCTCGTTGTTGCGCGCCATCGGATTGACCGCCGCCTTCGCCGGCACCGGCTGGCTGCGCGCCGCCTCGGCTCAGCCCGCGCCGCCCGTGTACCGGCCGTCCGGCCCGAACCGCGTGCCCGGCGGGCCGCCCTACGACGATCGCCCGCGCGCCGGGCCGCCGGCAGCCCGGCACGATCGCCGGCCGCCGCCGCCCCGGCCACACGGCTATATATGGACGGACGGCTACTGGCGCTGGCAGCGCGGCCGCTATATATGGGTGTCCGGCCGCTGGGTCGCACGGCGCCCCGGCCGTCGCTGGGTACCCGGCTACTGGCGCCGTCAGGGGCCGGTGTGGGTCTACGTGGACGGTTCGTGGCGATAAGCCGCCGCCCGGCTCCGGCCGATGAAGGTCCGGAGCCGGACGGCGCGCGGGTAGCGGCGCCGTTCGCGCCGTTGCATCAGGATGCGTGGCCGCCGTCGGCGCGTCGTTGCACCAGCGCCCTGCCGGCTCCGCGCCGAACACCTCGGCGCATCATCGCAGCGCTTCGTCGTGACGGGATCCTTCGGATAACGAAATCAATCGATGCCGATGCGAACGCATCCGGCCGTGCGCCATCCCATCGCGCGTCATCTTCGGTACGCCGTGCACCGGCGAAGCGGTCAGTGCGCGCTGCTCAACGCCCGTCGCCCGCCGGTTCCCGCGCACGACGACGCGCCGCGCAGATCGCGCGATGGTGTTCGTCGGCCCACCGGATCATCGCCTGCATCGGCGTCAGGAACGAGCGCCCGAGATCGGTCAGCGCATATTCGACGCGCGGCGGCACTTCGGCAAACAGCGCGCGGCTGACGAAGCCGTCCTGCTCGAGCCGCTTCAGCGTACGCGACAGCATCTGGTTCGACACATCGCCGATCGCGCGACCGAGTTCGTTGAAACGCATCGTTCCGCCGGACAGCGCTTCGAGCACGAGCAGGCTCCACTGGTCGCCGATGCGGTCGAGCACATCGCGGATCGGGCACGGCTGGTCGAGTTCGACGGATTCGTCGGCAGACGGCAACGGCATGACTGGATTCTCTTTCACGGGCAACGCACGGTCATCGCGGTGTGACCTGTTCACACCGCGGTGACTTCTTGTGACGGGTTCGCGGCAACTGTACCATTCGATCGGCCCGACAGCCGTCACGATTCGCCAGTTCAACGAAACATGACGATGACGCGCGGCGTCGGCGTATCGGCCGCAGCGACGACACATGCGTTGCGGCGAATCCTTCGCATCGGGACCGCACGCGTGCCGGCAGTTTCGCGCCGCGGGCCGCCACGCGTCACGATCTGCGCCGCCCCGCAGTCGCATATCGCGCGTCGTGCGTCCCCACGAACCGTCAGTCAAGGAAACCGCTACATGTCATTGTTCCGCTCCCCCGCTCGCGCCGTTGCCGCATGCGTGCTGCTGGCCGCATCGACGGCCGCGCCGGCTGCCGGCCCGGCCACCCGCGACCTGGCCGCCGAGGAAGCCAACCGCCAGCTCGTGCTGACGTTCTACGACCGCTTCTTCAACAAGCACGAAGCGGTCGAAGCCGCCGCCGTCGTCGCGGACGACTACAAACAGCACAACCCGCACGTACCGGACGGCAAGAAGCCATTCGTGTCGTATTTCGTCGGCGCGTTCCAGAAAAACCCGGCATCGCGCGCACGCATCGTCCGCAGCGCGACCGACGGTGACCTCGTATACCTGCACGTGCATGCGACCGAGCGTCCGGGCGATCGCGGCGAAGCGGTGGTCGACATCTTCCGCGTGAAGGACGGCAAGATCGTCGAGCACTGGGACGTGATCCAGCCCGTGCCCGAGACGGCCGCGAACGGGAACACGATGTTCTGACGCGCGCGCCGGGCAAGCGCGGATGCCCGGCGCCGGCGAAGTCTCCTACAATCGTGCTTCGCCGCCGCTCCGGCGCAGGCGAAGCACGGCCCGCACCGGCGGCCGTTCGCGCAGACGGTGTCAACGATGAGCCCCGCCCATATTTCCCTGAGCAGCGCCGGCGACCTGGTCGCCAGCCTCGGCAGTCCGCAGTTTCCCGCCCGGCTTTGGGCGTGGCTGCGCGAAACCGTCGATCCGCAATCCCATTACAGCGTCGCGACACGCTACCGGCGTGACGCGCCGTCGCATTCGGTCGACAGCGTCGACGTGCTGTTCTTCGCCGGCGGCGACGATCCTGACGGCACGCGCCATGCACTCGATCTGTATACACGGGGCGACTGGCGCACCGACACGCTGCTCCCGCATATCGAGCGCGCTACCGATTCGCAGCTCGTGTTCTCCTGCAACGAGGACATCGACACGGCCACCGAGTACGGCCGCCAGTTCGCGCTCGGCGATCTCGGCGAGGACTGCACGCTGCTCGGCAGCGAGCGCGACTATGTCTACGCGTTCTCGCTGTTCCGCCGACGCGGCCAGCCGTCCTATACGCTGGCCGAACTGGCGCTGCTGCGGCAGCTCGGCGATTTCGTGCTGCCGCTGCTGATCCAGCACGCGCGGCTCGCCCGCCTGACGCCGCGCTCGGACGACGGCGCGCTGCTGCGGCGCTTCGAACAGCGGCTGGCGGCCAGCGGTGCGGCGCTGTCGCAGCGCGAGCGGCTCGTCTGCCGCGCGGTGCTGCAAGGGCAGCCCGTGCCGCAGATCGCCGACACGCTCGCGCTCAAGCCGAGCAGCGTGCGCACCTATCTCGGGCGTGCGCTCGCGAAGCTCGGCGTCGCGAACCGCGCCGGGCTGTTCGCGTGGTGCGTGGCCGAAGAAGCCGCGCCGGAAGACCGCAGCCAGTAGGCGCCGCCCCCACCGCCTTTGTCGCGCGTTGTCCTCAAAACAATGACAGACAGCCGCCCGCCCCGCTCCTAGTATCTGACTCACCCGAGCGCCGCAGCGCGTCGGATACCACGGAGATACGGAATGCCGAATACCGGTTCGACGCCGGCCCGCGCGGCCGCGCGCCCGTCGCCCCTCGATTCGCCGATACGAATTCATCGGCGAAACCGGCATGACGCTCCGGCAACCATCGCCGGCCTCCGGCACGGCGCTGCGCCGCCCGGGCCGCGCAGCGCCGGCACGTAACGCCCCTATCCCCTTCCAACCCGACCGGGTTCACGCGACCGGACGAGCCATACGGCCCGCCTGCCGGACACGTGCGTCCGTCGATCTCCCTACCGGAGCAGACACATGCAATACGCCGATACCGTCTATCTGAACGGCCTGCTTTACACGGGCGACGCGCAGCGCCGCTTCGCGCAGGCGCTCGCCACCCAGGACGGCAAGATCGTCGCGGTCGGCCGCGACGACGACATCCGCCCGCTGGCCGGCCCCGCGACGCGGATGGTCGATCTCGCCGGCCGCCTGATGCTGCCGGGACTGATCGACGGTCACGTGCATCCGCTCGAAGGCCATCAGATCCTCGGCGACTTCGACCTGTCCGGCATCAACGATCCCGAGACGATCCTGCAACGCATCCGTGCGTGTGCCGACGCGACGCCGAACGAGCCGTGGGTCTACCTCGGCGGCGCGAACCTCGCTGCGTTCGGCGCATATCCGACCCGCGCGCTGCTCGACCGCGTCGTGCCCGACCGGCCGCTGCTCGTGGTCGGCTTCGACGTGCACAGCGGCTGCCTCAACACGAAGGGGCTCGAAGCGGCCGGCATCCAGGCCGACACGCCCAATCCGTCGGGCGGCGTGATCGAGCGCGATGCGTCGGGCGCGCCGACCGGCGTCGTACACGAAGCGGCGTTCTACCGCGTGTGCCCGATCATTCCCCAACTGAGCCCGGCCGGCTACCCGAAGTCGCTCGCCAAGGCGCACGCGATGGCGCACGGCTACGGCATCACCGGCTGGTTCGATGCCCGCGTCGAGGAAGACCAGCTCAAGGCCTATGCCGACGCGCAGCGTGCGGGTACGCTGAAGGCGTACATGAGCGCGGGCCTGTACGCGAACCCGCGCCGCGACCCACGCGAGCAGGTCGAACGCTTCGTCGCCTGGCGTCGCGAATACGAACGCGACAACCTGCGCCTGCATACGGTGAAGATCTTCGTCGACGGCGTGCCGGAATCGAAAACCGCCGCGTTGCTCGAACCGTACGCGGGCACCGACGACTGCGGCCTCGCGCTTTGGAGCCAGGACGCGCTGAACGACATCTGCCTGCTCGCCGATATGGCCGGCTTCGACCTGCACTTCCATACGCTCGCCGACCGCGCGGTGCGCATGACGCTCGACGCGCTCGAACACATCCAGCGCCGCAACGGCATGCGCGACCGGCGCGCGCAGCTTGCGCACCTGCAGCTCGTCGATCCGGCCGACATGAGCCGCTTCAACCGGCTCGGCGCGATCGCGAGCGTGCAGACGCTGTGGACGGCCGCCCGCGACGAGCAGCAACAGCTTTACCGCGATCTGCTCGGCGACGAGCGCACCGCGCGCAACTATCCGTTCCGCAGCCTGCGCAACGCGGGCGCGATGCTCGCGGCCGGTTCCGACTGGTCGGTCAGCACGATGGACCCGATGCAGATCATCCAGACGGGCGTCACGCATCTGCTGATCGACCAGCCCGACAGCCCGCCGTGGAATCCGCACGAACGGCTCGACCTGCTCACGATGCTCGAGGCCTATACGGTCAACACCGCGTACGCGCTGCGATTCGACGACTGCACGGGTTCGCTCGAAGCGGGCAAGGATGCAAGCTTCGCGATCCTCGACCGCAATCCGTTCGCGCACCCGGTCGAGACGTTCGCGCAGGCCCGCGTGATCGAGACGTGCTTCCGCGGCGAAGTCGTGCACGCCGCGCCGGGCTGGGCCGACTGAGCGTCGGCCCGGGCCGTCGTCAGGCGACGCCGAGCGCCAGTACCTGCTCGGTCGTCAGCACGTCGCCGAACGTGTCCGACAGCGCGGCCAGCGTCGCGCGATGGAGGTCGCGGTGCGGCACCGTCCCGCCGTCCGCGACGTCGAGGTCGCGCGTCGCGCACGCGTCGTCGACGACGATCACCGCATAGCCGAGCGGCACCGCGTCGCGTGCCGCGCCGGCCACGCACGCATGCGTCATCAGGCCCGTGACGATCAGCGTGTCGATGCCGGCCGCCTTCAGGCGCGCATCGAGGTCCGTCGTCGGGAACACGCTGACCGACGTCTTCTTCACGACCGCGTGGTGCGGCGCCGGCTGTAGCTCCGCGTGGAAGCGGAAGCCGTCGCTGCCTTCGGCGAAGATCGGGCTGTCGGCCGTATCGACGTGCTGGACGTGAAACACCGGAATGCCCGCGCGGTCGGCGAATGCGATCACGCGCCGCGCATTGCCCAGCGCGCGCGGCCCTTCCGGAATCGGCAGGCGGCCGCTGAAGTACTCGTTCTGGAAATCGATCACCAGCAGCGCGCTGCGGGCGGCGTCGATCGACGTCGGCGCGGTCGCGCCGGCCAGGGTACGGATGGTCGGGTGTTGCATGGGTCGCTCTCTTTCGGTTCGCACATCGATCGGACGGCGCGCCGGGCTTGCCGGCGCCGCCGGACGCGGCCCGATCCTTCACCGGCCGCGAGGCGCCAGTGTCGGGCCGCGCGGCCGTGCGCGACAGCGGCGCGCGGGACAAGGTCCGACAGGATCGGGCCAACGTGCGCACGGGCCGCTTACGACAGCGCGGCCGTACGGGCGCCCGGCCGCGTCCGCGCGTACGCGACCATCATCGCGAAGCTGAGCAGGAAGCCCGCACCGCCGATCAGCAGCAGGCCGGTCTCGCCGAACACCGGCAGCAGGTTCGTCAGCGCGCCCGTCACGACCCACGCGACCGCCATCACCGAGCCCGCGACGCCGAGCGCCCAGCCTTGCCGGTCCTCGCTGACGGCGTCGGAGAACGCCGTATACATCGTCGTGTACGCAACCATGTCGAAACAGCCGACGACCATCGCAAGCGCCCACAGCACCGGTTCGTGCGGGAACAACGCCGACAGGACCTGGCCCAGCCCGGCGACGAGCAAGCCTGTCTTCGCGATGTCGATCACGCGCCACACGCGCAGCATCAGCCGCACGACGAACAGCAGGCCGAACACGAAGCAGATGCCGATCACGCCGCTGAACAGCCCGAGCCGCGCGCTCGTATAACCGAATTTCGCCTGCAGCAGCAGCATGATGGTCTGCAGGTACAGCCCGTAGCCGACCTGCATCAGGAAGAACACCACCGACAGGAACGCGACGTTGCGCTGGCGCGCGGCCTCCCAGATGATCCGCAGCGGCAGCAGCGGATCGATGCGCGTGTCGCCGCGCGGCGCGGCCGAGTCGCGATACGACGCCCAGGTCCAGAACGCGCAGGCGAGCGACAGCACGGCGACCAGCACGAACGGCGTGCCGTAGTCGAACAGCGGCGAGATCGTCCGGTCGGACGTGACGCCGCCGAGCACTGGACCGACGATCACGCCCGCGCTGAACGCGAGCGACATGATGCTCATGTTGTACGCCTTGTTCTCGGGCGTGCTCAGGTCGGTGATCGCCGCCTGCGCGATGCCCTGGCAACCGGCCATCAGGCCGGTGAGCCCGCGCCCGGCCAGCAGCAGCGCGATGCTGGCGCGCCACGCGCCGGCCGCCATCATCGCGTAGCCGGCCGCGAGACCGAGCACGCACAGCAGCAGGACGCGGCGGCGGCCGTAGCGATCGGACAGTTCGCCCATCAGCGACGAGCCGAAGAACATGCACAGCGGGTAGATCCCGTAGCCGAGACCGAGATAGAAATTGCGCGCGTGCTCGCCGGCGTCGGCCGGCAGGATGCCCGCGTGCGGATCGCTGAAGATCGCGGACATCATCGGGTAGACGAGCCCGAACCCCATCGCGTCGAGCGCGATGGCGAGCAGGCAGGGGCCGAGCAACTTGTAGTCGAGACGGGACATGGCGACCTTCCGGACGGAGTGGATGATCGCCCAAGCGTAATGACCGCGCGGCGGCGCCGGTAGGCCGCCGCCCGCGATGCTAACCATCGGCCGTGCCGATACCCGCCATGCCGCCCGCGCCGATGGGTCGCCGGCGCAGCCCACGCGTACTCGTCCGTTTGGACGGCACGGAGCACGCGCTTTGTTGCGATCATGGCCGTCATTCATCGCGCGGCACGCATCGATGCGTCCGCCACGGAGACGACATGAACGCCCCACTCCCCGGCCCCGTCGACCAGATCGGCTACGTGGTCGCCGACCTCGACCGCAGCATCGCGCGCTGGCGCGCCCGCCACGATGTCGGCCCGTGGACCGTATTCCGCAATGTCCGCCTCGACGGCCGGTATCTCGGCGAACCGGTGACGGTCACGATGGACGTCGGGCTCGCGTATCGCGGCGATCTGCAGATCGAACTGATCCACGTAACGAACGACACGCCGTCGCCGTACCGCGATGGGCACGGGCAACCGCTCGCGGGCCTGCATCACGTCGCGTGGGTCGTCGACGATCTCGATGCGGCGGTCGCACGGCTCACCGCGCTCGGCCTGCGCATCGTGTTCGAAGCGTGCAACCCGGCCACGCGCGTCGCGTATCTCGACGACGCCGACGATCCCGGCGTGCGCGTCGAAGTAATCGAAGGCGCGGGCATGCGCGACATGATCGCGCACGGCATCGCCGAAGCACACGCCTGGGACGGCACCGATCCGGTTCGCATCGTCGACGCGGCGGACGCCTCCGCATGAGCGGCCCCGCGCGCGCCCCCTCTCACTCACAGGAGCAAGCAGAATGAAACGACTCGAAGGCAAGGTGGCGCTGATCACGGGCGGCGCCCGCGGCCAGGGCGAAGCGGAAGCACGTCGGTTCGTCGCCGAAGGCGCGCGCGTGGTGATCGCCGACGTGCTGGACGACGCCGGCCGGCGCGTCGCGGCCGAACTCGGCGACGCCGCACGATTCCAGCATCTCGACGTCACGAGCGAAGCCGACTGGCAGGCGGCCGTCCGAGCGACGCTCGCGCAGTTCGGCCGGCTCGACGTCCTCGTGAACAACGCGGCGATCCTGAAGCTCGTGCCGATCGAATCGTGTTCGCTCGACGACTATCGCAAGGTGATCGACGTGAACCAGGTCGGCTGCTGGCTCGGCATGAAATCGGCCGTGGCCGCGCTGAAGGAAGCCGGCGGCGGCTCGATCGTCAACGTGTCGTCGACGGCCGGGATGGAGGGCGTCGCGGGCGGCAGCGCATACGTGTCGAGCAAGTTCGCGGTGCGCGGGATGACGAAGGCAGCCGCGCTCGAATTCGGCCGCTACGGCATTCGCGTGAACTCGGTGCATCCGGGCGGCATCGACACGGTGATGGCGCGCCCGCCCGAGTTCGCGGATTTCGATCCGTCGTCGATCTACAGCGGCCTGCCGATCGCACGCATCGGCAAACCCGACGAAGTGGCCAGCCTCGTGCTGTTCCTCGCGTCCGACGAATCGGCGTATTGCACGGGGGCGGAATTCATCGTCGACGGCGGGTTGCTCGCGGGCAGCACGTTCCACTGAGCCACCGCGCCAGCCGGCAACGCCAACGCCAACGCCGCCGGCGGCTCGATCCGCACGGCGGCGTTGGCGCTTTGCGGCAAGGAGCAAGCGCCGCTCAATACCCCTTCGGCTGGATCGCCGGCGCACCGGCTCCGCGCGCACCCTGCTTGCCGCCGCGCACGAAGCGGCGCCCGTACGGGCCGTACACGCCGTCCGGCTCCGGATACAAAGTCAGCAGCACGAAGTACAGCAGCCCGCCCACCGCCAGCGATACAGGCACGCTCAGGTCGAGCCCGCCCGCGAGGTGACCGAGTGGCCCGACGAACTGGCCCGGCAGGTTCACGAACGCGAGCCCGGTGAACGCGGCCGGCAGCCATGCGCCCATCGCGCGCACGTTCCAGCCGTGCGTGAACCAGTAATGGCCGCCGTGCAGGCCGCGGTTGAACACCTGCAGGTCGTCGGCGAGATAGTAGCCGCGGCGCGTCACGTAGCCGATCACCATGATCGCCATCCACGGGCAGCTGAACGTGTCGATCAGCGTCGAGAACGTCGCGACGCTTTCGACGAGGTTGAACCAGAAGCGGCCGACGAAGATGAACGCGATCGCGATCGTGCCGATCAGCAGCGTCGCACGCACGCGGTTCAGGAGGCGCGGAAACATGCTCGACACGTCGAGCCCGGTGCCGTACAGCGCGGTCGTGCCGGTCGACATCCCGCCGATGATCGCGATCAGGCACATCGGCAGCAGGAACCAGCGCGGCGAAATCGCAAGCAGCCCGCCGACGTAGTCGTTCGATGCGATGAACGCGGGCGCCTTCGCCGCGATGATCGTCGCGGTCGCGAGGCCGAAGAAGAACGGCACGAACGTCGCGACCTGCGCGGCGAACACGGCGCCCATCACGCGATGCTTCGGCGTGTGCTGCGGAATGTAGCGCGCCCAGTCACCGAGCGTCGACGCGAACGATACCGGGTTGCTCAGCGCAACCAGCACCGCGCCGACGAACGCGGCCCAGAAACCTGCGCCGCCCGGCTGCAGCGTGCCCGCATAGTTGATGTCGAACAGGCCGGCGAATGCGAACAGGCCCGCGACGAACAGCACGCTCGCGGCCCACACGGCGATCTTGTTGACCCACAACATGAAGCGGAAACCGTAGATGCAGACGATCAGCACGAGCACCGCGAACACCATGTAGGCCGCACCGAGCGTGACGCCGTTGACGGGCACGCCGACCATGTCGTGCGCGCCGCCGACGAGCGCATCGCCGGAGCTCCACACCGCGAGCGAGAAGAACGCGATCGACGTGAGCAGCGCGAGAAACGAGCCGACGATCCGGCCATGGATGCCGAAATGCGCGCCGGACGACACGGGGTCGCTCGTGCCGTTGCGCGGGCCGAACAGGCTCATCGGCGCGAGGATGCACGTGCCGGCGAGCACGCCGAGCACGACCGCGCAGACGCCCGCCTTGAACGACAGTCCGACCAGCACCGGAAAGCTGCCGAGCACCGATGTGGAAAACGTATTGCAGCCGCCGAACAGCAACCGGAACAGATCGATCGGCCGCGCGTAGCGCGATGCATCGGGAATGCGCTCGAAACCGAACGACTCGACCTGCGTAATCCTGCCTTCACCCATTTGTCTCCCACTCCTCTGGTGCACCTGTACGGCCCGGGGCTGCGGCCATACGACACATCGTCATCGATTCGCGGCCACTCTAAACCGGATCGCGCGGCGCAAATATCACGCATTCGAGACGTTTACGACGATGGGGAACAATGTTTCCGGGCGGGCAACCGGCCGGATTCCGCGCCGCCCGTGCGGCGCGGGCGATGCGACGTCAGTGCGCCGCCGCTGCCGCCGCCGGCGCGCGGCAGGCGATCAGGCCCCGCTGAACGGCCGGCCGCGCGGCGATGTCGGCAAGCCAGCGCTCGACGTGCGGGAAGCCGGCGACGTCGATATCGAGCTCGGCTGCCGAGCGCAGCCACGGGAACGCCGCGATGTCGGCGATCGAATACCGCGGCGATGCGAGGTACGCCGATTCGGACAATCGGCCGTTCACGACCCCGTAGAGGCGCGTGGCCTCCTTCCGGTAGCGGTCGATCGCTTCCGCATTGGCCGTCTTCGATGCACGCAGGAACCACCAGAGCTGGCCGAGCATCGGCCCGATCCCGCCGATCTGGAAGTGCAGCCACTGCTGGACCGCCGTGCGCTCGGCGAGCGTGTCCGGATGCAGGCAACCCGTCTTCGCGGCGAGATAGCTGAGGATCGCGCCGGATTCGAACACGGCCAGCCCGGTATCGTGGTCGACGATGGCCGGGATCTTGCCGTTCGGGTTGATCGCGAGGAACGCCGGGCTGCGCTGCTCGCCGGCGGACAGGTTCACGTGCACGAGGTCGTGCGCGATCGCGGCCTCTTCCAGGTAGATCGCGATCTTGTGCCCGTTCGGCGTGTCTGCCGTATAGAACGTGAGAGAGTGATTCGAGGTCATGTCGGTCCTTGTCGTCGGATTATCGCTGCAACTGCAATCGTTGCAATTGCAATCCTATGCCGAAACCGATGGCGCCGGCGACATGCCAGTACTCGAAGGAGGGGCATACGGCTGCGCGACCCGGTCCGCCCGTGCGGACGCCCGACACCCGCCGCGCCGCCACGGCCTGCCTCGAACGGCTGACGACGCGGCGGCTCGCGCCGCCGGGCGCGCGACGTCTGCGCTCGACGCGCCGTGTGCCGGATACCGTTACTTCACGTCGGCTGCCGCGTCGCGCGCGGCAGCGGTCGCACGGTCAAGCGCGGCGACCATCGCCGCCCGGTCCTTGCTGGTGAACTGGTCGAGAAATAGCTCCGCGACCGTCGTTTGATACACCTTCCACATCTTTTTGCGCAGCATCCGCCCCTTGTCGGTAATGCTTGCGTATGCGGCACGGCCGTCGTCCGCCGAACGGGTGCGCGCGACGAGCCCCTCGTGTTCGAGCCGGTCGACGAGCCGCGTGAGGTTGTAGCGCTCGATCACGAGCACGTCGGCCAGTTCGTGCATGCGGCGCGTGCCTTCGGGCCCGCTTTCAAGCCCCCACAACGCGTCGTACCACGCGTATGCAGGCAGGCCGGCATCCGCGAGACGGCGCTCGATCTCGCGAATCATCGTCCGGTGCGCGCGGACGAACGAAAACCACAGATCGGGTTCAGGTGCGCTCATGTCAGGTCATTCCTCTCATTTAATTGCAGTTGCAATTAAATCTTACCGCGATGCAACCGCCCGCGACACGATTGCATCGCGACGCGGCAGGCACGCCCCCTCCAGCCTGCCGCGCGGCGCCGCCCGCGCTACGGCTGCGACCGCGACTGCGCGAGCGGCGCCTGTACGCCCTGCTCCGCGCCCGACGGCCAGCCGCCCGCGAGCGCCTTGTACAGCGCGACCGTCGACGCCGCGCTGCGCATGCGTCCGTCGGCCGCCGCGTCCTGCGCCTGCAGCAGCGTCCGTTGCGCGTCGAGCACTTCGTAGTAGTCGATCGCACCGGCCGAGAAGCGTGTCTGCGCGAGCTGCGCGGCGCGCGCGCTGTCGTCCGCCGCGCGCACGAGGTGCGTGGTCTCGTCACGCGTACGCGCGACACGCAGCAGCGCGTTCTCGGTTTCCTCCAGTGCGCCGAGCACGGTCTGCCGGTACTGCGCGAGCTGGCCGGCCGCTTCCGCGTCGCTCGCGGCGATCCGCGCACGCACGCGGCCGACATCGAGGAACGACCAGTCGATGCCGAGCGCGATCAGGTTCGTGTCGCTGCCCGCGCGGAAGAACCCGTAGCTGCTCGTCGCGCTGCCGAGCAGCCCCGACAGCGTGAAGCGCGGGAACAGATCGGCCGTCGCGACGCCGACGCGCGCGGTCGCCGCGTGCAGCCTGGCCTCCGCCGCCGCGACATCGGGGCGCCGGCGCAGCAGGTCGCCCGGCGTGCCGGGATCGATGTCGGCAGCCAGCGCCGGCAGCGGGATGGGCTTGCCCGGCGGCATGCCGGTTGTCGGCGGATCGAAGCGGCCGATCAACGCATCGGGCGTCTGCCCCGTCAGCACCGCGAGTCGATGCTCGTCGACGCCGATCGCGGCTTCGTATACGGCAATCCGCGACGTCGTCGATTCGTACTGCGCACGTGCACGCGCCGCATCGAGTTCGGACCCTCGCCCCGCACCGACGCGCGCATTGATCAGCGCAAGCGTCTGCTTCTGGTTGTCGGCGTTCTCGCGGGCGATCCGCAGCCGCTCCTGCGAGCCGCGCAGGTCGACGTACGTGCTCGCCACTTCGCCGGCGATCGCGACGCGTACCGCGCGCACGTCGGCCGCACTCGCCGCGGTTTCGGCGCGCTGCGACTCGATCGAACGACGCACGCGGCCGAACAGGTCGAGTTCCCACGCGGCATTGATCCCGACGCTCGACGTCGGTGCATCGCGCTCGCTGCGCGGCGCGCCGAACGCCTGGTCCTTGCTCATCAGCTGGTGGCCGATCCGGCCGCTTGCGGTGAGCGTCGGATAGCGATCGAAGGTTGCCTGCGACAGCAGCGCATTCGATGCATCGTAGCGCGACACCGCGACCTGCAGATCCTTGTTGGCCGCGAGCGCCGCATCGATCAACTGCGTCAGCACCGGATCGCCGAAGCCGCGCCAGAACGTCGCATCGGCGGCGGCCGATGCATCGGGCGGCGTAGCGGACGGCGACGCGTCGTGCTGCGTCGCCGGATGCCCGTCACGCGCGAACCGTGCGGCCGTGGCCGTATCGGGCCGCTTGAAATCGGGGCCCACCGCGCACGCGGCAAGCGTCACCGACATCGCGAGCGCGGAAAGACGAAAAGCGGCGCTCATCGGTTTTCTCCTTCGAGGGTGCCGTGCTGTTCGCTCCAGACGGCCGGCGTGCCGCCCGCGAGCTTGCGGATCGCCACATAGAACACGGGCGTCAGGAACAGCCCGAACAGCGTGACGCCGAGCATCCCCGCGAACACGGTGACGCCGGTGGCCGCACGCACCTCGCTGCCCGCGCCGCTGCCGATCAGCAGCGGCACCGAGCCCGCGATGAACGCGACCGACGTCATCACGATCGGGCGCAGCCGCAGCTTGCATGCCTCGAGCGCCGCCTCGATCACGCCCTTGCCCTGGATTTCGAGTTCGCGCGCGAATTCGACGATCAGGATCGCGTTCTTGCACGCAAGCCCCATCAGCACGACGAGGCCGACCTGCACGAACACGTTGTTGTCGCCGCCGGACAGCCATACGCCGAACAACGCCGCGCACATGCACACCGGCACGATCAGGATCACCGCAAGCGGCAGCGTCCAGCTTTCATACAACGACGCGAGCACGAGGAACACGAGCATCACGGCCAGCGGGAACACGACGATCGCCGCATTGCTCTGCGTGACCTGCTGGTAGCTGAGATCGGTCCATTCGAGCGTGATGCCGGGCGGCAGCACGTCCTTCGCGATCTGCTGGAGCTTCGCGATCGCCTGCGACGACGACATCACCTTCGGATCGGCATCGCCGATCAGGTCGGCGGCCGGATAGCCGTTGTAGCGAACGACCGGATCGGGCCCGTACGCCGGCCCCACCGTCACCATCGAGCCGATCGGCACCATCTCGCCCTTGGCATTGCGCGTGCGCAGGTTCGCGATGTCGGCGGCCGTCTGCCGATGGCCGGCATCGGCCTGCGCCATCACGCGATACACGCGGCCAAAGAGGTTGAAGTCGTTCACGTACATCGAGCCGAGATACACCTGCAGCGTATTGAACAGGTCGGTCAACGCGACGCCCTGCGCCTTCGCCTTCAGCCGGTCGACCTTCACCTCGAGCTGCGGGATGTTCGCCTGGTACGAGCTGACGGGATAGCTCATCCCCGGCGTCTTCGCGACCGCGGCCTGGAACGCCGACAGCGCCTTCTGCAACTCTCCGTAGCCGAGGCCGCCGCGATCCTCGAGGTACAGCGAATAGCCCGAACCGTTGCCGAGGCCCTGGATCGGCGGCGGCATCAGCGCGTAGGTGATGCCGCCGCCGATCGCCGCGAAGCGCGCGTTCAGGTCCGCGTTGATCTGCGCGGCGCTGCGGTGACGCTGGTCGAACGGCTTCAGGATCACGTACGAGTTCGTGATGTTCGGCGTGTTCACGCCCTGCAGCGCATTCAGCCCCGCGAACGCCGGCACCATCTCGACGCCGTCGGTGCCGAGCGCGATCTTCGTCATCTGCTCGGTCACCGCGCTGGTACGCGCGAGCGACGCGCCTTCCGGCAGCTTTGCGCCCGCGAACAGGTACAGCTTGTCCTGAACCGGGATGAAGCCGCCCGGCACCGCGTTGAACAGCAGCGCGGTCGCAGCGAGCAGCGCCGCATAGACCGCGAACACCACACCGCGCCGCTTCAGCGTACGGCCGACGACGCCGTGATAGCGGTCGGAGCTGCGCTCGAAGAAACGGTTGAACGGATGGAACAGCCAGCCGAATGCGCGATCGAGCGCGCGCGTCAGTGCATCCTTCGGCGCGCCGTGCGGGCGCAGCAGCTTCGCGGCGAGTGCGGGCGACAGCGTCAGCGAGTTGATCGCGGAGATCACCGTCGAAATCGCGATCGTCACCGCGAACTGCCTGTAGAACTGGCCCGTGACGCCCGACATGAACGCCATCGGCACGAACACCGCGCACAGCACGAGCGCGATCGCGACGATCGGCCCCGACACCTCGCGCATCGCCTGGTGCGCGGCATCGCGCGGGCTCAAGCCCTGCGCGATGTTGCGCTCGACGTTCTCGACGACGACGATCGCATCGTCGACGACGATCCCGATCGCGAGCACGAGCCCGAACAGCGTCAGCGTATTGATCGAATAGCCGAGCAGGTAGAGCCACGCGAACGTGCCGACCACCGACACGGGCACCGCGACGAGCGGAATGATCGACGCGCGCCAGGTCTGCAGGAACAGGATCACGACGAGCACGACCAGCACGACGGCCTCGATCAGCGTGTGCTGCACCGCGCGGATCGATTCGCGCACGAACACCGTCGGGTCCCACACCGGGCGATACGCAACGCCGGGCGGGAACCGCTTCGACAGCTCGTCGAGCTTCGCGTACACCGACTTCGCGACGTCGAGCGCGTTCGCGCCGGGCGACAGGAAGATGCCGACCACGGCCGAATGCTTGTCGTTGAAGTACGAGCGCAGCGTGTAGTCGCCGGCGCCGAGCTCGATGCGCGCGACGTCGGACAGCTTCACGACCTGGCCGTCGTCGCCGTTGCGCAGCACGATGTCGCTGAACTCCTGCACCGTGCGCAGGCGGCCGCGCACGTTGATCGACACGAGAAAGTCGTTTTTCTTCGGCGACGGTTCCGCGCCGAGCTGGCCGGCCGACACCTGCACGTTCTGCTCGCGCACGGCCGCGATCACGTCGCTCGCGGTGAGCCCACGCGACGCGAGCCGGTTCGGGTCGAGCCACAGCCGCATCGCGTAGTCGCCCGAACCATACACGCCGACGTCGCCGATGCCGGTGAGCCGCGACAGCTCGTCCTTCACGTGCAGCGTCAGGTAGTTGCGCAGGTACAGCGAATCGCGGCTGTTGTCCGGCGAGTAGAGGCTCACGTACATCAGCGGCGTCGGCGACTGCTTCTGCGTGGTCACGCCGTACTGCCGCACCTCGTCGGGCAGGCGCGAGAGCGCCTGGCTCACGCGGTTCTGCACGCGCACGGCAGCCGTGTCGGGGTCGACGCCCTGCAGGAACGTGACGACGACCTGCAGGCTGCCGTCCGATCCGGCGACCGACTTCATGTACATGATGCCTTCGACACCGTTGATCGCCTCTTCCAGCGGTTCGGCAACCGATTCGGCGATTTCCTTCGGGTTCGCGCCCGGATACGTCGCACGCACGACGACGCTCGGCGGCACGACTTCCGGGTATTCGCCGGCCGGCAGCATCGGAATCGAGATCAGGCCGATCGCGAAGATGACGATCGATAGCACGACCGCGAAGATCGGCCGGTCGATGAAGAATCGGGAGAAATCCATTGCGTCTCTCCCGTCACTGCGCGGCAGGCGCGCCGGCATCGGCCACGGCCTGCGTGTCGTTGCCGCCACCTGCATCGGCGCGCGCGGGCAGCGCCTTCGGCTTCACCTGCGCGCCCGGATAGTAGATCCGCTGCACGCCGTCGACGACCACGCGATCGCCCGCCTGCAGCCCCTTCTCGACGATCCGCTCGCCTTGCATCTCGCGGCCGATCGTCACGTCGCGGCGCAGCGCCTTGTCGCCGGGGCCGATCACGTACACGTACTTGCGGTCCTGGTCGGTCAGCACGGCCTTGTCGTCGACGAGCAGCGCGTCCTGGTCGCGGCCGCTGACGAGCTGCACGCGCGCATACAGCCCCGGCGTAAACGCATGGTCCGCATTCTGCAGCCGCACGCGCGCCCGGATCGTGCCGGTTTGCGGGTCGAGCCGGTTGTCGAGGAAATCGACGGTGCCCGCGTGCGGGAAGCCCGTCTCGTTCGCGAGGCCCACGCGCACCGGATCGGCGCCGATCGCGCGATGCTTCGGATCGGCACGGCGCGCGTTGTAGCGCAGGTAGCTCTGCTCGTCGCAGTCGAAGTACACGTAGACGGGGTCCTGAGAGACGACGGTCGTCAGCAGCGTGTCGTCCGCGCGCGCGAGGTTGCCGACGGTCGCGACCGCGCGGCCGACACGGCCCGCGATCGGCGCGCGCACTTCGGTGAAGCCGAGATTGAGCTTCGCGTCCGCGACGGCCGCGTCGGCTGCCTGCAGATCCGCGCGGGCCTGCTCGGCGGTGGCACGCGCGTTGTCGAGTTCTTCCTGCGACGTCGCATGCGCATCGATCAGCGTCTGCATGCGCTTGAGCTGCACCTGAGCGAGGCTCGCGGCCGCACGGGCCCGCTGCTGCTGCGCGTTGGCACGGTCGAGCGCGATCCGGTACGGACGCGGGTCGATCTCGAACAGCAGCGCGCCCTGCGCGACGAGGTCGCCTTCCTTGTAGGCCACGCGCTGCAGATAGCCGCTCACGCGCGGCCGCAACTCCACCGCGTCGACCGCTTCGACGCGCCCGTTGAATTCATCCGCGAGGCGAACCGTGCGCGGCGCGACGGCGGCGACGCCGACTTCGGGAAGGGGCTGGGCCGACGCTGCGCCTTTGCCTTCGTGACAGCCGGACAACGCCAGCAACAGTGCGCAGGCGGCGCCCAAAGGCGACGTCCTGCGTAGGGATAAGGAGAGCATGGTGCCTCGCGACGGGTTAAACTGCCGCGTAGCATAAAAGTTGAAGTTAACTTCAAGTCAAGCTTTCCCCCGGAGAACGTCATGGGTACCCCGGAAGAATCGAAATGGCCGCTGATGTCGATCCGCGAAGTGGCCGCGCGCAGCGGCGTGCCGGCGTCGACGCTGCGGTTCTACGAGACGCGCGGGCTCATCAAGTCGCACCGGAACGGCTCGAGCCATCGCCACTATTCGCGTGCGGTGCTGCGGCTGATCGCATTCATCGTGTTCGCGCAGAAGATCGGCTATTCGCTCGACGAAATCGCCGAGCAGCTCGTCAGCCTCCCCGAGGACACCGCGCCGAGCAACAAGGACTGGCAGCGGCTGTCGCGCGGCTGGAAGCAGCGCGTCGCGAGCCGGATCGAGGAGCTGCAGCGGCTCTACATCAACCTCGACGAATGCATCGGCTGCGGCTGCCTGTCGCTGAAGCGCTGCAAGCTGACCAATCCGGAAGACCGCGCGGGCCGCAACGGGCCCGGCGCGCGGCGCTGGCTCGGCGACAAGCCGCCGACGGATCCGGAGTGACGGGCTAACCCGCGCCCGCCGCTGGCGCGGTGCGCATCACCCGACGCGCCAGCCGCATGGCATTACGTTGTGCGAACTGAATGACGCGGGCAGCCTGCTTGCGTACGAGCCGGCGATCGCTTGCCGCACGCGCGTCACCGCTCGTCGATGCGCCGTGCGGAACCGCGCGAAACGCGGCGACCGAACTGGCGCCGGTTGCCGCGACGCGACCGCGCGCGTTGCGCGCGCGGCGGCGCTCAGTCGGCGATCACGGTAAACACGACCGCGAGCACGGCCTGCCGGAATGCCTCCGGCCGCGTGGGCAGCGACGTGTACTCCAGCATCATGTGGCTGTACGACACCGTGGTGCCGATCGCGCTCGCGATCATGAAGAACAGCAGGTTCGGATCGACCGGGCGGATCGCACCGGCCTCGACCGCCTCCGTCAGCAGCGGCAACATCGCATCGTGATAGGGGCGCACGATCCGCTCCTGCAGCCGGTCGAGCCGTGCGCCCTCCTCGGTCGCCGCGGTCGAGAAGAACATGCCGATATCCGGCTCCGCGAACTCGTGATCGACGCATAGCTCGAACGCGCGCCGCACGCGGTCGCGATGCGGCAGCGACGACAGGTGCAGCTTGCGCAGCGCGTCGAACATCGGCTCGGCTAGCTCGACGATCTGCTCGACGACAGCCAGCCACAGCGTTTCCTTCGTGCCGAAATGATGGGCGATCAGCGCCGCGTCGATGCCCAGCTCGCGCGCGACTTCGCGCACGCTCGTCGCGTCGTAGCCACGCTTCGCGAAGGTGCGGCGCGCGGCCCGCAATATCACGTCCGGACCGACGGACGCATCCGCCAGCGGCCGCCCGCGCGTACGTCGCTTCGACGGCTCGCGCTCAGTGACTTCAGCCACGTTTTCCTGCTCCCCTTTGAATGGTTCGAATGCCCGTGTCCGGGCCCCGGTTTCATTTCCCCGGAATGGGATGGCTCGCCCTGCTCCGTTGACACGCGGAGCCGGGAAGCGCTAGGATCATACCTTATTCATCACGTGATGATTTATCCATGACAACCCCTACGCGCATCGTCATCGTCGGCGGCGGGATCGCCGGATTGCAGCTCGCCACCCGCCTGGGTGAGCGTCTCGGCCGATCCGGTCGCGCCCAGGTCACCGTCGTCGACCGCAGTCCGACCCACATCTGGAAGCCGATGCTGCACACGATCGCGGCCGGCACGCGCGACGTCCAGCAGCAGCAGGTGATCTTCCTCGCCCATGCCCGCGACCACGGCTACACATACCAACCCGGCGAACTGAAGGGGCTCGATCGCGCGCGCCGCCGCGTGCAACTCGGCGAGATCCGCTCGCAGGACGGCGAGGTGGTAATCGAGGCGCGTGAGCTCGAATACGACGTGCTGATCCTCGCGCTCGGCAGCCAGGCCAACGACTTCGGCGTGCCGGGCGTGCGCGAGCACTGCTACTTCATCGACAGCCAGCAGCAGGCCGAGACCTTCAACGAAGCGTTGCGGATGCGCGTGTTCCGCAGCATCGCGCGCGACGAGCCGTTCCGCGTCGCGATCGTCGGCGCGGGCGCGACGGGCGTGGAACTCGCGGCGGAGCTCAGCCGCCTGCTGGAAGTCGCGCAGGCCTACGGCGACGAGACGGTGCGCGAGCGGTTGCAGCTCACGCTGCTCGAAAGCGGCCCGCGCATCCTGAATGCGTTTCCGCCGCGGATTTCCGCGTCGGCGCAGCGGCGCCTTGAACAGATCGGCTTTCACGTGCTGACGTCGACGCGCGTCACGTCGGCCGACGCCAACGGTTTCCATTACGGCGACGGTTCGTTTGCCGAAGCGGACCTGATGGTCTGGGCCGCCGGCGTGAAGGCGCCCGATTTCATGCGGGCGCTCGGCGGACTCGACACGAACCGCGCGAACCAGGTCGTCGTCGGGCCCACGCTGCAGGCAACGGGCGACGCGCACGTGTTCGCGATCGGCGATTGCGCGAGCCTGCAGCTCGACGGCCAGGAACGGCCGCTGCCGCCCACCGCGCAGGTCGCGACGCAGCAGGCCGAGCATCTCGCGAAGCACCTGCCCGCGTGGCTCGACGGCACGCCGATTCCGCCGTTCGCGTTCCACGATTTCGGCGCGCTCGTGTCGATCAGCGACTACGACGCATTCGGCACGCTCGGGCAGTTCGGGTTCTTTCGCGGCGGCTTCATCCAGGGGCGTTTCGCGCAGTTCAGCCACCTGATGCTCTACCGGCGGCACCAGCAGGCGCTGCACGGCTTCTCCAAGGCGACCCTGCTGTGGATCGCCGAACGGATCAACGGCTGGGTGCAGCCGCGCATCCGCCTGTCGTGATGCCGCGCTTGGCGGTGTCGCGTAACGTTTAGAGGAAAACTGACATGAACAACCGTTTAGCGCCCTGGCTCGTGACCGTCGCAGCAATCAGCAGCTTCGACATGCCGTCCGTCTCGTGGGGCGTGCCGCGTCGGCGCAGCATCACGCGCGACCGGCTGCCGTCGTGGGACGCGACGAGCAAGCCGTCGATCAGCGTGCTCGAGCGGCCCACGGCCGACACCGTGATGATTTCATGGCGCGACGCGTGCACGGGGCACTACGGTTATCAGAAGTGGCGGCTGTTCACCACGCGCAAGCGCGGTGTGTGCGCGCTGTCGGGGCGGCCGATCGAGATCGGCGACAGCGTCTACGCGCCACAATTGCTCGGCTCGGCACCGGGCAACGCCGCCGCGATGGTGCTGGCCGCGTGCATCGACGCGGCCCGCCCCGCCGAAGCGGCCTGAAAGCCCGTGATTCGACCCGGGAATCCGCTTCAGGCCGTAGTGACGCGATCCGTGTCGCGAACCGCCTCGTTCATGCGTGCTTCGGCTTCCGCATCCAGCCGCGCCGCATTCGCTTCGGCTTCCGCTTCCGGCATCAGCGCGCCTTCCCACTTCGCCACCACCGCGCTGGCGATCGAGTTGCCCACCGCGTTCGTGGCCGAGCGGCCCATGTCGAGGAACGTGTCGACACCGAGAATCAGCAGCAGCCCGGCTTCCGGGATGTTGAACTGGTGCAGCGTCGCCGCGATCACGACGAGCGACGCGCGCGGCACGCCGGCCATCCCCTTCGACGTCAGCATCAGGATCAGCAGCATCGTGACCTGCGTGCCGAGCGACAGGTGGATGTTGTAGGCCTGCGCGATGAACAGCGACGCGAACGTGCAGTACATCATCGAACCGTCGAGGTTGAACGAATAACCCATCGGCATCACGAAGCTCGAGATCTTGCGCCGCACGCCGAAACGGTCGAGCGCGTCGAGAATCTTCGGGTACGCGGCTTCCGAGCTCGCGGTCGCGAACGACAGCATGAACGCTTCCTTGATCAGCACGAGCAGCCTGAACACGCGGCGGCCGAGGAACAGCAGCCCGGCAGCGACGAGCGTGGCCCACAGCAGCACGAGGCTCACGTAGAAATCGCCCATGAATACCGCGAACTTCAGCAGGATCGACAGCCCGTTGATCGCGACGGTCGACGCCATCGCGGCCATCACCGCGAGCGGCGCGAGCTTCATCACGTAGCCGGTGATCTTCAGCATCACGTGCGCGAGCTGGTCGATCGCGGCGACGAGGATCTTGCCGCGCTCGCCGAGCGCCGACAGCGCGACGCCGAAGAACATCGAGAACACGACGATCTGCAGGATCTCGTTGTTCGCCATCGCCTCCGCGAACGACTTCGGCACCATGTGGCCGACGAAATCCTTCAGCGTGAACTTGGACGTCGCCAGATGCGCGGACGCGCCGATGTCCGGCAGCGGCAGGCCGAGGTTCTCGCCCGGTCGCAGCAGGTTCGCCATCAGCAGGCCGAGCAGCAGCGAGACCAGCGACGCGGTGACGAACCAGCCGAGCGCCTTCACGAACACGCGCCCGACCGACGACGCGTCGCCCATGTGTGCAATGCCGACGACGAGCGTCGAGAACACCAGCGGGCCGATCACCATCTTGATCAGCCGCAGGAACACGTCGGACACGAGCGAGATGTAGCCGGCGATTTCGGCGGCCGATTGCTTGTCCGGAAACTGCGTGTAGATCAGGTAGCCGATGAGGATGCCGGCCGCCATCGCGAGCAGGATCCAGCCTGCCGCAGACATTCGTTTGTTCATGACGGAATTCACCGCACGGTGAAAGAGTTGACGGATGAAAGACGCGCGCCCCGCGCCGTGCCACGACGCGCGCGCGGCGCGCCGGTCAGGCTTGCGGATGTCCGCGAACGGACGCGCTGCCGCGGCTACGGCATTCGCGCAGACGCGAACGCCGGCGGCAGCGGTTCGGCATGAAGCGATCAGGTCAGTAGCCGATCGCGGAGCCGGCCGGACGGCGCGGATCGTTGACGCCGTAGACGTAGCCGACGCGCACGTTGCCGGACACCGACGAATCGTTGCCGGAACTCTGGCGGCTCGCCGCTTCGGTGCCGGGCAGGCCGACCATGATCAGCTCGGCCGCGCCCCAGGGCGTCTGCTCGACCATCTTGTAGCCCATGTTGCGCAGGATCGCGAGCGTGTCGGGCGACAGGCCGCGCGTCTCGTAGTAGACCGTGTCGGGCAGCCACTGATGGTGGACGCGCGGCGCATCGACCGCATCCTGCGGCGTCATCCCGTAGTCGATCACGTTCAGCACGGTCTGCAGCGTGATCGTGATGATGCGCGACCCGCCCGGCGAGCCGACCACCATGAACACCTTGCCGTCCTTCTTCACGATGGTCGGCGCCATCGACGACAGCGGACGCTTGCCCGGTGCGATCGAGTTGCGCGTGCCCTGCACGAGGCCGAACAGGTTCTGCGCACCGACCTTCACCGTGAAGTCGTCCATCTCGTCGTTCAGGAAGAAGCCCGTGCCCGGCGCGATCACCACGGCGCCGAAGCGGCCGTTGACCGTATAGGTCGTCGACACCGCATTGCCATCGCGGTCGATGATCGAATAGTGCGTCGTTTCCGGCTTCTCGTGCACGCCGACGCCCGGCTGCACGTCGACCGACGCGGTCGCCATGTCGCCGCTGATCTGCTTGCGAAGCTCGGCCGCATATTGCTTGCTCGTCAGCTTCGCGACCGGATTGTCGATGAAGTTCGGATCGCCCAGCAGCGTGTTGCGGTCCTCGTACGCGTGCCGCATCGCCTCGGTCATGTAGTGCACCACCGCGGCCGACTGGTAGCCGAGCTTGCGCAGGTCGTACCCCTCGAGGATGTTCAGCGTCTCGCACATCGTCACGCCGCCCGAACTCGGCGGCGGCGCCGACACGAACTCGTAACCGCGATACGTGCACGTCAGCGGCGCCATGTCCTGCGCGCGGTAGGACGCGAAGTCGGCGGCCGTGATCACGCCGCCGCCGCGCTTGGCCGCGGCCTCGACGATCTTCGGGATCTCGCCGTGATAGAACGCGTCGGGCCCCTGCTCCGCGATGCGCTCGAGCGTGCGGGCCAGGTCCTTCTGCACCAGGCGGTCGCCCGGTTGCAGCGGCGTACCGTCCGGGCGCAGGAAGATGCGCGCGGCTTCCGGGTCCTTCTTGAAGCGGTCGACCGTTGTGTCGAGGATGTCCGTGTCGCCGCGCGTCAGCACGAAGCCGTCGCGCGCCAGCCGGATCGCCGGCGCCATCACCTGCTTGCGCGTCAGCTTGCCGTACTTGCGCTGCGCGAGATCGAGGCCCGCCACCGTGCCCGGCACGCCGACCGCGCGATAGCCGTACAGGCTTTCGTCCGGAATGACGTTCCCTGCCGCATCGAGATACATGTTCGCGGACGCCGCGGCCGGCGCGGTCTCGCGGAAGTTGATGAAGCGGTCGCGGCCGTCGGCCAGGTGGACGGTCATGAAACCGCCGCCCCCAATGTTGCCGCAGCAGGAGTTGGTCACGGCCTGCGCATAGCCGACCGCCACCGCGGCGTCCACCGCGTTGCCGCCTTCCTTCAGGATGTCGACGCCGATTTGCGACGCAAAGTGCTGCGACGACACGACCATGCCGTTCTTCGCTTCGACCGCGGGGGTCGACGCAGCGAACGCGCTCACGCTCAGGGCCGACAACAGGGTGAGTACTACGAGCCGCCTCATGACGGAATCCTCCAGACAAATAAACCGGACCGGGCCGGGCTGCGCCACCGTGCATTCGTGTGCCGACGCAGCGCATCCGGACATGTAATAAACAATACATTCCCGCGAGGCCGCGATCATAACACTCGTCTTTTTACGTCAAAAACTAGGGTTATCACTCAATTTTGAGCGATGATCCGCTGAGACGACGATCGATATATGTTTGTTTTATTACATTTATGCGCGAAGCAGGCGGCAGAGCGATGCGTCCCTCTAATACCGGGACGTACTCGGCCCGCCGTACGTCAATCGGCTAACATGCGTGGAGTCGTCGGCAGATTGCGGTCTGCCGTTTGTCATACAGATAAGAGAGCTGGAGTGCCCGATGGGGACGAGCATCAGGGCGTTGCTGTTATCCCAGATGGATAGCTTCACGCCGTCGGAACAAAAGGTTGCACAGGCGTTGCTGGATCGCTATCCCAGTCTCGGGCTGGGCCCGATCGCACAGTTTGCGAAGCAGGCGGAAGTCAGCGACCCGACCGTATTCCGCTTCGTCGTCCGGATCGGTTTTCCGAATTACTCGTCGTTCCAGCAGGCGCTGCACGACGAGATCGACACTGCGATGAATTCACCGCTCGCGCGGATGGACGCGTTCCATTCGGAAACGGGCACGCGCGACAGTCATTCGGCGATCTTCCAGCGGCTGTCCGAATCGCTCGCGACCACGATCGAAGGGCTCGACGCGGCCGCGTTCGACGCAGCCGTGGCGGTGCTGGCCGATCCGGATGTTCGCGTGTTTTGCGGCGGCGGGCGCTATACGGCGCCGCTCGCGTCGCTGTTCTCGTTCATGCTCGCCTATACGCGGCCGCAGGTGCAGTACGTCGAGCCGAACGTGAATCTCGCGTCGGTCGCGCTGGCCGACATGGGGCGTGACGACGTGCTCGTGATCTTCGACCTTCGCCGCTACCAGAAGGACAGCATCCGCTTCGCGCGGGCCGCGCACCGGCTCGGCGCGCGGATCCTGCTGATCACCGACGAATGGCGCTCCCCGATCAGCGAGTTCGCGGAGATCGTGCTGCGGATCCAGGGGCGCCCGTTCGCGATGCTGCAGACCAACGTACCGGCGCTGGCGCTCGCCGAAGCGCTGGTGATCGGCGTGACGAACCAGTTGCCGGAGCTGGCGCGGCAGCGGATGGAGAAGATCGAGCGGCTCAATGCGGACGGAACCGAGTGGGATATGAGCCGGCGCGATCTGCCCGAATGACGATCGCTCGCCATCCGGGCGCAGGCGTCAGCTCTCGACATCCTCCAGACTGAACACTTCCGTCTTGTCGTTGTACGAGAAGACCTCCCCGTACCGCCCCCAGTCGATCACCGCATCGAGCGTTTCCTCGGCCGCTTCGTCGGACAGGAAATCCTCCAGCTCCTGTTCGAAGCGCACGCGCGGCGCACGATGGCCCGGACGCTCGTTCAGCACCTTCCTGATCCGGGCGGCCAGCGGCACGTGCTTCAGCAGATGGTCGGCGAACATCAGCTTGCGCTCCTGCGTGCCGAATTCCGCGAACACGCGGGCGGGCGGCGTCAGGAACACGTCGCCTTCGCGCACGTCCGCGAAGCCGAGGTACTGCAGCACTTCCGCGATCGGAAACAGTTCGTCGACTTCCAGATGCAGCGTGCGCGCGATTTCCGGCATGTCCGCGCGGCCGTGGTACGGCGCCATCGCAAGCGTCTCGATCAGGCCGGCCATCAGGTTGGTCGACACGCGCGGCATCCAGCTGCCGAGTTCGAGCCCCTTCTTCGTCGCCTCGCCGGTCTGGCGTGCGGTCATCTTCGCGTAGATGTCGTCGACGAGCTTGCGGAAATCGGTGTCGAGCCGGTTGCGCGGATGCTTGAACGGCACCTTGATCTCGGCGATCACGCGGCCCGGGTTCGACGACAGCACGAGGATCCGGTCGCACATGAACACCGCTTCCTCGATGTTGTGCGTGACGATCAGTACCGACTTGATCGGCATGCGGCCCTGCGTCCACAGGTCGAGCAGATCGGTACGCAGCGTCTCGGCCGTCAGCACGTCGAGTGCGGAGAACGGCTCGTCCATCAGCAGGATCGTCGGGTCGACGACGAGCGCGCGCGCAAAGCCCACGCGCTGGCGCATGCCGCCCGACAGTTCGCGCGGGTACGCGTTCTCGAAACCGTCGAGGCCGATCAGGTCGATCGCCGCGAGCGCGCGCTCGCGCCGCTCGCGCGCGCCGACGCCGAGCGCTTCGAGACCGGCTTCCACGTTTTGCAGCACGGTGAGCCACGGGAACAGCGCGAAGGTCTGGAACACCATCGCGACACCTTCGGCCGGGCCGCTCAGCGGCTTGCCGAGGTAGGTCACTTCGCCGCCGGTCGGCTCGATCAGGCCGGCGATGATGCGCAGCAGCGTCGACTTGCCCGAGCCGGAACGGCCGAGCAGCCCGACGATCTCGCCTTCGCGCAGCGACAGGTTCGCATCGTCGAGCACGAGCAGTTCGCCCTGCGACTTGTTGAAGCCGCGGTTCACGTGCTCGACGCGCAGGATTTCCTCGCCGAGACGCGGCGGCTGCAGCGGCTGGGACGTCTTGGCGGGAGCGTTGATAACAGTCGAATTTTGTTGCATCGCGCTTACTCTCAATCGAGACGGAGCCGGGATTCCGCGTAGGCATACATCGGACGCCACAGCAGACGGTTGAACAGGGTGACGAACAGGGACATCACGGCGATGCCCAGGATGATCTTCGGGAAATCGCCGGCGGCCGTGGTCTGCGCGATGTACGAGCCAAGGCCGTGCGCGACGACCTTCGTGTCGCCCCACTGCACGAACTCGGACACGATGCTCGCGTTCCACGCGCCGCCCGACGCGGTGATCGCACCGGTCACGTAGTACGGGAAGATGCCGGGCAGGATCGCCTGCCGCCACCACTGCCAGCCGCGGATGCGGAAATTCTTCGTCGCTTCCTTGTAGTCGTTCGGATAGGACATCGCGCCCGCGATCACGTTGAACAGGATGTACCACTGCGTGCCGAGCACGATCAGCGGCGACAGCCAAATGTCCGCGTTCAGGTGGAAGTGGACGATCACGATCACGAACACCGGGAACAGCAGGTTCGCCGGGAACGCGGCGAGGAACTGCGCGAGCGGCTGGATCTTCTCGGCCAGCGCCGGGCGCAGCCCGATCAGCACGCCGAGCGGCACCCAGATCACCGACGCGATCGCGATCAGGATCAGCACGCGCAGCAGCGTGATGAGCCCGAGCACGAGCACGTGGCCGACCTCGGCCATCGTCACGCCGGTCGACACGAAGCTGACGACACGCCACACGACGTACACCGTCAGCAGGATCACGAACGCCCCCCACACGATGTCGCCGATGCGCGACGAACGGCGCGCCGACGCACCGCGCGAGCGCGTGCCGTGCAGCGACGGCAGGCGCAACGGAATCCGCGCGGCCTGCGACAGCAGCCAGCCGGCCGGCACGAGCAGCTGATGGATCAGGTGCGTGCGGCGCATCATGTCGAGCAGCCAGGACTGCGGCGCATCGCCCGACGCGGTGTTCTCCATCCGGAACTTGTCGGCCCATGCGACGAGCGGGCGGAACAGGAACTGGTCATAGGCCAGGATCACGACCGACATCGCGACGATCACCCAGCCGACGGCACCGAGGTTCTTGTCCGAGATCGCCTGCGCGAGATACGCGCCGATGCCCGGCAGCGTGATGGTCTGGTTGCCGACGGTGATCGCCTCGGACGCGACGACGAAGAACCAGCCGCCCGACATCGACATCATCATGTTCCAGATCAGGCCCGGCATCGAGAACGGCACCTCGAGCTTCCAGAAGCGCTGCCACGGCGTCAGGTGGAAGCCGCGCGACACTTCGCTCAGGTCGCGCGGCACCGTGCGCAGCGACTGGTAGAAGCTGAACGTCATGTTCCATGCCTGGCTCGTGAAGATCGCGAAGATCGCCGCGAGCTCGGCGCCGAGCACGCGGCCCGGAAACAGCGCGAGGAAGAACGTGACGGTGAACGAGATATAGCCGAGCACCGGCACCGACTGCAGGATGTCGAGGATCGGGATCAGGACCATGCCCGCGCGGCGGCTCTTGGCCGCGAGCGTGCCGTAGACGAGCGTGAACGCGAGCGACGCGACCATCGCGGCCAGCATCCGCAGCGTGGTGCGCAACGCGTATTCGGGCAGGTTCGACGGATCGAGCGAGATCTTCTGCGTCTGCAGCACGCCGATCGGCGCCATCGTCTGGTGGAAGCCGACGATCGCCATCGCGAGTATGCCGATGATCAGCGGAAACGCGACCACGTCCCAGCGGTTGGGCAGCACGCGCCACGCGGACGCGTTGGCGGTGCGATTCGGATCGAAGAAACTGATATCCATCGGTAGCGTCTTGTGTTGAATTGAAAATCGATGGGTCCGGCCGCGTGCCGCGCGGCCGGGCGTCGCGCCCCCGGCGCGAATCAGAACAGCCCGTGCAGCGCCCAGTACAGGACGGCCGACAGCGCGATCGACGCGGGCAGCGTCAGCACCCACGCGAGCACGAGGTTGCGCACGGTATCCCAGCGCAGGCCCGCGCCGCTCGCCGTCATCGTGCCAGCCACGCCCGACGCGAGCACGTGCGTCGTCGATACCGGCAGCCCGTACGCGTCGGCCATCCCGATCGTCAGCATCGCGACGGCTTCGGCCGACGCGCCCTGCCCGTAGGTGAGATGCGACTTGCCGATCTTCTCGCCGACCGTCACGACGATCCGCTTCCAGCCGACCATCGTGCCGAGGCCGAGCGCAATCGCGACCGCGACCTTCACCCACGTCGGGATGAATTTCGTCGCGCGGTCCATCTGCTTCTTGAACGCTTCGAGCGCGCTCGCATCCTCGATCGGGAACGCCGGCGCCTTCGCCTTCTCCATCAGGCGGATCGCCTCGGACGCGACATACATGTTGTTGCGCACGTTGTCGACGAGGTTCTGCGGCACGCTCGAAATGCCGCCTGCTTGCGCGACCTGGTCGGCGATCGTGTCGGTAAGCTTGCCCAGCGCCGGAATCGTCGCGGGCGTCAGCTTGTGCGTGCGCACGTAGGCTTCGACATCGGCACGCGGGTTGGCGGACTGCACGGCCGGGTCCGCGTACTTGACGAGCGTCGTCGATGCGTGGCGCGCGACCGCGACGAACGTGCTGGTCTGGTCCGGCGTCACGGCCTTGTTCAGCGCGTAGGCGGTCGGCATCACGCCGATCAGGATCAGCATGATCAGGCCCATGCCCTTCTGCCCGTCGTTCGAGCCGTGCGCGAACGACACGCCCGTGCAGGTCAGGATCAGCAGCAGGCGAATCCAGAACGGCGGTGGCTTGTTGCCCTTCGGCTCCTGGTACAGCGCCGGCACGCGCACGAGCGCCTTCAGCAACAGCAATACGAGCGCGGACAGCACGAAGCCGATCAGCGGCGAGAACAGCAGCGCCTTGCCGACGCCGAGCGCCTGGTTCCAGTCGACGCCGCTCGTGCCCGACGGGCCGCTGACGATCTGGTTCATCAGGCCGACGCCGATGATCGAGCCGACGAGCGTGTGCGAGCTCGACGACGGCAGGCCGAAATACCAGGTCGCGAGGTTCCACGTGACGGCCGCGATCAGCAGCGCGAACACCATCGCGAAGCCCGAGCCGCTGCCGACCTGCAGGATCAATTCGACCGGCAGCAACTGCAGGATGCCGAACGCGACCGCACCGCTCGACACGAGCACGCCGAACAGGTTCCAGAGGCCCGACCAGACGACCGCGAGGTGCGGGTCGAGCGAATGCGTATAGATGACGGTCGCGACCGCGTTCGCGGTGTCGTGAAAGCCGTTCACGAACTCGAAGCCGAGCGCGATCAGCAGCGCGACGATCAGCAGCAGGAACGGGAGGGCCGAGCTTTCCTTGACGGGACTGAGATCGGCGCTGAGATGAACACCGACATAGACGATGCCGCAGGCAATGATCAGGAAAAACAGCGCAAGGCTGATGGTGCGCGTGCGATGGCTGACCGCACCGCTGGTTTCCGTTGCCGCGAGATTCGGCATGAAGGGGCTCCGGAGAGGTGACTCGGAGTGGCAGGCTATCGATCGGTCGTGACGCAAATGTGACGTGTCACTTACAGGACATTGACAGGTCATCCTCGAGGCATCGCACGTCGCCCGCCAAGCCGAAAACACGGGTGTTCGACCTTGTCACGCGCGGGAATAAATCCGCCGCTTCGCCGGTATGGCATGCGAAGGCGCCGGCTTATTCCAGGACGATCCGGCCGTCCGGTTTCGTCATACGATTGCGAGGCTCACATGTCTTCATCGACCCCTACCCGCCCGTCGCGCCGCAAAGCCCTGCAATGCATGGCCTTCGGCGGCCTCGGCACGCTGTTTACGCTGTCCGGCGGCATCCTGACGCCGTTCGACCTCGCGCTCGCGCAGACCGGCGACGCGCGCCCGGCCGATGCGGGCAAGCCGCTGTTCGTGCAGATCAGCGATACGCACATCGGCTTCAACAAGGACGCGAATCCCGACGTGTCGGCCACGCTGAAGCAGACGATCGAGCTCGTCAACGGGATGCCCGCAATGCCCGCGCTGGCCATCCATACGGGCGACATCACGCACCTGTCGAAGCCGGAGGAATTCGACCACGCATCGCAGCTGCTGTCCGCGCTGCGCGTGCCGGAGCTGCACACGGTCCCCGGCGAGCACGACGTCACCGACGGTTCGGGTGCCGAATATTTCGGCCGGTTCGGCAAGGCATCGGACAACCGCGGCTATTACAGCTTCGATCACGCGGGCGTGCATTTCATCGGCCTCGTCAACGTGATGCATTTCAAGCCGAACGGGCTCGGCAGCTTCGGCGACGAGCAGCTCGCATGGCTCGCGCAGGATCTGAAGGGGCGTTCGTCGAGCACGCCGATCGTCGTGTTCTCGCACATGCCGATGTGGACCATCTACGAACCGTGGGGCTGGGGCACCGGCGACGCGCCGCAGACGATGGCGCTGCTGCGCCGCTTCGGCTCGGTCACGGTGCTGAACGGGCACATCCACCAGATCGTGTCGAAGGTCGAGGGCAACGTGACGTTCCACACCGCGCGCTCGACCGCGTTCCCGCAGCCGACGGCCGGCAACGGCCCGGGCCCCGTGCCGCTCACGGTGCCGCACGACCGGCTGCCGTCGATGCTCGGCGTGACGACCGTCGAATTCGCCGGCCATCCGGCCGCGTCGTCGCTGCACGATGCGACGCTCGCCTGACCAACACGAGGAGACCGACATGATCCGCTTCAAGCCATCCCGAATCAGCGCGGCACTGATCCTGTGCGCGGCGGCCGCCGGTACGCCGCTCGCCGCGTTCGCGCAGGGTCCGGACGGCCCGCTCGTGACGATCCGCAATTTCATGTTTTCGCCGATGTCGACCACGATCAAGGCCGGCACGACGATCACGTGGAAGAACCTCGACGGGGAGCCGCACACCGTCGTCAACGACGCCGGCATCTTCCATTCGAAGGCGCTCGACCAGGACGAGACGTACTCGTTCCGCTTCGACAAGCCGGGCGTCTACAAGGTGTTCTGCGGGATTCACCCGTACATGAAGGAGACGATCACCGTCGAATGACGCGGCCCGCCCTGCAACGCGCGGACGGACGGCGGACGGCAGCGGCCTACAATGATCGCCGTCCCATTCGCCCGCGTGGCAGACGGAGCCGCCCATGCCCAGGATCGACCTCAGCACCGTGCCCGAACGCCGCGGCAGCGGCTATCCGCGGCCGTTCGACGCGCCGTGCGCGCAGCGCATCCGCCAGCGTCTCGGCGACGCCGGCGGGCTGCACGATTTCGGCGTCAACCTGATGCGCGTGCCGCCCGGCGGCTGGTCGGCCCAGCGCCACTGGCATTCCGACGAGGACGAATTCGTCTATGTGCTCGAAGGCGAACTCGTGATGATCGAGGACGATGGCGAAACCGTGCTGCGCACGGGCGACTGCGCGGCGTTTCCGAAGAACTCGGGCAACGGGCATCACCTCGTCAACCGGTCGCATGCGGTCGCCGTCTATCTCGAAGTGGGCTCGCGCTCACCGGACGACGTGATCACCTGCCCCGACATCGACATGATGAGCCCGAGCCGCGACGGCCGGTTCCTGCACAAGGACGGCACGCCCTACCCGGACGCGTGACGTCCGTCGCCGGGCCGGCCCGCCGCTTCAAAGGGCCGGAAGCGACCGGCGCGGCAGGCAGCGCACAGCGGGTGGTCCCGCGCCGTCGATCGCCTAAACTGAATCGAACTGTTCGGTTCCGACCCACCGTCACACGCAGCGAGGCAAGCCATGACCGCGAGCCAGCCGGCACGAATGGACCTCCCAGGGCAAGTCGTGCTCGTGCTCCAGGGCGGCGGCGCCCTGGGTGCGTTCCAGCTCGGTGTATTCCAGGCGATGGATGAAGCGGGGATCCGGCCCGACTGGGTGGTCGGCACGTCGATCGGCGCAATCAACGCGGCGCTGATCGCCGGGAATCCGCCGGAACGGCGCTACGAGAAACTGTCGGCGTTCTGGCATCGCGTGACCGAACGGACGCGCTTCGACGTCCCACCGCTGATGCCTGGCTGGGACCGGGCACTGGCCGAACTGATGATCATCGGCGGCGGCATCGCGGGCTTCTTCCAGCCCAATCCGGCGTCGTGGCTCGGGCCGATGGTGCGGCTCGGTGTCGATCGCGCGTCGTACTACCGGATCGCGCCGCTGCGCGACACGCTGGCGTCGCTGATCGAACCCGACCTGCTGAACGCGGGCGAGCCGCGCCTGACCGTCAGCGCGGTCAATGCCTGCACGGGGACGATGCGCTATTTCGATTCGCGCGATACGCGGCTCGGCATCGAGCACATCATGAGCTCGGGCGCGCTGCCGCCCGCGTTCCCGGCGATACGGATCGACGGCGCGCCGTACTGGGACGGCGGCGTGTATTCGAATACGCCGGTCGAGGTCGTGCTCGACGACAACCCGCGCCGCAGCTCGATCATCTTCTCGGTACAGATGTGGAATCCGGCCGGCCCCGAGCCCGAGAGCATCTGGCAGGTGTCGGAACGACAAAAGGACATCCAGTACGCGAGCCGCACCGACAGCCACATCGCGCGCCAGCAGCAGATTCACCGGCTGCGTCACGTGATCCGCGAACTGGTCCGGCACGTGCCGGAAGCCGATCGTGCGTCGCCGGCCGTGCGCCGGCTCGCCGCGTGGGGATGCGAAACCACGATGCACCTGATCAAGCTCGCCGCGCCGCGGCTCGACGGCGACAATCAGCTGAAGGATATCGATTTCACGCCGGCCGGCATCGCGGCCCGCCGGCAGGCCGGCTACGACGCGGCGAAACGGGCCATCGCCGCCCGGCCGTGGAACCTGCCGATGGACCCGACGGAAGGCTTGACGATGTTCGATCCGGATGCCCCGCCGATCGCGGCAAAAACGGCATGACGCGCGGGAATCACCACCACGCGCCGACTGCCCCGCACGGTCAGGCGCGCGCGGCCCGGACATGCGCGCGACCGGCCTCGCTCACTTCGACCTCGGCCACGCCGCCCGGCGCATGATGGCGGACCACGTAGCCGCGCGCGCAGGCCTCCTCCCACACCGGCAGGCGCGGGCACGACGTGCGCCACGCGTCGATCACCTCGGCATACGGCCGCGCGCCAGGCCCGATCCATTCGAGCAGGTCGAGGATCAACGGCTCGATCGATGCCGCTTCACGCTCGGGTACGTCCGGGGGCACTACGTGGATCGGCTGCCCATCCGGCTCGAGGTCATCGTCGACGATCGTGATGTTCATGGGGACGCTCCTGGGAACGCCCTCATCCTGAACCGCGAACGCCGCGCAGGGAAATGAATTTATCTTGCCGATTCCTGCATTTTTCTGATCGATCGATTTTCGTCGGGCGCCTGCAAGTCCGCCGCGGTGCCGGCCACCACCGGACACGACTGCGGCAATGCCTGCCCGAACAGCACGGCCAGCCCGCAAGCAGACGTGAGCATGCCGAGCCCGTCGTGCCCGACGCCCGGCACTTCGACGACCTGCTGCGCGAGATCGTCCGGGTGCCGCTTCTTCAGGTAATCGAAATAGGCAAGCCCGCGCGCGAGCCGGTACGGGCCCTGCGCCATCGCCGCACACGAACGGTCGATGAAATGCGTGGTCGGGTTCGTGTCGGCCTGCCCGAGCAGATACACGACATGGCGCGCGACGTAGCGTGTTTCGAGTTCGCGCACGTCCTGCGACGCAACGTAAGGCGGTGCCGACTTCAGCCCGTATTTCCATTCCGTCGCGCGCGGGCAGGTGCCGCCCGCGATCGCGTCGGCATTCGGACGTTCGTCGTCGAAGTACAGGTAGCTCGACGGATTCGCGACCACGTAGCGCACGGCGATGCCGGCCCGTGCGAGCGCGTCGCCTTCGCGCCCGGCCACTGCATAACGCTGCAGCAACTGCGCGCCGGCGGAGTGGCCGATCACGACGACCGTCGTCAGTGACGGATACAGGCCGCGGTCGGCGAAATGCGCGAGCAGCGCGTCGAGCGCGGCAAACGAGCTGACCGGGCCCGGCTGGCGCGCGGGTTCGCCGCCCTTCCATCCTTCCTGGGTCCACGCGAGCGTCGAGGCGGGCAACGAGAAAGCACGCGTATCGGCACGTGTCAGGAACTGCGGCGCGACGACCATCGTGCCGTTGCCGGCCGCGCCGGCCTTCTCGACGACCTTGCGCCCCGACGCGTAGTAACCGTCGGCATTGCGCAGCGTGCCGTGAATCACGATGAACACGCGCGTGACGTCGGGTGCAGCCTTGTCGACCGGATGGTCGGCATACACGGGCAGCATCGCGCTGCCCTGCGGCGTGTCGACGGCCAGACGCTGGTCGGCGACGGCCTTCACCGGCGCGTCGAGACGTTCGCGCTGGGTGGGCGTCGCGGCTTCGACCCGGTGCGCGCCACCCAGGACGCCGATGGCCGCGGCGAGCGGAATCGCAAACGACAGGAATCGGGCGGCCGGCAGCACGCGTGAGCGCCGGACGCTTGCAAAGGCAACGGAAATGAGGGACATGGCGGCAGATCGAGTGGCGGATATCGTTTTAACGGCGATGGTCGCAGAATCCGTCGCGCGCTGCCGGCCCGTTGCGAAACCCGGGTCAGTCGGCCGGCTCGGAAACCTGCCCGGCGTCGGCTCGGGTTTGGCGCGCGTCGCCGCGCCGCGCGTTCCGGCCCCCGGCCGCCGGCGGCACGCCGCCCGCCGCCACGGCGAGCAACGGGCGCTCGGGATGCACGAACAGCCACAGCACCGCGCCACAGGCCGCCGCGGCGCCGATCACGACCATCCCGCTGCCCCAGCTGCCGGTGACCTTGACGACGAGCGCGAGCGCCATCGGCCCCGCGACGTTCGACAGCGCGCCCCACACGTTGGTCCAGCCCGACATCACGCCGGCGAACGGCCGCCCGAGATCCTGCGCGGCCGACCATACGACGACCTGCACGAACCCGACGGCCGCAAACGACAGGCACAGCAGCGCGATGACCGCGGCGATCGCCTCCGCGCGCGACGCGGCGACGAGTGCCAGCGCGCTCACGACGAATCCCGCGATCGCGACCGGCGTGCGCGCCCAGTAGATCGAGCCCGTTTTCCTCAGCAGCCGGTCGCTGACGGCGCCCGCGACGAATACCGCCACGAACACGGCAACCCACGGCAGCGACGCGTATATCCCCATCGCCTTCAACGACAGCCCGCGTGCGCGCATCAGGTAAGTCGGCAGCCACGTCGTGTAGAAGCTCTGGATCAGCACGAGCAGGAAATACTGGATGCCGAAGATCCAGAAGCGCCCCAACCGCAGGCAACGCACGAGCGAACCCGACGCGGCCGCGTGGCCGGGCGGCTGGCCGGCCGCGATGTAGTCCGCCTCGGCCCGCGTGATGAGCGGATGCGACGCCGGCGCATCGCGGTAGCCGAACCACCAGATCGCACCGAGCAGCAGGCCAAGCGCGCCGAATCCGTAGAAGACGGCATGCCAGCCGAAATGGACGATCGTCCAGGCCGTGAGCGGCGCCGACACGATCGGGCCCAGATACAGCCCCGCGAGCAGCACCGCGTTGCCTTTCGCGCGCTCGCCGGCCGGAAACCAGCGCTTGAGCGCGACGACGCTGCTCGACCAGTCGGCCGACTGCGCGCCGCCGAGCACCAGCCGGCAACCGAACAGCCAGGCGAACGAACCGCCGAGCGGCGTGACGATCATCATCAGCGACCACAGCGTGCTCGTGCCGAACAGCACGCGGCGCGATCCGAAGCGCTCGGCCGCGCGACCGGCCGGAATCTGGCCGATCGCATAGGCCCAGAAGTAGATCGTCAGGATCATCGACATCTCGACGATCGACAGGCCGAGTTCGCCCTGGATCGTCGGTGCGGCCACGGCCATCGCCGCGCGATCGAGCGTCATCACGAAGGTCAGCGGCGCGACCAGAAACGCAACGATCGTCCAGCGGAGATGGTTCACGTGGCGCGGCATCGTGTGGCTCCCGGATCGGCCGTCAGGCGTCGTGCGGGCCGGACGCCCGGCCCGGTTCGCACTGCATCCGCTGCACGAGCGCGGCCAGTTCGCCGATATGCGTGGATACTGCCTGCTTGCCGGCGCGCGCCCACGCATCGAACGACGTCATGCCGGTCACCGCGCCGACGAACGGCACGCCGGCGCGCTCGGCCGCCTGCGCGTCCACCGCGTGGTCGCCGACGTAGATCGCCGCGCGGGCCGGCAGACCGAGCCGCGCCAATGCCTGTACGAGCCCCTCGGGATCCGGCTTGTGACGCTGCACGTCTTCCGCGCCGATCAACACGTCGACCAGCGGTCGCAGGTTGTTGCGTTCGAGAATCGCGTCGATCCGGTAGCGAAACTTGGACGACACGATCGCAACGGCGAGCCCCTGCTCGCGCAACCGCGCAAGCAGCGAAGGCACCTCGGGATAGATGCGCGTACCGGGCACCATGATCTCGTCGGCACGCGCGACGAAGTGCCGTGCGAACGCTTCCGCCCGCGCCGGTTCCGTTTCGTCCGTCAACGCGCGGAACATCTGCGGCAGCGGCAGCCCGATCACGGCGGCGATCTGCGCCGGCGTCGCGCGTGCCGCGCCGAGCTGACGCAACGCGTATTCCGTGCACTCGATGATCGCCGCGGACGAATCCGCTAGCGTCAGGTCGAAGTCGAAGATGACGGCCCGGACAGACATGCAAGGACTCCGCAAACAAAAAATGGATCACGCTCGACGCGTGACCCGGAACGATGTCGCGAGGCGCACCGGGCGCGGACGATCAACGCGCCTGGCCCGATTGCTCGCGATCGGCCGCGTCCAGCCCCTCCGGGTCGCGCTTCGCCCACTGTCTTGCCCATCCCAGCAACGGCTGCAGCGCCGCTTCGAGCCGCCGGCCTTCGGCGGTCATGCAATAACCGCCCTCCCCGTGCTCGACGAGGCCCGACGCCTTGAGCTCGGCCAGCCGCGTGTTGAGCAGGCGCGCGTTCGTTTCGCAGGCTTCCTGCAATGCGCGGAACGTGAGCGGCGCGCCTCGCAGCTCCCACAGGATGCGCAGCGCGGTGCGGCGCCCGAGCAGATCCAGCACGACCATGATGGGCCGCCCCGTCGTCGATCCGCGAACGCGTTGTCCGATTCTTGGTGTCGTCATGCTTTACTTTTTAAAGCAATCGGCAGGCAGAGTCAATCGCCTGAACCGAGCCTCTCTTCTGCTTTACTTTTTAAAGCACGGTGTCTACGCTGCCACTGACGCTGAACCGGAACGGGTCCCGGTCGGAAGTGGAGATTTCCGGCTTGGATTCCTCTCCGTCCGGTTGCAAACCGCAACCGGACGGTCGACAGGTCGATCAACCTCAATTGCTGAAGATCAGACCGCGAGCGGCGCCATTGACGTAAATCCGGCCATAGGTGTTCCAGTCGCCGGCCATCACGCCGGAGTCGCCGAATTGGTGCGCGTCATCGTTGAAGCGCGACCACGTTGCACCGCCGTCGTCGGAATGGTAGATGCCCCAGACGCCGTTCATCGTGCCTTCCACGTAGACCGCGGCCGAGTATGGCGAACCGGTCGGCGCCCTGCCCAGCGCGATCACGGTGGCGCCCGGTGTGTTGCTGGTCGACGCAAAGGCGCCGAGTTTCGTCCAGGTCGCGCCCGAGTCCACCGAGTGGTACACGGCCGTGCCGTCGGCCAGCCAGAGGTCGCCCTCGGCGTTCGGATTGACCGCCATCGACGTATCGCGCCACGAATTCCAGGCCAGGTTCGCGTTCACCGAGCCCTGGCTCAGCGTGAACGTGTGGCCGCCGTCGTTCGACACGTAGATCTTGCCGCGCTGCCAGCTCCACGATGCGCCGCCGGAGTCGTACGCATAGACCTTCTTCGGGTTCTTGCGGTCCGCGGCCAGGCGATAGGCACGCTGGAAGCCGTTCCAGGTCGCACTGAACGCCGGCAGGTTGGTCGCGGTCCAGCTGGCGCCATTGTTTGTCGTGTACGACGGCACCGAGTCCGGCGGTGCCCAGGTCACGTTGTTGCGGGACGGGACGACCAGGTTGCCCACGTTGCTCTGGCTGGCCGCGGCGCCGTTGGGCAGCGACGCGAACGTCGCCCAGCTGTTGCCGCTGTCGCCCGACCAGAAGCCCTTGGTGGCATGGCCGTTGGCGTTGTCGACGCCCGCGGCGGCGATGTACGTCGGATCGGACCACGACATGTCGGCCGAATTGCCGCTGCTCCATGTGTTCAAAGGGCCTTTCGTCGGCCTCGTCGAGAGATCCGTATTGACCCACGTGCCGATGTCGCCGGCGCTGTTGATGAACTTGTACGACGCACCGGGCGGCGCCGTGACGAGCGCCAGCGTCACGGTTTCCTCGAGGTTGTCGACCTTGGCGCTCCAGGTGGGCGTCGGCGACGACGCGTTCATGGTTTCGCAGATACCGCCGCCGTGGACGTGCATGACGTGATCGCGATTGGCCGGGTCGATGGTGACGCCCTCGACCCAGCCGGCGCAGCCACCCGCGGCAAGGCCGGTGTGCGGCATGCCGGCCTCGATTTCACGCCACGTACTGCCGCCGTCGTCGGACAGCTGGATGGTCTTGCTGGTGTCGCTCCAGCCCGTCATGCCCAGTGCGATGCGGGCGGACGCGCCCAGACCGGAGACGGACAGGCCGCCAAAGCCATTGCTGCTGGAGCTCTTGAGCAGCGTCCAGTTGCTGTTGTTGCTTCCGCCGAACTTGTAGAGATAGCTCGGTCCGCCGATGCCCTGGCCGACGCCCGCGTTGAACACCACGTAGAAGTTGCCGTCGGACGTGCGCACGACGTGCGGGATGTAGTAGCCGGACACCGTCGACGGGACGGGCACCGGCGTCCACGAGAAGCCGCCGTTGGTGGACTTGTACAGCGTCGACGTCAGGCCCGCCGCGTTGGCGTAGTCCGGGGCGACGGTGGCCCACATGATCCAGGTCGGCTGGCCGCCGCCCGTGCCCGACGTGTCGAAGATGACCTGCTCGACGCCCAGCGGAGAGCCGCCGCCGCTGATCGTGGTGGAGGACAGACCCGTGACCTGCGTCCAGGTGCGGCCCGAATCGGCACTCTTCCACAGGCCGGCCGTGCGCGATCCGTAGAACAGCGTCGACGGATTGTTGGGGTCGACCTGCAGGCGCTCGCCCGTGGCGCGGCCGTTGTCGTTGCCGCCCACCGGGAACGGCAGGTCGTAGTGCGTCCAGGTGTTGCCACGGTTGCTCGAGATGTAGATGCGGCCGTTGTGACCCTGCGTCACGGTAATGCCGGTCATCATGTAGACGAGCTGATCGTTGTTCGGGTCGAGCGCGAGGCTTTCGACACCGTGGAAGTCGCCTTCGCCCGAACCGAAACCGATGCCGTCGGTAATCGGCGTCCACGTCGAGTTGGTCGCGTTCCAGCGGTACGCGCCGCCAACGTCGGTGCGTGCGTACAGCAGGCTCGCGTTGGCTGGATGGTAGATGAGGCCGGTGACATAGCCACCGCCGCCCCACTTGACGCTGGTCCAGCTGGCCGCCGGCAGGTTGCTGCCGCTGCCATTTCCGCCGATCTGACTACGATTGGCAGCTACATTGGCCCCCACCTTGGTCACGCCTGTCGCGCTATCGGATCCGTCACCACAGCCCCATAACGTACACGCCATCGCCGCCGCGGCAATCCATCGTCGAGAAAACATAGTCATCCGAAAGGTCCTTGAAGGGAGAGGTCCATCGCAGGGCCCGCCACCGGGCCCCGCGCAATCAATGCGCCATGAGCGATGCAATCTGCGCAGCGCCGAGCGCACCGCGATAGATGCGGAAATCGTCGATCAGGCCGTGGAACGTGGCGTCGGCACTGTATTGCGATTTGCCCAGCCAGTTCTGCGTGGTACTGCCAAGGCGGAACGGCGCCTGGAACATCGCCGTGTTGGTACTGACGGGCGTGCCGTCCACGTATATCGTGCCGGTCGAACCCGACAGCGTGACGGCCACATGCACCCATCGCTTGCTCGGCAGCTCGGTGGGGGCGTCGATGATCTGTTCCGGCGGGCCGTCACCGGGGCCGTTGGCCGTCATGGCGAAGCGCATGCCGGCCCAGCCGTTGCGCATCTGCCCACGCGGCGTGAACATCATGTAGCGGTGGAAGCCCGTGCCGAAGTCGAACAGGCGTGCCCACGTTTGCGCGCCGTTCCAGAACACCCAGCTGGCGATGGTGAAGTCCGACACATCGACCAGCAGATCGTCGGGCAAGGCCACATACGCGCCCGAGCCGTTGAGCGAGACCGCGTTGCCGCTGTGCCCCGCCGCCCACGTTGCGCCGTTGAGCGTGCCATTGCGCCCGTTGCCCGAGCTATCGGCGACCGTGATGCCGCTGCCTTCATCAAATGTCAGATGCGCGAGCAGCTGCTGCGTCGTGATCACTTTCACTTCGTTGGAGAGCGCCGATTCGCCCGCAATCGTTTGCGCTGTCACGACATAAAAATACGTGCCGGCACCGGCTGGCATATCGGTATAGGTCAGCAGATCGGTGATACCGCTCTGGATGGTGCTGTACGGACCGCCGGCAATGGTGGCGCGCTTGACGTTGTAGCTGACGGCGTTGCTGCTGCCCCACCACGACAGCACCACCTTGCCAGCGCTGGCGTAGCCGGTCAGGCCGGTCGGCGTTGCGGCTGGAGTGCCGGGGTCGAGCGTGCAGGTGAGCGTGCCGTAGCCAAGCTGGTCGAAGCCGCCACTGTTGGGGCCGTAGTTGCCGCCGCCGCCTTCCGGCGCCACAAGCTCGGCAGCGCGCTTGGTGTAAGGCGCCGCCAGACCTTTGCGGTTGACGTAATGGTTGGCCACCAGCGCCCAGCAGGGCCGCCCCAGGGCATTGCCTTGCCCGCCGGCGGCGAACTGCGTCTGGATGACGCCGGCGCTGTTCTGGTACGTGACGAAAGGCACCGTGTAGAACGCGCCGCCTGCCTGCTTCAGGTTGGCCTTGGCCACGTATTCCGCGCCCGCCAGAAAGCGATTGTTGTCGTAGCCGTACAGGTCGATGCCCTGGTTCCACGCCATCTCGCAAATGGCGCCCGTCAATGCAATGCCGAGCGTGCTGTGGCCCTGGTCGCGGCCGGCTTCCTGCCATTGCCCGAGGTTGCCGGGGTGCAGGTAGTACACGGCTTGCCGGATACAGCCGTTGCTGCCACCGGTCTTGAAATGGGTGATGGCCTCGTTGACGAGTTCGGCATCGTCGCACAGCACGCCGATGGCCAGGACGCACGCGATGTTGGCCAGGCCCCAGTTGGCCCAGTAGTGCGTGTCCATCGCGGTGTCGATGCGGGTCAGGAAGGCATGGCTGACCGGGTAGAAGACATTGCGCATCATTGCCTGAAACGCCGCGAGTCCGGCCGGACTCCAGCCGCTGTAGCCGCGCATGATTTCGGCTGCGTTGGCGAACTCGTAGCCGTAGATGCCGGCAGCGAGCGCCACGTCGCTGCCGCCAAGCGTCGTCAGCGTCGACGCCCATTGGTCCAGATACTCCACAGCTTTGTCGGCATAGCGTTTGTCGTCCGACACCTTCCAGCGCAGCGCGTCGCCATAGGCGGCGGCGATGTCGTTGTAGAGCGCGCCGTAGTTCTGACCATGAGTGGGATCATTGCCGCGGTAGATGCCGACCTGCGGGTTCGGCTTGTTCGTCAGCCGCGTGTGACCGTTGGCGACGAGCACGTTCCAGCTGTCGATCCACGGGGAAGCGTGGGCGCCGACTTTGGCGCGCATGCGTTCGAAATCCGCCTCGGTATGCAGCAAGCCGGGATGCGTGAAGGCGCGGGTTTGGGCAGTGCCTGCAGACGTCGCCCCTGCGTCGATACCGTCCGAAGCCGGAGCCACTCCGGATGGCTGGCCGGTGCCGTTTGCCGAGGTACGCTCACCGCCTGTAACCGCATTGCTTCCGTCACCGCCGCATCCGGCCAGAAGCGTTGCACCGAGCCCCATCACGAAATGGCGTCGTGCAATATTCTCGATGTCGCCGAGTGGGACGACTTCCTCGGACAGCATCGTCGATGCTCCGTTGTCTCGCATGTCTGGATCCCCAGTTTTTTAGCTATGGTCGAAGCGGCATAAATGTACGAACCGTTCCGTATTCATCAGGAACGCGTAGCATTCTATCCAGCACGACAGGGATGTAATCAAGCGAAAAAAAAACATATTCATCACTGACATGCAACTGTCACATCGGTGATGCAGATTTTGGGACCCGTTGCGAAGCTTGACGTCGAAAGTTGAAATGTCTGCTCCGAGACAACAAGCGGTCACGTGTCCATAGCGTGCCAGGGGCTCGTACGTCATCGGCCGCTGCGTACTTTACGGGGGCGGTTACGCGAAGGGGAACGGGCCTTCGAAATGCCCCACGTAACACAAGTGGGAGACCGCTGACCGACCTCGATCCGTCCAGCGATGCAGCATGTATGCAGGCGGTTCGAGAAAAGAAGCGGGCTGCGCGTCCGCTTCCACTCGCAGCGCAATCTGAGTGGTCGTGCTCGGGCAGGTGAATACCGGAACGCTCCCAAGACGCGTCTGCATCGACCGGTGGACGTGCCCGGCAAGAATGCGATCTACGTTGCCATGCCGCGCTAGAACCATCGCAAACGCATCCGCATTTCGCAACCCGTAGATGTCCAGATAAGGAATGCCGGTCGTGAACGGTGGATGATGCATGACGATAACCACGGTCCGGCTGCGATGCTCGGTCAGTTCAGTGTCGAGCCACGCCAAGGTTTCGGCGTCCAGTTCACCGTGATGTAGTCCAGGAACGGAGGTGTCCAGCGCCACGAGGCGTAGTTCGCCCACGTCCAGCGCGAACGAGAGTGCCCCCTCGTTCGGAAGCCACGCGTGATCCGGGAACGCGGCTCGCAGATTGCCACGGTCGTCGTGATTACCCGGCAGGACCACGAACGGTCGCCTCAACTCGACAAGCAACTCGCGAAGCTTTCGATACTCGTCTTCGGTGCCCTCGTCCGTAAGGTCGCCGGAGATGACAACCATGTCTGGCTCGGGTCGAATGCGGTTCACCGAATCGACGGCTGCCGAAAACATTGCGTTTGAATCGACGACGTCTTGATACAGGGCGCCGTGAGGCCGGACATGAATATCCGAAAGTTGTGCGATGACCGTCACTCGGCGCTCCGTTGGCTTTGACCTGCCCGTACATGAATCAAAGAGATTCTAGGCCGGACAAAATTCGCCCATCGACAGAGCCTTTCCGTGACAACGATCTTGCTCCACGCGCTCCCAGTTGTGCGTCCGAGCGGCTGATTCGCGATGACAAGCAAACGCCGGGTGGCGAAGCACGAACGACCGCTTCCGCCGGAAGCCGCCAGCCACCGCCCTGCGCCACTCGACCGGCAACGTCCAACCGTGGCTGTGCAGTTCGGCGTCCCACTATGTGACGGGGCAGTCGACTTCGGCGGGCGGCGCGCTCGTCATTCGCCGAGCGCGCCGCCGCACGACGCATCAACGCGACGCGCCCTCGTCGTGCGCGGGCCCCATCATCAGGACATCCGACAACTTCAGCACGGGACAATGCGCACCGGCGCCGGCAACGGCATCGCGGTACGTATCCGTGACGGCCGCCGCGATCGCATGGGCGGCCTCGACGCCTTCGGCCATCGCCGAGTAGTAGGACAGATCCTTGAGCGCATTCGCCATATGGAACGGCAGCGCGGACGTGTCGCCCGTCTCCAGGAACGGACGCAGCCGGTTCAGCGCGGCGCCGCCGCCACCGCCGTTGGCGAGCACGTCGGCCAGCACCGCGACGTCCACGCCCGAGCGCTTCGCGCACGCAACGGCTTCCGACAGCAGCGCGATGGTCCCGAGCGAAACATAGTTGTGCAGCAGCTTCATGCTGTGGCCGGCCCCGACATCGCCGACGCGCGTGATGTTTTCCGCGAAGCACGCGAGCACCGGCCTGATCTCCGCGAACACCGCGGGCGACGCACCGACCAGCAGGTTCAGCCGGCCCTCGTGCGCCTCCCTGGCGCCGCGCGTCATCGGCGCGTCGACGAAACGGCCGCCCGCCGCTTCGACCCGCCGTGCCATCCTGACGGTCGACTCGGGAACGGCGGTCGAACAATCGACGACGATCGCGTTGTCCTTCAGGCCGGCCAACACGCCGTCGTCACCGGTGAGCACCGCTTCCACTTCGGGGGAGCCCGTCACGCAGAGGATGATGACGTCCGCTTGCGCGGCCAGTTCGCGCGCGGTCCGCACGGTCCGTACGCCGCCGCGCAGCAATTCGTCGAGCGGCTGGTTGCCCGGATGCTCGACGACCGTGAGCGGATAGCCGTGCTTCAGCACGTTGCGCGCAATGCCATGCCCCATCAAACCTACGCCGATCAGGCCAATCTGCTGTTTCATGTCGTTCCCGTCAAAAGATGGCGCCGCGACGCAGTGTCCGCGGCGAAATGGATTGCCGCTACCGGTCGACCAGCCGCGACGGCAGCAGCATCGTGAGGACGATGCCCGACAGCAGGCACCCGACCATCAGGAACAGCGGCGCGGCGAGACTGCCCGACATCTGCTTCAGGTAGCCGACCGCGTAGGGCCCGAAGAAGCCGCCGAGATTCCCGAACGAACTGATCACCGCGATACCCATCGATACCGACGCGGTGCCGAGCGCCGCGGTCGGCATGCTCCAGAACAGCGGCGGAAACGAGATGAGCCCCGCGTTCGCGATGCAGAGCGCGAACATGCCGAGCCACAGCTGATCGTGCCAGACGACCGACAGCCCGAGCCCGGTCGCGCCCATCAGCAAAAGCGCGGCGACGTGCAGCCGCTGCCGGCCGCGCCGGTCCGCGCTGCGTCCGAACAGGACCATCACGACCACGGCCACCGCATTCGGCAGCGCGGCGAGCAAGCCGATGACGAAATCGCTGCCGATGCCCATCTGCTTGATCATCGTCGGCGCCCAGAATGTATAGCCGTAAATCGCGAACACGTCGAGAAAGTAGATCACGCAGAATGCCCACACGAGCCAGTTCGAGAACAGACCGCGGTGATCGATCGACTCGGTCGTCGCACGATCTTCCTTCAGCACGCGCGCCAGGATGGCGCGGTCCGCGGGCGAGAAGCGCTCGCTGCGCGTGACGTCGTCGTCGAGCCCCTTCCATACGTAGAAGGCGGCCAGGAACGCCGGCAGCGCCTCGAGGGCGAAGATCCATTTCCATCCCGGGATCTGCAGCGCCCCGTCGAAATACTGAAGGATGAAGCCGGTCAACGGCGATCCGATCAACCCGGCCAGCGCGAGCGCCGCATAGAACATCGACAGGATTCTCGCGCGCCGCCGCCCCGGGAACGAACGGGCCATGTAGAGCACGATGGCCGGGATGAAGCCGGCCTCGGCGACGCCGAGCAGAAAGCGCATCACGTAGAACTGCATCGGCGTCGACACGAACGCCGTCAATCCCGAAACGACGCCCCACGACACGACGATCCGCGTGATCCAGCGGCGCGGCCCGACGCGCACCAGCAGCATGTTGCTCGGCACCTCGAAGATCACGTAACCGAGAAAGAATATCCCTGCACCGAAGCCGAACACTGCTTCGGAGAAGCCCAGGTGCTGGCTCATCTGCAGTTTGGCGAAGCTGACGTTCACGCGATCGATGTACGACGTGACGTACGCGAACATCAGGATGGGCAGGATTTGCACGGCGAGCCGACGAAAGATCCGGTCCTCCGTTGCGAGGTCGTGCGCCGAGGCCGGGGCTGCGAGGTCGCCCGGGTTGCAGGTCGCGTCGATTTCCACGTTTGTCTCCGAAAGTTCTTGGATGGCCCCGCGTGCATGCTTGCATCGGCGCGCGTGCAGTCGCTGTCGAGATAGGTGTGTGCGACAGGGGACGGTTCGAATCTACCGGCTGCCCCGCGCACTCGATATGCGAAATCCTTCAAGCGGCACTTCGAATATCTCGAACGCACGGGCCGGCCGGCATCGTACGGTGCGATGCACAAGCCGCCGAACAAACGGATTCCAGCCGCCGATCGCTCGCACGACACGGGCCGGTGCAGCGTGACGGCGGCGTCGCGGTGTGCGGCGCACCATTCGCGGCCAGTCAGGGTTAGCACCACTTCGCTCGACACCATGGAGCGCATCGATGAATGACATACTTGCCGCAGTTTCAATCGGAGTCCGCGCTTGTTCGATCTCACGTCCCTCGCCCTGTTCGTCCGTGCAGCCGAGCTGGGCAGCCTGTCGCGCGCCGCGCAGCAGTCCCACATGTCGCTTTCCACCGCAAGCCGCCGGATCGCGCTGCTCGAGCATCACTTCCGCGTGGTGCTGCTGAACCGCACGGTGGCCGGCGTCGAGCTCACACCTGCCGGCGAAGCACTGTTGCGCCACGCGACCGACCTGCTGCTACGCACCGATGCGATCTACAGCGAGCTGTCCGACTATACGAAAGGCGCGGTCGGCCGCGTCCGCGTGTTCGCGAACATCTCGGCGATCAGTCAGGATCTTCCCGATCAGTTGCGCACCTTTTCGCAACGCTATCGCGACATCAAGCTGCAGATCAGCGAGCTGAGAAGTTCCGACATCCTGCAGGCGCTGCGCGAAGGCCGCGCGGACGTCGGCATCGTCACGTCGCGCTCCGCGCCCGAAGGGATCCACCTCGCCCCTTACTGCATGGACCGGGCCAGCGTGGTCGTGCCCGACGACTACCCGCTCACCGGCGACGCGATCGACTTCAGCGCGCTGCTCGACCACGATCTGGTCGCGCTCGACGACCGCTCGGAACTCACGCGTTCGCTCGTCCGGGAAGCGGCACTGCTCGGCAAGTCGGTCCGCTTCCGCGTGCAGGTGCAGAGCTTCGAAGCGATGTGCCGGCTGATCGCCGCAGGGCAAGGCATCGGCATCCTGCCCGAGCGCGCGGTCGCGCTGTTTCGCGATCCGATGCACCTGCGCTTCATCCGCCTCAACGATCCGTGGGCGAACCGCGTCATGTCGGTCGGCATTCGCGCCGGCGCCGTGCCGCTGCCGACGCGCAAGCTGTTCGAGTTCCTCGCATCGTTCGCGCCGCCCTCGCTCGTCTCCGGTGACGCCGGGCAATCGACCGACTGACTGTGCCGCCACGCGGCCGCGCGCGCCGGCGTGTTGCAGATATTCGAAGGTCCCGTTCACGGATCCGCACTTCCTTGCGGCGCCTGCGACGCAGTAGATTCGACGAACAGATTCAACAGTCCGCCGGTTACCGCAACGGAAGAGACACAGGAGACACGCCGACGCGATCCGATGTGATCCGACGTGATCGGAGGCAGCGTCGCGTATCAACGGCCACCGCGCAGCAATTCGATGCTGTCCGGCTCGCACACCCTCCCCGTGTCTGCCCCTCCCGTCCGGGACGCCAGCTTCGTCATGGAGGCTTCCCGCAAAATGAAGAACCCGCACCGCATCGCGGTCATCGCCGGCGACGGCATCGGCAAGGAAGTGATGCCCGAAGGCCTGCGCGTGCTGCGCGCTACCGCGGACCGCTTCGACATTCCGCTGGCATTCGACGAGTTCGGCGACTGGTGTACCGATCACTACGTTCGCCACGGCACGATGATGCCGGCCGACTGGGCACGGCAGATCGGCGCGCACGACGCCATTTTCTTCGGCGCCGTCGGCGCGCCCGATATCGTGCCGGACCACGTCGCCGTGTGGGAATCGCTGATCAAGATCCGGCGCGAGTTCGATCAATACGTGAACCTGCGCCCCGTGCGCCTGATGCCGGGCGTGCCCGCGCCGCTCGCCGGGCGCCAGCCGGGCGACATCGACTTCATCGTCGTGCGCGAGAACACGGAAGGCGAGTATTCGTCGGTGGGCGGCCGGATGTTCGCCGGGACCGACCGCGAGATCGCCGTGCAGCAGTCGGTGTTCTCGCGCATCGGCGTCGACCGCGTGCTCAGGTTTGCATTCGAACTCGCCCGCTCGCGCCCTCGCAAGCAGCTGACGGCGGCGACGAAATCCAACGGCATCTCGATCACCATGCCGTTCTGGGACGAGCGCGTCGCGGAGATCGCCCGCTCGTTCCCGGACATCGAAACGCGCAAATATCACATCGACATACTGTGCGCGCACTTCGTCCAGAATCCGGATCGCTTCGATGTCGTCGTCGCCTCGAACCTGTTCGGCGACATCCTGTCCGACCTCGGCCCGGCCTGCACCGGCACGATCGGCATCGCGCCGTCGGCGAACCTGAACCCGGAGCGCCGCTTCCCTTCGCTGTTCGAGCCGGTGCACGGCTCGGCGCCCGACATCGCGGGTCGCGGCATCGCGAATCCGATCGGCCAGATCTGGTCGGCCGCGTTGCTGCTTCAACACCTCGGTCGCGGCGAATCGCGCTACGAAGCCGCGGCCGCCGAAATCGTCGCCGCGATCGAATCCGTGCTCGTCGCCGGCCCGCGCACCCGCGACATGGGCGGCACGGCCACCACCGAAGAACTGGGCGCCGCGATTGCGCACGCCATCGCGAATCCCGCATCGATCGAGGAATGACCCATGCAATTTGATCACTACATCGACAACGCCCGCGTCGCGCCGAATACCGGCGCGCGGATCGACGTCGTCGACCCGAGCACCGGCGAACCGTTCGCGACGATCGCGCGCGGCGATGCGACGGACGTGCAGCACGCCGTTTCCGCGGCACAGCGCGCGATGGGCGACACGCTCGACGGCCCGTGGGCGAGGCTGTCGCCGGTCGAGCGCAGCAACTTGCTGTTCGCGTACGCCGCCGCCGTCTCGCAGCATGCGGACGAACTCGCGCAGCTCGAGGCACGCGACACGGGCAAGGCGCTGAACACCGCGCGTACCGACGCAGCGGTGCTCGCGCGCTACCTCCAGTACTACGCCGGATGCGTCGACAAGCTGCACGGCGACACACTGCCCTATACCGCCGGGTTCACGGTATTGACGGTGCGTGAACCGATCGGCGTGACCGGCCACATCATTCCGTGGAATTACCCGATGCAGATCTACGGCCGCTCGGTCGGCGCGTCGCTCGCCGCCGGCAATGCGTGCGTGGTCAAGCCGGCCGAGGATGCGAGCCTGTCCATTCTGCGGCTGGCCGAAATCGCGGCCGAAGTCGGCTTTCCGGCCGGCACCGTCAACGTCGTCACGGGCTTGGGCGGCGAAGCCGGCGCGGCGCTGTCGGCCCATCCCGGCATTCGTCACGTCTCGTTTACCGGCTCGACCGGAACGGGTGCGCTGGTCGGCCGCGCGGCCGCCGAGCGTCACTGCCCGGCGGTACTCGAGCTGGGCGGCAAGTCGCCGCAACTGCTGTTCGACGATGCCGACCTCGACCAGGCGCTGCCCGTCATCATCAACGCAATCGTGCAGAACGCAGGGCAAACCTGCTCGGCCGGCAGCCGCCTGCTCGTCCAGCGCACCGTGTACGAGCGCGTGCTCGATCGTCTCGCCCAGCAATTTGCGCGGCTGCGTTCGGGGCCGCCGTCGATGAACCTGGAGATGGGGCCGCTCGTCAACGCAAAGCAGCATGCGCGGGTCCGCGCCATCGTCGAGCGTGCGCAGGCCGACGGCATTCGCGTGGCGGCGCGCGGCACCATCGCGGCCGGCGCATCGGGGGCAGGCTATTACCAGGAAGCGGTCCTGTTCCGCGACGTGCCGCCCGACAGCGAACTCGCGCAGGAAGAGGTATTCGGCCCCGTGCTCGCGGCCATGCCGTTCGACGACGAAGACGCGGCGGTCGCGCTCGCGAACGGCACGCAGTATGGCCTCGTCGCGGGCGTCTGGACGCGCGACGGCGCCCGCGCGCTGCGGCTCGCGCGCAAGCTGCAGGCCGGACAGGTCTTCATCAACAACTACGGCGCCGGCGGCGGCGTGGAACTGCCGTTCGGCGGCGTGAAGGCAAGCGGATATGGCCGTGAGAAAGGCTTTGAGGCATTGCTCGGCTTTACCGCGCTCAAGACCATCGCGATCAAGCACGATTGACCGCCGCAACGACGCGACGGCCGTTCGGGCCGTCGCCAGGGAATCGCCGGGTCCCGACTGACCATCGTGGGTGCCGGAGGCGGCGGCAAGACGCTCGGCAATCCGATCGTCGCGAACCCCGTTGTCGACGTCGGGCAGATCTACGCTCGCGACAACGCGTACGCGCGTGCCGCTGTCGAGATCGTCGGCACCGGACGGCCGGTCGATGATCTACAGCTGATCGAGCCCGCCGACATCTGGCTGCTGTCGGTGCCTGACACCCGGATTCCCGATCAATCGACGGACTGAAGGGTGGCGACTTTGTTGCGGCCCGTTGCCTTCGCGTAATACAACGCTTCGTCCGCCGCCTTGATCAACGAGCCCGGCTCGCCTTCCTGCTCCGGCGCCCAGCTCGCCAGACCGATGCTGGCCGTGACGCGCCCGTATTCGCTTCCGGCATGCTCGAGGCCGAGTTCATCGATGGCCGCACGGATGCGCTCGGCAATCTGCGCGGCGCCGGTTTGCGGCGTATCCGGGAGCAACACGACGAACTCCTCCCCGCCGTAGCGCGCCGCGGTATCGGCCGGGCGACGGATGTTCTCGCCGATGCAGCGCGCGACCGCCGCCAGCGCGTCGTCGCCCGCCTGGTGGCCGTACGTGTCGTTGTATGCCTTGAAGCGGTCGACGTCGACAAACAGCAGCGAGAAAACGGAATGCGCCCGGCGCGCGCGGCGCCATTCACGGTCCAGCACTTCCCCGAACGTGCGTCGATTGTTCAGGCCGGTGAGCCCATCGGTGCGGGCCAGCAGCACGAGCTCGGACTCGGCACGCATCCGGCGCCGCAGCTGGATGCCCAGCATGACCGACACGGCGACGAACGCGGCGCCGAACGTGGCCACCAGCGCGCCGATCGTCACGGCGCGGTGCCGCCAGCCGGCGTAAATGTCCTGTTCGGCCTCCGCGACCATGATGATCAGTGGCAGCTTCGGCAGGTGCTTGAAGTAGTAGAGGCGGCGCAGCCCGTCGATCGACGACGTTTCCGAAAAGGAACCCTCGGGTGCCGTCTGGAAACGCTGGAAGGTCGCAGCCTTGCTGATGTTTCGGCCGATCGTGTGCACGTCGTACGGGTAACGCATCACCATGATGCCGTCACTGCCGATCAGCGACATCGAGCCGTGCTGCCCAAGCGACAGGCCGGCAAACAGCTGACGGAAATACTCGAGGTTGATCGCGATCAGTGCGATGCCGCCAAACGAGCCGTCAGGGTTCGAGACCCGCCGCGACAGCACCATGCTGGGCGACCCGCCCCGCAACCGCGATGCGAACGGGTCACTGACGTAAAGCCCGACGTCGGGATTGTCGCGATGGACGGTGAAGTACTTGCGATCCGAAAAATTGCCCTGGCGCGGCACGTCGTTGGCGGAGTCCAGGACGATGTTGCCGCCCGCGTCGAGCACCAGCATCGAGCCGAGAAATCGGGCCGTCATCGCGTGGTCGAACAGCACGCCGCGGCGCAGGCTCGCGGGAGAATTCATCACGTCCTGCCGCTGCAGGCCCTGGAGCACCGCCTGTAGCGAGAGATCGTAGAGTTCGACGTTGCGCTCGATGTCGCGCTCGGCCATCAGGCCGAGATTGCGCGAGGTTTCGCGGGCGCGGTCGAGCGCATCGTCGCGGCTCTGGAACAGCAGCAGTGCGCACAGTCCCATCAGTGCACAGGCGATAACGATCCCAGTGACGACGACGGTGTAGGGGGCAGTCGACTTGGATCGCATGGAGGCTCTCGGATGTGGTGTGGGCGCACGTGCTGGCGCGTCTCCCGCATAGTAAAAAACCGATGGGGACGCATCAAGCCCGAGAAGACCCAGACGGGCCCCGTGCGACTTGGAAATATCTATCAATTTCCTCGATGGGTAACGCGTGCTCACGCCTGCCGACACTCAAGCCCACCCAACGCAGCGAGACATAAAACACATTGATATCAATTGGTTACGTCGATTCACCGCATAGTGAAATGCGAAGTGCGTTCCTTTTGCATGTCAATACCTATCAACCCCATAGCCAGCAGTGCTTTCAAACATATCGTCGAAACACGATATAAGATTCGCCAATCGACGATACCCGTTTGCCCGACCGAAACGCCCCACCCTTCCATGCCGACCGAACTCGACATCGACGCCATCCTGAAAGCGCTCTCGAACCCCGTGCGCCGGGAGATCCTCGTCTGGCTGAAAACGCCCGGCGAGTATTTCCCGCAACAGACGCTGCCGTACGAACACGGCGTCTGCGCGGGCCAGATCGACGCGCGCTGCGGGCTGTCGCAGTCGACCGTCTCCGCGCACCTCGCCACGCTGCAGCGCGCGGGGCTCGTGACGTCGACGCGGATCGGCCAGTGGGCATTTTTCCGGCGCAACGAGGCCGTCATCGACGCATTTCACGACGCCCTGCGCCGCGAACTCCAGCAAACGGCCTAACCGGCCATGCGGTGCGCCGCCGCACATGACGCGACGGTGCTCCCGCCTTTCGTGAAGAGGTTTTCCGATATGCCTACGCTGTTCGATCCCGTTACCCTTGGCGACCTGACCCTGCCGAACCGCATCGTGATGGCGCCGCTCACCCGCTCCCGTGCGGGCGAAGCGCGCGTGCCGAATGCATTGATGGCCCGCTATTACACCGAGCGCGCATCGGCCGGCCTGATCATTACCGAAGCGACGTCGGTCACGCCGCAAGGCGTCGGCTATGCAGACACGCCGGGCATCTGGTCCGACGAGCAGGTCGCAGGCTGGAAGCAGGTGACGCAATCCGTGCACGCGGCCGGCGGGCGCATCGTGCTGCAGCTGTGGCACGTCGGCCGGATCTCCGATCCGATGTTCCTGAATGGCGACCTGCCGGTCGCGCCGAGCGCGATCGCCGCGGGCGGCAACGTGAGCCTCGTGCGTCCGCCGCGTCCGTTCGTGACGCCGCGCGCCCTCGAACTCGACGAAATCCCGGGCATCGTCGCCGCCTACCGCAAGGGCGCCGAGAACGCGAAGGCGGCCGGCTTCGACGGCGTCGAGATCCACGGCGCAAACGGCTACCTGCTCGACCAGTTCCTGCAGGACAGCACCAACCGCCGCACCGATGCGTACGGCGGCCCGATCGAGAACCGCGCACGCCTGCTGCTCGAAGTGGTCGACGCAGCGATCGACGTGTGGGGCGCCGGCCGTGTCGGCGTGCACCTCGCGCCGCGCGGCGACGCGCACACGATGGGCGATTCCGATCCGGCGGCAACCTTCGGCTACGTCGCGCGCGAACTCGGCCGCCGCAAGATCGCGTTCATCTTCACGCGCGAATCGTATTCGGGCGACCACTTGAGCCCGCGCCTGAAGGAAGCGTTCGGCGGCCCGCTGATTGCAAACGAGCAGTTCACGCTCGACACCGCGCAGGCCGCGCTCGAGAACGGCAGCGCCGACGCGATCGCGTGGGGCAAGCTGTTCATCGCGAACCCGGACCTGCCGCGCCGCCTCGAAATCGGCGCACCGCTCAACAAGCCGGTGCCGGAGACGTTCTATGCGGAAGGCGAAACGGGTTATACCGACTACCCGGCGCTGAGCGACGCGGCCTGACGGCCGGCGACACGCGCGGCGCACGGTCGTGTGCCGCGCCCTTCCCGTCGCCTGGGCGCGGCGCGTCAGCGTGCCGTGTCCTCGCGAAACAACGCCAGGCCGACGAGACTGGCCACCCCGCCGCCGAGCACGTACCAGGCCGGCGCATAGAAGCTGCCCGTCGCACGCCACAACGCGCCGACGATCAACTGCGCGAAACCGCCGAAGATCGTCACGCCCAGTGCATAGATCATGCCGAGCGATGTCGCACGGACTTCCGGTCGCAAGGCGTCGAGGATCATCACGAAGCCCGCGGGGCTCGACAGCGTCATCAGTCCGATCAGCACGATCACGACCGCCAGCACGGTGAAGACCGACGGCCATGTGCGCATCGCAAGGAACGCCGGCAGCACGAGTGCGGTCGAGATCGCGCACACCGTTCGCAGCATCGGCTTGCGGCGGCGCAGGCGGTCCGCGAACCGGCCTGCGAACGGTGAGCCGACCAGCATCACCGCGCCTGCCGTGCAGCCGGACAGCAACGAGACGGAAGCCGGCATGCCGAGTGTCAGCGTCAGGAACGACGGCAGGAAAAACACGATCGTATACATCGTCGACGTGCCGCCGATCACCAGCAACGTGCCGGCCGCGACCTGCCGCCACGGAATGCGGCGGCTGGCACGCGGCGCGCCCGCTGCCGCATGCGGCAGGGTGTCGTCGAGATGGCGCCTCAGATAAAACCCGACCGGCCCGATCAGCAGGCCGAGCACGAACGGCACACGCCAGCCCCAGCCTTGCAGCGCATCGGGCGGCAACCCGCGCGACAGCGTCAACGCGACGAGCGCGCCGGCGAGCGCCGCGCCACCCTGGCTGGCCATCTGCCAACTGACCAGTTCGCCACTCCGACGGGTACCACCCGACTCCATCAGCAACGTCGTCGCGGCCCCGACCTCGCCACCTGCCGAAAAACCCTGCAGCAACCGGCCGATCACGATCAGCAGCGGCGCCGCGATGCCGATCTGCGCATAGGTCGGTGCGAATCCGATGATGCCGGTGCCGAGCGCCATCAGCGCGACCGTCAGTACCAGCGCGGGCTTGCGCCCGACGCGATCCGCATACGCGCCGATCGCGACGCTGCCGAGCGGCCGTGCGACGAACCCGACGCCGAAGGTCGCCAGCGACAGCATCAACGCACCCGTATCGCTGGACGCCGGAAAGAACAGCCGGCCGATCAGCACCGCGAAGAAGCTGTACACGGTGAAGTCGAAGAATTCGAGTCCGTTGCCGAGCGCTGCCGCGGCAACGGTCCGCCGCATCGCGCGTCGTTCGTCGATTGTCTGCGCGGCAGCCGCGCGATTCAGGGTGCTCATCCGAAGCCCTCGTTCAGAAATTGTGATACATCCCGAGCGACACCGTCACGGGCGTCGTGCCGGTGCGCGGCGTCGTGCGACCGGGCTCGGTCGGCAACGGATTGCCGTTCAGCAGAACGGTCGACACGCCGTAGTTGCGGATGAACCCGGCCCGCGCATAGAGGCCGGTACGTTTCGACAACAGGTAGTCGTAGCCGAGCATGACGCCCAGCGCCGAATCCTTCGCCGATCGGCCGGCGGCATCGCGCACGCCCGACGTATCGCGATAGACGACCGACGCGCGAACCGCATTCACCCCGAACGGCACGATGGTGCCGAGGGTGTACACGCGTGCGATCCCGTCGCCGGCAAGTTTCGGCGCATATTGATTGAACGACGCGGACAGCACAAGCCGCCCCGTGTCGTACACGGCACCAAGCCCGTACAGGTCGTTGCGTACCGTGCTCGCGCCGTTGACGCCCCACACCTGGTTGTAGCTCGCCGCCAGATAGGTCGTGCCGTTGTACCACTGCAGCAGCGCACCCTGCGCGGACGCAGCCGGTGCGCGCCCCGCGACGTTGCTGGGCGCGTACATCAGCATCAGCGTCGTGGTGCCGGCCACGATCGGCGTGCGATAGGTAATCGCGTTGTCGACGCGTGCCGGCAGTTGCGTCGCGCCCGGTCCGAGGTCGCTGTTGTAGCCGACGCCGCGCGCCGTCTGCACGGCGGCCGCGCCGAGCCACGTGTAAACCGAATTGGTGCCCACGGTGCCGAACACGTCGATGAACAGCGGCAGCCCCGTGCCGATCTGCTTGCCGGCTCGCAGCCGGCCATAGCGGTCGGACATGAGGCCGATCCACGACTGCCGGTTGAAGAACGACTGCGTATCCTGCTGCGCGCCGTTGTTCGCGAGAAAACCGCTCTCGAGATTGAATTCGGCACGCCACCCGCCGCCGAGATTCTCGCGCCCGAAGAAGCCGAATTTCGACGTCCACTCGCCGCCGCTCTGGGTCTGCCATGTCGACCGCCCGCCAACCGTCTGGTAGTTGATCCCCATGTCGACCGAGCCGTACAGCGCCACGCCCTCCTTCAACCCGCCGTTGAACTCCGGCACCGCCGCGAGCAGCACGTCCTGATACGGCACCGCGCAGGCGCTTCCGGTGACCAGCGCCAGACACCCCGCACCCCATGTCAGCCTCTTCTTCATTCGTTTTCCTTATTTTTCAGCGAGAAAATTCGGAATTGCCGCGACTGGCCTACCTGCTCGTCAAACCGCCAGGAAGCGCTCCGTGATGCCGACGAAATAGGCGGCGCCCCAGCCGAGCGCCTCGTCATTGAAGTCGTAGCCCGGGTTGTGAACCGAGCAGCCGCCGTGCGAATCGATACCGTTGCCGAGCATCACGTAGCAACCCGGCACGCACTCCGTCATCCATGAAAAATCCTCGCTGCCCATCACGCCGTCGGCGAGCAGCGTGAGCGCACCGGCGCCGGCCAGCGCCGTGATCGTCTCGACCGCGAGATCCGCGGCAGCGGCATCGTTGACGACCACGCGCGAGATGGCCTGGTAGTCGACCTGCGCAACGGTCCCGTAGGCCTGCGCCTGCGCGTCGGCGATCCGGCGAATCCGCGCCTCGACCTCGTCGCGCGTGGCTGCGTCGAGCGAGCGGACCGACAGTTGCAGCGTCGCGGTCTCCGGAATCACGTTCGGGGCCGTGCCGGCATGGAACGTACCGACGGTCACCACTGCCGCCTTGGCCGGATCGATGTTGCGGGCGACGATCGATTGCAGCGCGGTCACGATGTTCGCCGCCGCCACGATCGGATCGCTCGCGTGCTGCGGCATCGCGCCGTGCCCGCCCTTGCCCGTCACGGTGATCGTCACCGAATCGGACGACGCCATCATCGCGCCGTAGCGCAACGCGAAATGGCCGACCGGTACGCCAGGCGCGTTATGCAGCGCATAGACGCGCTCGCAGGGAAAGCGCTCGAACAGGCCCTCCTCGATCATTCGCCTCGCGCCGCCCAGTCCTTCCTCCGCGGGCTGAAAGATCACGTTCAGCGTGCCGTCGAAACGCCCCCGTCCGGCCAGATGATGAGCCGCCGCAAGCAGGATCGCCGTATGGCCGTCATGACCGCACGCGTGCATCGTGCCGGCGACCGTGCTTGCATGGGGCAGGCCCGTTTCTTCCCGAATCGGCAACGCGTCCATGTCGGCGCGCAAGCCGAGCGTGCGCGACGACGTACCGCGCCGCAACCGGCCGACCACGCCGGTGCCGCCGATGCCGGTCGTCACGTCGTAGCCCCACTCGGCCAATTGCGCGGCGACGATCCGCGCGGTGCGGGTTTCGGCAAAACCGAGTTCCGGGTGGGCATGGATGTCGCGTCGGATCGCGACAAAGCGGGGAGCGGCTTCACGGATCGCCGCGAGCGTCGGGGCAAGGTCCTGCGTCATGTCTGGCTCCATTGGATCGGCTGCATCGCAACCGCTGCGGCCAAGTATGGAGAGACGCGCCAGGTCAAAAAACACATCAATTTTGATACGAATAAGATTTGGTTATATCCTCCGCATCATGAAAACCCATCAATTGCGCGCGCTGGTCGCAGTGGCCACGGCGGGCAGCATCAAGGCTGCCGCGAAAACGATGCACGTCAGCCAGCCGGCCGTCAGCAAGGCGATTCAGGAACTGGAAAGCGAATTCGGCGTGGCGCTTCTCGAACGCAAGCCGTGGGGGGTCGTGCCGACGCCGGAAGGCGACGTATTGCTCGGCCGCGCGCATGCGGTCGTGCGGGAACTCGAGCGTGCGCGCGACGACATCGCGCATCTGAAGGGGCTGCGTGAAGGCAGGTTGGTGCTCGGCTTCACGCCGATCGTCGCGGTAACGGGGTTCGCGCACGCCTATGCCGAATTTCGACGCCACTGGCCGCATGTCGAGTGCGAACTGCGCGAACTGTCGTTCAGCCAGCTGACCGAGCAGTTGCACAGCCGGACCCTCGATCTCGCGTTCGCGGCCATCACCGGCGAGGTCGCCGAGTCCGCCGACGTGAAGCCGATCCGCACCTTCGACACCGCATTCGTCACCCGCGAGAACGGGCGTTTCGCCGGTGCGACTTCGCTGGACGCGCTACGCGATGCCGAATGGATCCACACCGATCCGAGCGACAATTTTCCAGCGCACATTCGCGCTCTCCATGCGCACGCGGGCCTGCCGGCGCCGCGCTGCATCACGCGCTGCACGTCGTATGCGCTGTTCTACAGCCTGCTTCTCACGACGGACGCAATCTTCTCGTGGACCCGGCACTCGCTGTCGGAAACCGTGTTCGGCCAGGCGCTCACGCCGCTCCCGCTGCCGCTGGCGCCGCCACCGCTGCAGCTCTATCGGCTCACGCCGCCCGGCCTGCAGTTGACGCGCCCCGCGACGGATTTTCTCGCGTACATCGAAGCCGCGTTCGCGGCGCGTTCGTTCGGGAGCGATACGCGGCGCTGACTGCGCCGGAATCGGTCCGCGCGGGCATCAGGCCGCCACGGCGCGCCGCATGAACACGCGCTGCGTTTCGTCGAGACCCAGCGAGATGTGGTGCGCGCGAATCGCGCGCAGCATACCGTCGAGCAATGCGTCGTCGATGATGTGAAAACCGAGGCGCGCGTAGTAAGGCGCGTTCCACGGCGCGCCGCGAAACGTCGACAGCACGACCTCGGCGATGCCGTCTTGCGCGGCGCGCGTCATGATCCGCTCGATCAGGCGCGCGCCGATCCGCTGCCCCGCATGCGACGGCGCGACATCAAGTTCCTCCAGATACAACCGTTGCGCACCGAGCAGCCGGTAGAACGCGAACCCCACGCACGCGCCCTGCGGATCGACCGCGACGTACGCGCGGCCGTCGTCGATCCGCACGAGCACGGCAGCCGCGTCGGTCGACTCGCCGTCGGCGATGTCGATCATGCCGATTTCGCGAAACCGCTGCGCGGCGGCGACTTCCACGGCGGCCATCGCGGCCGCGTCTTCCCGCGTGGCGGGGCGAATCAGGATCGATGCAGGCATGACGGCAATTCAGGCAGGCAGTCTGGACGGACGGACGTCACTATAATCGAAACTTCATACGTATCGATTCGACCACCCGATCCACGAGGTCCATCATGACGTTGTCCGCACTCGCCGTCTTCGCCTTCGCCCTGCTCGTCACCGCCGGCACGCCCGGCCCGAGCGTCGCCGCGCTCGTCGCGCGCGTGCTGACGAACGGCGTGCGCGACGTGTTGCCGTTCCTCGCGGCCATGTGGCTCGGCGAGGCGCTGTGGCTCACGCTCGCGGTCGCGGGGCTGTCGGCATTCGCGCGCACGTTCGCGACGGGCCTGATCGTGCTGAAGCTGCTCGGCGTCGCGTACCTGCTGTTCCTTGCGTGGAAGATGTGGACCGCACCGACCGACACGGGTGCGGACGACCTGCCGCGCGGCCAGTCGCCGTGGCGCATGTTCGTCGCCGGCACGCTCGTGACGCTCGGCAACCCGAAGATCATGGTGTTCTATCTCGCGCTGCTGCCGACCATCGTCGACCTCGCGCACGTCGGCGTCGTCGCGTGGGCCGAGCTGGTCGGCACGATGCTCGCGGTGTTGGTCCTCGCCGACTGCTTCTGGTCGCTGCTCGCGTCGCGTGCCCGTGCGTTCCTGACGTCGGCACGTGCGAAGCGGATCGCGAACCGCACGAGCGCGACCGCGATGGCCGGTGCGGCGGTGGCGATCGCGACGCGGTAGTCCGACGGGCCACACGACGCCTGCGCCTGCCGCCTGTCGTGCCATCGCTCGATCGCGTCGCCTTTCACCAGACGTTCGACGCCAAGGCACTCGCAGTCTTCAACGCGAAGCTGCGCTGATCAACAGCGAAACGCCCTGCGCCACGTGCGCGGCTCCGGCATAGGGTCGTTGCACTCGATCAGCGCACGCACCAGCGCCCAGTCGTCGTCGTCGCAGAAATCGAGCAGCACCGCGCCATACGAACCGCGTTGCTCACGCAATCGTTCGGCCAACCGCGCATGAATGCCCTGGACCCTGCCGTCGCCGTGCGCCACCACGGACGGATTCGCGCCCATCCCCGTCCCGCTGCAGAAACTGATCGCCCAGCGGCCGCTGTCCGGCAGCGGCAGGTGCGTCAGCAACGCGTCGATCGCGCGCCACTTCCACGCGATCGACGCGGCCACCGGCACGCGGTACTCGTCCTGAATCACGAACGCGCCGTCGGGATGATCGATCGTGAACGTCGCGTTGTCGGGCCAAGCGGTCAGGTCGATACCGAGCGGCCGGCCGCTGCGAAAGCGCCGCAGCAGCACGATCGCGCCGCGCACGTCGCCGAGCGCGGGCAGCGTGCCGCCGGCATGCCAGCGCAGCCGCGGATGCCGCGCGCGATGCGCGTCGAACGTCGCGTCGAAACCGCGCGTGCATGCGTGCGCCGGCCACTCGTCCTTCACCGACATCACGATGCATTCGCGCGGATGCGCATCGAGAAAGCGCGTACAGGTTGCCAGCACGTCGTCGAACGTCATCCCGAGCGCGATGCCGCCGTGATGGATGTCGAACGCATCGCGCACGTGCCGGCAGCGGATGTCGAGCAGCCGCACGCCGTGCGCGAGCTGCGCGTCGAGCGGTGCGCGCTGCGTGCGCACGAGCCCGTCGTCGACCGTATACGCACAGGTGTCATGGCTGCCCGGTAGGGTCAGCGTATGCAGCAACCGCGCATCGTCGAGCGCCGACATCCAGTCGGCGAGCGGCATGCACGTTTCGTGGCTCGAAGGGATCATGAATCGATGAATGACAAGGAAAGAAAGCCGTGGGTAACGGCGTCGGACGTCGCGGCGCGGGCCGGGGTCTCGCGCTCCGCGGTATCTCGCGCATTCTCGCCGACGGCGAGCATCGCACCGCAAACCCGTGAACGCGTGATGGTCGCCGCACGCGCGCTCGGCTACCAGGTCAACCTGATCGCGCGCGACATGATCACGCAGCGCAGCAGCATGATCGGCGTCGTGACGGCTGGGTTCGAGAACCCGTTCCGCGCACGGTTGCTGTCGGACCTGATGGCCACGCTCGGGCAACGTGCGCTCACGCCGCTCGTGACCAATGCGGAAGATCCGCGTCAGGTCCGGCAATCGCTCGAACAGCTGCTCAGCTACCGGATCGCGGGGCTCGTCATGACGTCCGCGTCGCCGCCGCTGTCGGTCGCGCAGCAGTATCTCGAACACCGGATTCCGGTCGTGATGATCAACCGCGAGGCGAACCTGCCGGGTGCCGACGTCGTCGTCAGCGACAACGCGGCGGGGGCCGTTCATGCGGCGCAGCGGCTCGTGCGGGCCGGCGCGCGCCGGCTCGCGTTCGTCGGGCCGCGCGGTGCCAGCTACAGCGCGCGGTCGCGCGCCGCGGCATTCGAACACGCGATCGGGCAACGCGACGCCTTCGACGCGACGCTCGCGCACGTGATCGACACACCGTCCGACACCCATGCCGGCGGAATCGATGCAGCACGGCAACTGTTCGGGGCGAGCGAACGGCCCGATGGCGTGTTCTGCTCGTCCGACCTGCTCGCGCTCGGCGTGATCGATGTCGCGCGCAGCGAATTCGGGTTGCGCGTGCCGGACGACCTGTGCGTGATCGGCTTCGACGACATTCCGGCCGCCGAGTACGAAGCGTACCGGCTGACGACGCTGCGGCAGGACACGCGCGGCCTCGCGCACGCGGCGATCGAGCTGCTCGCGGACCGCATGCAGACGTTCGACGGCCCGTCGCGCACGCGCGTCGTGCCGGTCACGCAGGTGGTACGGGACAGCTGCGCGTGACGGCATGACATCGGGCGTGACATCGGGCGCGGCACGGCCGCGCGTCACTTCAGCCCGCCCGCGAACCCGCGCAACAGGTAGCGCTGCACATAGCCGGCCACGGCCAGCGTGGGCAGCGATGCCATCAGCCCCGCGCTCATCAGGTCGCCCCAGTCGATGCCGTTCTCCGTCACGTAGCCGGCAATCGCGAGCGGCAGCGTGAAACGGCTCGGGGTCGACACGAACAGCAGCGCGATCAGGAATTCGTTCCATGCGGCGATGAACACGAAGATCGCCGTCGCGATCAGCCCCGGCGCGCACAGCGGCAGCACGATCTGCACGAGCCGGCGCGCAAGCCCCGCACCGTCGATGCAGGCCGCCTCTTCATACTCGATCGGCACTTCCCGTACGAACGCGAGCAGCATCCAGATCGCCATCGGCAGCGCATAAATCTGGTACGCGAGCATCAGGCCGAGCGTCGAATCAAGCAGGTGCAGCCGCTTCGCGAGTGCGAACAACGGCACCGCGATCGTGATCGGCGGCATCAGCTTCAACGCGAGCACGAGCACCAGGAACAGCAGGTCGAGCCGCGCCGGAAACCGCAGACGCACGAGCGCGTACGCGGCCGGAAACGCGAGCGCCAGCGCGAGCAGCGTCGTGCCGAAACCGACCAGCAGCGAATTCAACAGCGGCGCGCCGATGCCGTTCGACCATACCGATGCGAAATGCTCGAGCGTCGGCGCGGCCGGCCAGATCCGCAGCGGATGATCGAGGCGTTCGAGCGTCGGCATGAAAGCCGCGCCGGCCATCCACATGCATGGCAGCAGCAACAGCGCGAGCGCGGCGATGCGCAAGACCCACGGCATCGCGCGACCGAATGCGGCGCCCGTTCGCGCGCCCGTGATGCCTGCCGGATGCGCCGTCATGCGCGCCGCTTGCGAACCGTCTGCCATACGTACCCCGAAACCAGCACGGCGGACGCCGCGAGCATCAGCACCGACGCGGCGCTCGCCGGCCCGACGTTGAAGAAGCGGAAGCCCGTGTCGTAGATATAGGTCGACAACGTCTGCGTCGCGTTGCCGGGGCCGCCGCCCGTCAACGCATAGACCTTGTCGAACAGCTTGAACGTGTCGATCGAGCGCAGCAGCAGCGCGAGGCCGATCTGCGGCGCCGCGAGCGGCAGCGTGATGTCGCGCAGGCACTGCCACTCGCTCGCGCCGTCGGTGCGCGCGGCTTCGTAGAGTTCCTGCGGAATCGACTGCAGCCCGGCCAGCACGATCAGGAACGCCATCGGCGTCCACTGCCAGACGTCGACGAGCGCGAGCGACCACAGCGCGAGATGCGGGTCGGACAGCCAGCGCACGCCTTCGATGCCGAACGCCGCGAGCAGCGCGTTCAGGAAGCCGTCGAAGTTCAGCCAGTTGCGCCAGATCGCCGAACACACGAGCGTCGACAGCATCATCGGCAGGATCGCGAGCGGCAGCGCGATGCGCCGCCCCGGAAACGCACGCACGAACAGCAGCGCGAGGCCGAAGCCCAGCGCGACTTCGGCGAGCGACGCAACGATCGTGAAGCGCAGCGTGTTGCCGAAGCCGGCCGTGAACGCATCGTCGCCTAGCACCGCGCGGTAGTTCGCGAGCCCCGCGAACGCGCGGCGCCCGGCCGCGTAGTCGACCTGGCAGAACGAATCGATCAGCACCTGCGCGACCGGATACAGCGCGAGCGCGGCGAGCACCAGCAGCGCGGGACCGAGCAGCGCGACGAACGGCAGGCTGCGGCCGAAGCCTTTCATGCGCGATCTCCGGCCGACGGATTCACGTGCGCGGTCACTTGCCGGCCGCGGCCGTCGCCTGCGTGATCTTCTGCTGCGCCTGGCGCAGCGCGGCGTCGGGTGCGGCCTGCCCCGTCAGCGCGAGCTGCAGCTGGTCGCCGAGAATGCTCTCGACCTGCTGCCAGTCCTTCACGCGCGGCCGTGCACGGCCGGCTTCGAGCGCCTTGAGCTGATCGGGATACCAGCGGTACTGACGCACCAGCGCCGGATCGTTGAACACGCTGCGACGAGTCGGCGGAATGCCGATGCCGGCGAGGCGCGTCTGCGTATCGCGCGCGGTCAGGTAAGCGAGGAAATCCTGCGCGAGCTTCTCGTGCGGCGCATCCTTCGGAATGCCCATCTGCCAGATCCCGAGCATCGGCGCCGGGCCGGCGGTCTGCCCGGGCGGCGGCTGCAGCGCGATCTGCCCGACCACGCGCGACTGCTTCGGATCGTCGAGCGCCGGCACCCACGCCGGCCACACCTCGATCGACTGCGCGGCCGTGCCGCGCTGCAGCGCGTCGCGCACTTCCGCCGCGCCGTACACGTCGACGTCCTTCGGCGCCGACGCCTTCAGCGCGAGGAACGTCTTCAGCGCGGCCTGCGCTTCGCGCGAATCGATCGTCACGTTGCCGGCATGGTCGAACACGTCGCCGCCGTACGCCCACAGGATCGGCAGGAAACCCGTCACGACGGGGTTGCCCTTGGTGCCGCGAAACACGACGCCCGACACGCTCTTGTCCGCGCCGCCGACGGTCTGCGCGATCTTCAGCACGTCGTCCCAGTTGCGCGGCGGCTGCAGCTTGTACTTCGCGAGCAGGTCCTTGCGGTACGCGAACATCTCGACGTTGCCGACGATCGGCAGCGCGTACAGCGCACCGGCCGCGTTGCGGCCGAGCGCGACGGCGGACGGCACGAGATCGGCGTCCGCGAGCGAGGCCGGCAGCGGCTTCAGCCAGCCGTTGCCGATGAATTCGGGCGCCCACGTGTCGTCCATCATCACGAGGTCGTATGCGCCCGTGCCTTCGCGCATCGACAGCTTGAGCTTCTGGTACAGGTTCGCGTTCGGCAGCTTGAGCAGCTCGATCTCGGTGCCCGGGTGCAGCTTGGTGAAACCGGCGACGGCGTCGGCCAGCCCCTTGCCGTAGATGTCGTCGCGGCCTGCGATGACGAGATCCGCCGCGAAGGCGTGCGTGGCGGCAACGGATAGCGCAACGGCGGCGGACAGCGCGCGCAGGCGGCTCAGCAAGGTCATGAGGTCTCTCTCGTTCGGCGTGATGGCGGGACGGCCAGGCGTTGCACACGTGTGCAACGCGGGTGACGCGGCTGGCCGCCGGGTGCGAACGCCATTGTTCACGCCGATCGTTAAGAATTTATGGCACACGGCGGGAACGGCAGCCGCCGTGCCCGCCTGCCCCGCCCCGCCTGGTGCCCCGGCCTCCGGCCGGACCTTCCCGGCCGGATCAGAAGTTCACGCGAATCCCGGCCATCACCGCGAGCTGCCGGCTCGAGTTGCTGTTCGCGAGCACCGGAATCTGCGCGTAGTTCACCGCATTGCCGTTCGCGTCGGTGCCGAGGCCCGTGCCGCTCGCGATCTGACCGATCGCGACCGCGTACAGCGCCGTGCGCTTCGACAGGCTGTAGTTCGTGCCGACGTTCACCTGGTGGAACCGCGTCGTGCCGCGCCCGTCCGTATGCGCGGCGTTGAAGAGATACGCGACGCCGCCCTGCAGCGCGGGCGTGAACATGTACGTGACGTTCAACTCGCCGATGTCGAACGTGAACGCCTGCGTGCGCGGCTGCGCGGCGGTCGAGAAATAGCGGCTGTCGCCGAGGCGCGTATGCGTGTAGGTCAGCGCGACCGTCGCCGCGCCGAGCGTGACCGAGCCGCCTGCACCGAACGCGCGCATCGAGCCGGCATCCTGCAGCAGGCAGTACATCGCACCCGGATTGCTGCACGCGAAGTCGCCGATATAGCCGCTCGCGCCGCCGAGCGCCGCGTCGAGCGGCTGGTGCAGGTCGAGGTAGCCGACCGAGAATGCCACCGGCGCGCGCGTGTACGTCGCGGCCACCGCATAACCGCGCTTCGCGGAAAAGTCGCCGGCCTGCCCGCCGAAGCTGAACGTGCCGCCGACCGTGAGGCCGTTGAAATCGGCGCTGGTGAACTTCACCGCGTTGTTGAAGTTGAACGCGGCATTCAGGTTGTCGACGTCGCCGAGATGCGAACCGTACGGCGTTGCCCAGTTGTTGCTCGACACGTATGCGCCGAGCATGTCCGTGTACGAGTCGTACTGGCGGCCGAGGCCCAGCGTGCCGATGCCGTCCCGCCGCAGCCCGACCCACGCCTGCCGGCTGAACGCCGTGCCGCCCTGCAGCGCCTGCCCGTTCGCGGACAGGAATTGCTGCTCGAGCGTGAACACCGCGTCGAGCCCGCCGCCGAGCGACTCGGCGCCCTGGAAGCCGAAGCGCGACGGCACGAGGTTGCCGCCGCCCATCTGCCACGCATGGCCGCCGCCCGTGCTGCCGTCGGCGCGCGTGAACTGCTGGTTCGTCGAATAGATGATGCCGGTGTCCACGGTGCCGTACAGCGTCACGCTCCCCGAGGTCTGCGCATGGGCGTGCATGCACCCCAGCGTCGCCGCGGCTGCGGCCAGTCGTCGTCCGATCTTCATGTCCCGCCCTCTGTGTTCATCGATTCGCAGTGCGAATCGATGGCGTTGTCGATATGGGTGACAGGACTCTATCCAGCGAAAATTCAGGACCTCTATCGCAAATCGGCAAACGGTGGGTTGCACTGCCCGCGACGCTGCCCGGCGGCGCCGTCGCGGCGTGCGTGCGTCATTCGGGACGCGTCGTCTGGGAAGGCAGTTCGCCGAACAGGTCGCGATACTCGCGCGCGAAATAGCCGAGATGCGTGAAGCCCCAGCTCGCGGCAGCCTCGCCGACGCCGAGCTGCCGCACCGACGTCGTGCGCAGCATGCGGCGCACCGCGTTCAGCCGGATCGTGCGCAGGTAGCCGACCGGCGTGACGTCGGCCACGCGTTGAAAACTCGTTTGCAGTGTGCGGCGGCTGCAGCGCAGCGCGCGGCACAGTTCGAGCACGGTGACGGGTTCTTCGGGCCGGTCGCGCAGATGCTTCTCGCAGCGGCTCACGATGTCGCTGTAGGTGGCGTGCGTGATGTCGCGGCGCTCGACGCCGATGCCCTGTTCGAGCGCGTCGAGGAACATGCCGAGCATCGCGTCGCGGAACACCTTGCGGGTGGCCGCGTATTCGAGGTGGCCCGGATTGCGCTGCGCGTCGTCGATCAGCGACGACAGCCGCACGCCGAGCGCGACGCCTTGCTCGTCGGACAGCCGCGTCACATGCCGCAGCTTGCGCGCGCCGGCCGCGCCGAATTCGGCCTCGCACAGCTCGTCGACCATGTCGGACGCCGCGCTGATCCCGACGAGCCCCATCCCTTCCGGTGTGTGGAATTCGAAATCCTCGCCGGCGCGCAGCGCGAGCAGCGCATAGCCGTCGACCGGCTGGCCCTGGAAGGTGCCCGCGAGCGGCACCGACAGCGGCACCGCGAGCGACGTGCGCCCGGCCGGCGCGAGCCCGGTTTGCGCGACACGCCGGTTGGTCGTCTCGCGGAAGAAATGGAAATCGTCGTACAGCACCTGCGTGACGGTGCCCTTGAAGCGGCCGGGCGTCATCTGGCGGTAGACCTGATGCCAGCCCGCGATCGCGAGCCCGTGATCGTGCACGTCTTCGTGTGAGCGTGACTGGAACAGCATCGGCATCTCCGGTAAAACCCTTGGGTCCTGGATGCGGCCGCCGGGTTCGCACGGCACGCAACGCCACAGCTTACCCTCGCAAAATCCCGTGTAGTGCGGTTTCGAACGCAAGCAGCGCCGCCGACAGCGCGGCGGCCTGCTCGCCGGTCAGGCGGACGTAGCGGCGAAACGACGGCATCCGGTTCACCACTTCGCTGCCGCCGAACGGCACGATCGCGAGCGTCCAGCGGCCGTCGCGCGCGTCGATCGTGCAGTCGGCCAGATGCAGCGGCCGCAACGCGCCGGCCAGCGACGGCCCGGCAATCAGCGCGGCCAGCGTTTCAATGAATACGGGGTCGCATCCGGATGCGGGCACACCATCGATTCCCGTGCTGCGCAGCCAGCCGGTCTGCCGCACGCGGGCGCTCCCCTGCGCGGCCGGGCCGCCGGCGGTCGCCGCCACCTTCACGCTGACCGTATGCATCAGGAACTGGCGCTCGACACGCTCGTCGACGCTTACGCGCACGCCGTTCGGCAGCCGGGCCGTGGCGCCGAACGCACCGTCGGCATCACGCACGGCCTGCAGATCGGCCAGCACGCGCGCGGCGATCGCGCCGGGCCGATGACCGGGCGGCGGTGCGTCGGGCGCCGTGCGCCAGCGGGCGAGTACGGCCCTCACGACGCGATGTGCTCGTTGCGCAGCACGTCCTCGACCGGCACCGGCTTGAACGGATGCCGGCGCTGCACGACGAGCGTCCAGAACAGCGCATACAGCGCGGTGAGCCCGAGCATCGCGCCGAACGGCACGTAGATGTCGCGCGGATTCATGCCGGGCGGCGTGATGTACCAGATCGCGAGCACGATGCCGACGCTCGACACGATCTGCGGCAGCGGGAACAGCGGCGACCGGTACGGGCGCGGCAGGTCCGGGCGGCGGATGCGCAGCATCACGACCGACGCGGTGACGAGCAGGTACGCGGTGCCCCATGCGCAGGTCGCGGCAAGCACGAGGTGCAGGATGCTGTCGAGATTGCCGTTGATCAGCCACGCATGGAAGATCGGCACGATCGCCGACGCCACGATGCCGACCACCGGCGTCTTGAAGCGCGGATGCAGGTACGCGAAGCAGCGCGGCAGCGCGCCGTCGATCGCCATCCCGTACAGGATGCGCGGCAGCCCGGCCATCAGCGTGTTGATCGTCGCGGCGCCCGCGCACAGGAACGCGATGCCGAACCAGATGCGGCCGAAGGGCCCGAGCACCTGCAGCGCGAACGCCGGAATCGCGCCCGGCGTGTCGAGCAGGTGCGTGAGGCCGTCGGCGCTCACCGGCACGTTCGCGACCTGGCGGCGGATCGCCGCGCCGTACAGGAACATGCAGATCGCGACGCCGACGAGGCCGAGCGCCATCGCGCGCGGGATCGTCCTGCCCGGCGCCTTCATTTCCGGCGCGAGCGGCGTGACGAATTCGCAGCCGACGAACATGAACATCGCCATCCCGACGAGCGACAGCACGGCCGGCACCGACGTGCCGACTTCCGAGCCGCCGAACCAGCCGTCGAGATGCACGGCCGGCGCGGCCGCGAGCCCGAGGATCCCGAAGATCATCAGCGACAGCCACATGCCGGCCGTCAGCACGATCTCGAGCTTGCTGAACACCTTGATGCCGATGATGTTGGTGATCGCGAACGTCACCACGAGGCCGACGCCGACGAGCCACGAGCTGTTGTGCTTCTCGAACGCGGCGTTCAGCGATTCGAAGTTGACGAGCGCCATGATGCCGCTCAGGATCGTTTCCGCCGTGCCGGCGAACACGTGCACGAGGAAATACGCGGAGATCGTGCCGGTGATCGCCCAGAAGCGGCCGAGCCCGCACGACAGGTAATCGTAAACCGAGCCGGCCGTCGGCAGCATCGCGGCGGCTTCGGAGAACGTGGTGGCCTGCGCCTGCATCATCACGAACGCGATGATCATCGCGACCGCGAACGCCCAGCCGCCCATCCCGAAGCCCGACGTCGCGGTGAGGATCACCGGGCTCGCCATGATGAGGCCGACGGCGCTCGCCAGCGCGGTCGGAAAGCCGACTGCCCCGGCCTTCAGCGCGGTGCCACTGCCCGCTTCCGCCGGCGAGCCTGCGGACGTATCGCCCGCGGCGCCGGTCACTCCCGACCATCCCGACATCGTTGTCTCCTTCCTTGACTGGCCTGCACCGGCGCTTCGTCGGCGGCTGGGGCCACTTGCCTTGCGGTCGGCCCGGGGCGGCGCTTCAGTGCTGCGGCACCCCGGTCCCCTGTCGATCACGTCGTGATCCGATGTCGAAAAAATACGCAGGCAAAATAATCCGGTCATAGCGCAAATCGGCAAACCCGCGGCGACTCCACGTCCTCCGCCGCAGGTTGGCCGTCACGCGACTACGCCGTCACGCGAACGGCACGGCCTCGAAGCCGGCCGCGAGCGCGTCGACGATCCGGTCGAGCTGCTCGCGCTGGATCACGAGCGGCGGCGACAGGATGATCTTCGTGCCGACCGGGCGCACCAGCACGCCGTTCTCGCGTGCGACCTCCGCCACCGCGTTCGCGTAGCCGGACAGCGGGTCGATCGGCTCGCGCGTGTCCTTGTTCGCGACGAGGTCGAGCGCGAGCATCAGCCCCTTGCCGCGCACCTCGCCGACCGCCGCGAAGCGTTCCGCGAACGGCTTCAGCGCTTCGAGCAGATACGCGCCCTGCTTCGCCGCATTCGCCGGCAGGTCCTCCTTCACGACGATGTCGAGGCTCGCGATCGCGGCCGCGCATGCCACCGGGTGGCCGGCGTACGTGTAGCCGTGCATGATCGCACCGCCAAAATCGGCGTTCGCGGCGAACGCGTCCTCGATCCGCGCGTTCACGACCGTCGCGCCGAGCGGCACGTAGCCCGACGAGATCCCCTTCGCGAGACACATGATGTCCGGGCGCACGCCCCAGCCGCGGCTGCCGAACATGCTGCCGCTGCGGCCGAAGCCCGTCACGACTTCGTCGGCGATCAGCAGCACGCCGTAGCGGTCGCACACCTCGCGCACCAGCGGCCAGTAGTTGGCCGGCGGCACGATCACCCCGCCCGCGCCCTGGATCGGCTCCGCGATGAACGCGGCGACGGTGTCGGGGCTCTGGAACTGAATCTCGCGCTCCAGCATTTCCGCGCAGATCCGGCCGAGTTCTTCGGGGTCCTGCGTGAACGGGTTGCGGTACAGCCACGGCGTCTCGACGTGGAAGCAGCCGGGCAGGTTCGGTTCGTAGTTGCGGCGGAACACCGTGTTGCCGTTGACCGACGCGCCGCCGAAGTGCGTGCCGTGATAGCCCTGTTTCAGCGAGATGAACTTCGTGCGGTCGGCTTGGCCGCGCACCTTCCAGTACTGGCGCGCGATCTTCAGCGCGGTCTCGATCGAATCGGAGCCGCCCGAGCTGTACAGCACGCGGCGCATCCCTTCCGGTTCGAGCATGTCGATCACCTTCTTCGACAGTTCTTCCGCGCGCGGATGCGAAATGCCGTCGAACAGCTGGAAGTATTCGAGCTCGTCGAGCTGGCGCACGATCGCGTCCTTCACTTCCTGGCGGTTGTGGCCGACGTTCACGTTCCACAGGCCCGCGACGCCGTCGACGAGCTTGCGCCCGTCTTCGTCGAACACGTAGCAGCCGTCGCCGCGCACGATGCGGATCGGCTTGCGCTGCTTCATCTCGTTAGGGTGCACCATCGGGTGCCAGAATTTCGCTTCGTTGTAGCTCATTGCAGTCTCCACTGTCGGATCGTTTGAACCGAGGTCGTTCGGGTTCGGAGGTCGCGCCGCGCGTCAGTGCGCGATGCAGACGGATTTGGTTTCGGTGAAGCCTTCGATCGCGTACTGGCCGAATTCGCGGCCGATGCCCGATTGCTTGTAGCCGCCGAACGGCATCGACGGATCGAGCGGGATATGGCAGTTCACCCACACGGTGCCGGCCTCGATCTGCGGCACGAGGTTCATCACGCGTTTCAGGTCGTTGCTCCAGATGCTCGCGGCGAGGCCGTACGGCGACGCGTTCGCGAGACGCACGGCATCGGCCGCGTCGTCGAACGGCACGACGACGATCACCGGGCCGAACACCTCGTCGCGTACGATCGCGCTGTCCGGATGCGGATCGGCGATCACGGCCGGCTTCACGTAGTAGCCGGGCAGGTCGTCGGCCGGCGTGCCGCCCGCGAGGAACGTGAGGCCCGCGCGGCGCGCGCCTTCGATGTGCTGGACGACCTTGTCGCGATGGTGCGCGGACACGAGCGGGTTGATCTGCGCGGTCGTGTCGAGGCCCGCGCCGAGCTTCATCGACTGCGCAACGCCCGCGAGGCCGTCGGCGAGCTGCGCGAACTTGCTGCGGTGCACATAGATGCGCGACGCCGCCGCGCACACCTGCCCCTGGTTGAAGAACGCGCCGGCGGCGACACCGTCGAGCGCCTGCGCGACGTCGACGTCGTCGAGCATCACGATCGGGTTCTTGCCGCCGAGCTCCAGCGAGAAGCGCGTCATGTTCTGCACGGCCGCCGCGCCGACCAGCTTGCCGGTCGCGGTCGAGCCCGTGAACGAGATCTTCGCGATCGACGGGTGGCTCGCGAGCGCCGAGCCGCAGATGCGGCCGCCCGTGACGACGTTGAACACGCCCGGCGGCACGCCGGCTTCGCGTGCGAGCTCGGCAAGGCGCAGCGCGGTGAGCGGCGTTTCCGGCGACGGCTTCAGCACGATCGTGCAGCCGGCCGCGAGCGCGGGAATCAGCTTCCACACCGCGATCATCAGCGGGAAATTCCACGGCACGATCGCCGCGACCACGCCGACGGGCTCCTTGCGCGTATAGGCCGTATAGCGCGCGCCGGGCGGGAACGGGATCGACACGTCGAGCGTCTGGCCGGTGATCTTGGTCGCCCAGCCGGCCATGTAGCGCACGTATTCGACGCTCGCGCCGACTTCGATCGCGCGCGACACGTGGATCGACTTGCCCTGGTTCAGCGTTTCGAGCTGCGCGAGCGTTTCGGCGTCGGCTTCGATCAGGTCGGCGAGCTTCAGCAGGATGCGTTCGCGGTCGGCCGGGCGCAGCCCGCTCCATACTCGCGTGTCGAACGCGTGCTTCGCGCTGGCGACCGCGCGGTCGACGTCGTGTGCGTCGGCATCCGCGACCGTGGCGAGCCGCTCGCCCGTGGCGGGGTCGTACACGTCGAGCCGTGCAGCCGCATGCGCGGGCTGCATGTCGCCGTCGATGAAGAGGCCGAAATCGCGCGCAACGAAGGTGCGCACGGTGTCGCTGACGGCGACGAAGTTCGTGTTGCTCATGGGCGTCTCGAGGATTGTCGTGGCTGGACCGCGTGCGGGTGAGGCACGCGGGCGTCGGACCACTGTATCGACGGGGGATCACGCCCGGTGAGCGCAAATTGGCAGCGCGTGGGGGGAAGGTGGCGGGTTCGAATCCGCGGGGATGCTGGCGAGCGATGCGGGTGATCGGCCGGGCTGCAGTCGTTTTGGTGCCGGACGGAGGTCCGGTCATTGAATCGTCAGTTTCTGAAACCGTGCGCCATCGACGCCAGGAAGTTGTATGCCTGGTAGTCCAGCCAGTAAACGCCGAGCGCAAGCGGAATCAGGAAGTACAGCGAGTCGTAGATCCCGCTTCGCACGGTTCTGATGATGAAAATCGGTAACGCAACGCTCAACGCGATGACCACAAGCGAAGCGGCAATGATCGTGACGTCCATGTTCCCGGCCCTCTGATTGTTATCGAAACGACGATCGCGCATGGTACTGCACGACGTCGCGGGCCCGTTCGCAGAACGACTACAGAAACAGCGCCCCGACCAGTTCGGTGCGGTTCGACACGCCGAGCTTGCGGTACATGCGCATCAGGTGGGTCTTGATCGTCGGTTGCCCGAGCGCGAGGTCGCGTGCGATCTCCTTGTTCGAGCGGCCGTCGCGCACGAGACGCGCGATCTGCTCCTCACGGTAGGTGAGCCGTTCCTCGCAGCCGATCCGGTGGATCCCGCGCCGCGCGCGCAGCAGCGGGCTCAGCGCGGCTTCGGCTACCGGCTGCAACCGCGCGAGCGCGTCGATTTCGCCGGGCGCGAACCGCCCTGCCGTGCTGTTGCCGGTCGCGTCCCCCGTCCCGAAACGCAGCAGCGAAAACGCGCCGACCGTCCGGCCCGCATCGCGCAGCCAGATCTCGATGACGTCGGCGACGTCGTGCCGCCTCAGAAAGCGGGTCCAGTACGCGGACGCATCGCGCCTTTCGTCAGGCAATTGCGATGCGAGCGTGACGACCGCGCATTCGCCCGCCGCGCAGCGCGACGGGTGCAGCGGATCGAGCATCCGATAGCGCGCGACATAGGTGCGGTGCATCGATTCCGGCATCCCGAACAGCTCGAAATCGGCCGGCTCGCCGCTCTGGTCGAGCCGGTAGAAAACGATCGCGGACGGGCTCGCGAACGCATCGAACGCGTCCACGCACGCGCGCAGCGCGCGCTGCCAGTCGGCGGCGTCCGGGTCGGCGGAAACGGAAGGGGTCGGCATGGTGGAGTCGGCTCGCGGGCGCACGGATCGAATTGCGAAGTCCGGGCCAGCCTACCGGCGCCGAAAAGCACGGGTGAGCACGAATCGGCAAATCGTCCCGTTCCGGCTGCGGTGGCCGGTTCGGGCGGGACGATACGGGCGCGCGACGGTGCGCGCCCCGTTTTCAGCGCGCGTTCGCGGCGAACGTGTCGCAGGCGCTCACCTCGCCGGACTCCATCCCGCGCCGCAGCCAGTACACGCGCTGGTCGCTGGTGCCGTGCGTGAAGCTTTCCGGGACGACATAGCCCTGCCCTTGCTGCTGCAGCCGGTCGTCGCCGATCGCGGCCGCCGCCTTCAGCCCCTGCTCGAAATCGCCCGGCTCCATCAGCCGCTGGTTCGCGCGCTGCGCGTTGTTCGCCCACACGCCGGCAAAGCAGTCGGCCTGCAACTCCATCCGCACCGACAGCGCGTTCGAGCGCGCCTGGCTCGACCGCCGGCGCGCGGCGTCGACCTTGTCGGAAATGCCGAGCAGGTTCTGCACGTGATGGCCGACTTCGTGCGCGATCACGTAGGCCTGCGCGAAATCGCCGCCCGCGCCGAAACGCTTGCGCAGTTCGTCGTAGAAGCCGAGATCGATATACACGTTGCGGTCGCCCGGGCAGTAGAACGGCCCCATCGCGGTCTGGCCGGTGCCGCACGCGGTCGGCGTCGAATTCGTGAACATCACGAGCTTCGGCGGTTGGTACTGCGCATGCAGCTGGGTATTGAACACGCCCGTCCACGTGCGCTCGATATTGCCGAGCACCTTGCGCGTGAAGACCGCGCCCGGATCGTTCGCCGATGCGCCCTGGTGCTGCGTCGGCGCGGGCTGCGCCTGCTGCTGGCGCCCCTGCAGCGCCGATGCGCCTTCGAGCACCACGCGCGGGTCGATCCCGAAGAAATACGACGCGGCCAGCGCGACCACGATCGTGCCGATGCCGATCGTCGCGCCGCGCCCGCCGCCGAAACCGCCGGCGCCGCGGCGATCCTCGACGTTCATGCTTTCACTTTCGTCGTCCAGCCTCATTGCCGGCCCCTCCCTGTTCGTGTCGATGGTCCGGCCGCGCCAGCGCGCAACCGGGCGATACGCCGCGGCGACCCGATCCATCGGCGGGCACGACGCCCGCATATCGGGCGCAGGCTCGCGCCGATCTCGTCCGCCTGCCGCTCCGCTCGCACGACGGAATCGGCCGGCCGACGCGCCGCGCGTCGAGGCGCGCGCACGCCTGCGCTATTTTGCCGGGCTTTCGTGACTTATCCCAAAAATGTGGAGGATAGAGCGATTCGGCGCCGGACATCGTCAGCCTTTGCAAAATGGGCCACGGCCGCGCCGGCCGTCCGAACGACCCGCGTTCATCCTTTCGGCGGATACCGTCGCGCGCCCGCGCCGCCTAAAGTGGCCGGTAACGACACCTTTCCGGAGAACGACATGACGCACCCGCAATCTCGCACGATCGCGATCACCGGCGCGGGCACCGGCATCGGCGCCGCATGCGCGCGCCGCTTCGCCAGCCGCGGCGATCGCGTCGTGCTGATCGGGCGCCGTCAGGCGCCGCTCGACGCGCTGGCCGCCGAGACGGGCGGCCTCGTCCTCGCCGGCGACGCCGCGAGCACCGCCGACTGGGCCGCGTTCATGCCACGCATCGCCGAACGCTTCGGCCGCGTCGACACGCTCGTCGCGTGCGCGGGCGGCCACGGCGTCGGCCGAGCGGACGAAACGGACGACACGCAGTGGCGCAACACGATGCACGCAAACCTCGACACCGCGTTCGTCAGCGCGCGTGCGTGCCTGCCCGACCTGATCACGCAGCGTGGCAGCATCGTGCTGGTCGCGTCGATCGCCGCGCTCGCGGCCGGACCAGGCGTATGCGGCTACACGGTCGGCAAGCATGCGCTGCTCGGGCTCGCGCGGTCGCTGGCACGCGACTACGGGCCGCACGGTGTGCGCGCGAACGCCGTATGCCCCGGCTGGGTCCGCACGCCGATGGCCGACGCGGAAATGGAACCGCTGATGGCCGCGCACGGCGACTCGCTCGACGGCGCGTATGCGCGCGTGAGCGCCGACGTGCCGCTGCGCCGCGCGGCCGAGCCGGACGAAATCGCGGCCGTCTGCGCGTTCCTCGCGTCGCCGGACGCGTCCTTCATCACCGGAGCGACGCTCGTTGCCGACGGCGGCGCGATGGTCGTCGACGTGCCGACGCTCGCGTTCGACGCGCTTTGACACGGAGCGGCGCACCGCCCGCGCGGCACGTCGTAGCGGGCAAGTGCGCCGGCACCGGCGCCGCGAGCATCCGTACCCGCCGCGGCAAACGCGCCGCGCCGCCTGCCCGTTTGTCTGCCCGGCGGCAAACGCGCCGTTTGTCTGCCCGTTTGTCTGCCCGTTGCCCGCCCCGAAAATCCGCTACCATCGACCGATCCTGCCGCCCCGTCCGGCGCCGCCTCACAGTTCGGTCATCGATGAACATCCGGTTTCTTGAAACCTTCGTCTGGCTCGCGAAGCTGGAAAACTTCCGGCTCACGGCCGAAAAGCTGCACACGACGCAAGCCGCCGTATCGAGCCGCATCGCCTCGCTCGAGGAAGCGTTCGACGTGCGCCTGTTCGACCGCAACACGCGCTCGGCCACGCTGACGCCCGCGGGCCGCCGCATGCTCGCGTACGCAGAGCGGATCGTGCGGCTCGACGGTGAAATGCGTCGCGACATCGATGCGGCGAGCGACGCGGGCCTGATCCGGATCGGCGTGATCGAATCGATCGTGCACAGCTGGTTCCCGGCGCTGATGGCGCAACTGCGCGAGCGCTATCCGCGCCTCGACGTCGAGATCACGAGCGACACGACGCTGCACCTGATCCGTCTGCTCAGCACCGACGGCGTCGACCTGATCCTGCAGACCGACCCCGTGCCGGGCCCCGACTTCACGAACCTGCCGCTGTGCGAATTCCCGGTGCGCTGGGCCGCGAGCCCGCGCCTCGGGCTCGGCGGCCAGCCGCTCGACGTCGCGCGCCTGGCCGGGTTTCCGATCATCAGCTTCTCGCGCCATTCGGGGCCGCACGCGACGATCGAGCGGCTGTTCGCTGCCGTCGAACGGCCGGCCAGCATCAACTGCATCACGTCGGTCGCCGCGATGATTCGCCTCGTCGCCGACGGCTTCGGCGTGGCCGCGCTGCCGCCCGCGATCATCGGGCGCGAGCTGCACGAAGGCACGCTCGAACTGCTCGACGTCGAACCCGAATTCCCCGCGTTGCCGCTCGTCGCGACGTACCGCAGCCAGGGTTTGCCGGTGGCCGCGCGCATCGCGGAACTCGCGAGCGAAGTCGCACGCGCGATGGCCGCCGCCGCCGGTCACGCGAAACCGGCCGCGCCCGAACGCATCGATGCAACGCCGGCACGCAAGGCGCCGCGGACCAAGACGAAAACGCACGCAAAAGCGACGCGCACGACCAAGGCCGAGCCGCCTGCCGCCCCCGCCGCGAAACGCCGCTCGCGCCGCTCATAAGAAAACCTGTTCACCGCGAATTTGTTTTCTTGTTGGACGGGCGCAGCCCGGCTTCGGGAAACTGAGGTTCCTGACACCCCCGTCACGAGGAACCCCGCGATGACCCGCCTTTCCCTTCCGCACGGCCAGCTTTGCGTCTGGACGGATATCGACCCCGCGCACGAAGCCGATTTCAACGCGTGGTACGACCGCGAGCACATGCAGGAGCGTGTCGCGATTCCCGGCTTCACGCATGCGCGGCGCTTTCGCGCGACCGACGGCGGCCCGCGCAAGTACCTCGCGCTGTACGTGACGGACGCGCTCGACGTGTTCCGCGGCGATGCATACCGGCGCGCGTTCACGCAGCAGACCGCGTGGTCGCTCGCGAACTTCGAACGCATGACGGGCACGCAGCGGCGCGTCGGCGAACTGACGATCGAGGCCGGCGACGGCGAAGGCGCGCATCTCGCGCTGTTCGTGCTGCCGCCGGACCGCATCGACGCGCCGCACCTGCGCGAACGCTTCGACGGCGCGCTACACGAACCGCATATCCACGCCGCAAGGCTCTTCCGCACCACACCCGACCTGTCCGCGCCGATCGGCGCCGATGCGGCCGCCCGCCCGGCTGCCGATGCGCTCGTGCTGATCGAAGGCAGCGACGCCGCCGTGACGCGTCGCGTGGCCGCCGCGCTCGCCGGGCACGACGACGTGCGCACGTTCGACCTGCTGTGGCGCGCCGCTGCACCGCTGCAGGTTGCACACCGCGCCGCCGAAGACGCACCGGCCGCCGCTGCCGCATTGCCTGCCTGAACACTGAACGCCGCCCGCCTGCGCTCGCCGTACCGCACCCGTACGCGGCCGGCACGCCGGCTGTGCGCCTACTCCCGTCATCCGTCACGACCTGCCCGATACCATGAGCACTCTCGCCCAGCCCGCCGCCCGCGCGCCCCGCCGCGTCCGCACCAGCCGACTCGCGACCGCGAGCATGATCGGCACGTCGCTCGAGTGGTACGACTTCACGATCTACAACACGCTCGCCGCGCTCGTTTTCAACCACCTGTTCTTCCCGTCGGTCGATCCGCTGGCCGGCACGATCCTCGCGTTCTCGACCTATGCGGTCGGCTATGTGTCGCGCCCGCTCGGCGGTTTCGTGTTCGGCAACCTCGGCGACCGCATCGGCCGCCGCGCGGTGCTGATGCTCACGCTCGTGCTGATGGGTGTGACGACCGCGTTGATGGGCGCGCTGCCGACCTATGCGCAAGCCGGCATCCTGAGCCCGATCCTGCTCGTCGCGCTGCGCTTCGTGCAGGGCGTCGCGCTCGGCGGCGAATGGGCCGGCGCGGTGCTGCTGTCGGTCGAGCATGGCGACCAGAACCGGCGCGGCCTGTCCGCGTCGTGGACGCAGATCGGCCCGTCGTTCGGCACGCTGCTCGGCACCGGCTGCATCGCGCTCGTGACGCTGTCGACCACGTCCGACACCTTCCTGTCGTGGGGCTGGCGCGTGCCGTTCGCGGCCAGCGCGCTGCTCGTCGTGTTCGGTTTCTGGCTGCGACGCGGCGTCGACGAAACGCCACAGTTCGAGCAACTCGCCGAGTCGCACGCGACCGCCGAAGTACCCGTCGCCGACGTGCTGAAGCATCACTGGAAGCGCCTGCTGATCGCGGGCGGCTCGCGGATCGGCTCGGATGTGCTGTATGCGCTGATCGTCGTGTTCACGCTCACCTACGTGACGACCGTGCTGCACCTGTCGCGCCCCGTCGCGCTGACGGCCGTGATGATCGGCACGGCCTGCAACGCGCTCGCGGTGCCGTTCTTCGGCGCGCTGTCGGACCGCTTCGGCCGTCGGCCCGTGTATCTCGCCGGCGCAATGGCCGGCATCGTGTGGGCGTTTGTGTTCTTCGTGATGCTCGATTCGGCGCGCCCCGGTGCGATCGTCGCGGCGGTTGCGATCGGCCTCGTGATCCATGCGGTGATGTACGGCCCGCAGGGCGCGTTCGTGACCGAGCAGTTCCCGACCCGCGTGCGCTATGCCGGCTCGTCGCTCGCGTACACGCTCGCGGGCATCGTCGGTGGCGGCTTCGCGCCGCTCGTGATCGCCGCGCTGTTCCGGCAGACGGGCACGACGACGGCCGTGTCGCTGTACGTCACCGCCGCGCTCGTCGTCACGTCGATTGCGCTGCTCGTCGCGCGCGAAACCGCGCACCGGCCGCTCGAGGATTGAGCGTCGCCGCCAGCCGATTCTTTTCTTCGCACTTCAAACGGATCTCCGCATGCCAACCCTGTCGTTCAACATGATTTCCCTGCAAGGCGCGCCAACCGCCGTCGACGTCGACATCCAGCGCGTCGTGATTGCCGGCTGGGCCGGCCGCGACCCGGCAGCGATCCAGGCGCATATCGACGAACTCGCGGCACTCGGCGTCGCGCCGCCGTCGACCACGCCGTGCTTCTACCGCGTGTCGTCCGCGCTGCTCACGCAGGCGCCGTCGATCGGCGTGCTCGGTGCGCGCTCGGGCGGCGAAATCGAATGCGTGCTGGTCGACAGCCCGGCCGGCACGCTCGTGACCGTCGGCTCCGATCATACGGATCGTGAAGTCGAGGCGTATGGCGTCGCAGTGTCGAAGCAGGTATGCGCGAAGCCGCTCGGCCGCGACGCGTGGCTTTACGCGGAAGTAGCGGATCACTGGGATGCGATCGAGATGCGTTCTTGGCTGATTTCGCGCTCTGGCGAACGGACGGCATATCAGCACGGCGCGGTCAGCGGCCTGCTTGTGCCCGAGGTGCTGTGCCAGCGTTTCGACGACCGCCGCACGATGCCCGCGCGCTGCGCGATGTATGGCGGCACGGTCGCCGTGCATGGCGCAATCGCGGCGATGGGCGACGGTGACGCGTTCGAAATGGAACTGCACGATCCGGTGCTCGGGCGCAGCCTGCGGCACCGGTATGTGGTCGAGGTGCTGCCGGTCGTGGCGTAACGGGCAGCGGGAAACCGCATGGGACGCGGGCGCGGCGGCGTTCGGTCGGCGCGCCTGTTCTACCGGTACGATTCGAAGCAGTGGTAATCCGGAAAATTGAATTGCGAGTTGCCGCAGTACAGCACGCCGGCCAGGTTGGTGCACCCGCTCAACGTGAACATGATTGCCCCCGCAACCGACACTTTCCATCCGAAATACCCCATCGCGCCCCCGTTTCCGCCGTCTCGGCATTGACCGACATGATGCGCACCGGACGCGTGCGGGTATGTGGAGAATTGTTGTTCCGCGAGTGCAGTGGTTCGCCGTGACGCGTTTCGGTGCCCGGGTGCAACTCGTGCTACCGGCCGCGGCTCATTTGAGACACCCCAGCCCCGCCAACGTCGCTTCCACCGCCGTATCGAGCGGCGTCACCGGCTCGCGGCCGAGCACCGCGGTCACGCGCGTGTTGTCGAGCCGGATCGGCTCGCGCCACAGGTAGCGCATCTCGAGCAATTCGCGCAGCGTCGTGACGAACGGCGCCGCGGCCCACACGAACCACCAGGGGAACTTGCGCACCGTCGGCCGCAGCCCGTGCCGCTGCGCGACGCGGCGCACGGCCTCCGCCATCTGCGAGCCATCCTCGTCCCAATGCCCGCCGAGGTGAAAGCGCGCGAACGGTTCCAGCGTGTCGCGCCGCTCGATCAGTTCGACCATCGCGCGCGCGGCGTCCGGCACGTACGACCATTGATGCCCGATGCCGTCCCGCCCCGGCACGCTGATGGCAGCAACCGGCCGCCCGGCCTTGACCAACCCCGCCGCAAACCAGCTGTTGCCGGTGAGCTTCGGCCCGAAGAAATCGCCGGCACGCACGATGATCGTGCGAACGCCCTGCCCGGCCGCGTCCTGCAGCCGGCACTCCAGCTCGACGCGGATCGCGCCCTTGCGCGTCGACGGATGCTGCGGCGCATCTTCGACCAGCACCGGAAACGCGTCGGCGCCGTAGTTGTAGACGGTGCCCGGCAGCACGACGGTGGCCCGCTCCGCCTTCGCCGCCGCGATCGTGTTGTCGATCATCGGCAGCACCTGCTGCGCCCAGTTCCGGTATCCGGGCGGATTCACCGCATGCACGATCACGCTGCAGCCGCGTGCAGCGCGGATCACCGCCTCGCGATCCAGCGCGTCGCCGCGCATCCACGCGATGCCGTCGCGCTCCACGACCTCGGCATCGAGCCCGCGCTTGAGCGCGCGCACCTGCCAGCCCGCATCGCGCAACTGCCGTGCGACTTCCCCGCCAATCCCGCCGCTCGCGCCGAGCACGAGTGCCTGCCGTTGCGTCCCGCCTGCATTCGTCGTCATCGCTGCTCTCCTTGAATGATTCATCGTGAGACGCATTCTCGCGCGCCGGCGGCCAACAATAAATTACCTAACCTGGATGATCAGCTATACATTTATGTATGACCATCGACCTGAACTGGGAACGCTACCGGACCTTCCTCGCCGTGCTGACGGAAGGCTCGCTGTCCGGCGCGGCGCGCGCGCTCGGCATTACGCAGCCCACCGCCGGCCGCCACGTCGCGGCGCTCGAAGCCGCGTTCGGCCAGACGCTGTTCACGCGCTCGCCGTCGGGCTTGCTGCCGACCGAGGCGGCGCTTGCGCTGCGCGGCCACGCGGAAGCGCTGCGCAGCGCGGCCGCCGCGTTCGAGCGTGCGGCCGCGAGCCACGGCGCGGGCGTGCGCGGCATCGTGCGGATCTCCGCAAGCGACGTGATCGCCGTCGAGGTGCTGCCGCCGATGCTCGCGCAGTTGCGGCGCGACCATCCGGGGCTCGTCATCGAGCTGGTGCCGACTGACCGCATCCAGGATGTGCTGAAGCGCGAGGCCGACATCGCGGTCCGGATGGCGCCGCCCGCGCAGGACGCGCTCGTCGCGCGGCGCGTCGGCGAAATCGAGGTCGGGCTGTATGCCCGCGACGACTATCTCGCGCACCACGGGGCGCCCGCGACGACCGACGCACTCGCGCATCACGCGCTGATCGGCTTCGATACGGTCACGCCGTTCATCCGCTCGGCGGGGCGCGGGATGCCGTTATGGAAGCGCGAAGCGTTTGCGCTGCGCACCGACAGCAACCTCGCGCAACTCGCGATGATCCGCGCCGGCTACGGCATCGGCTTCTGCCAGTCGGCGCTCGCGAAACGCGATGCGCGAATCGTGCGCGTGCTGCCGGACGAACTCGCGATGAAGCTGGAAACCTGGGTCGTGATGCATGAGGATTTGCGGACGAACCCGCGCTGCCGCGCCGTGTTCGATGCGCTGGCCAACGGGTTGCGTGCATATGCGGAAGGGGAAGTTGCCGAGTAGGCCGCCGCGCTCATAAAGCGCCCGCGCGTCGCTACTCGTAGCTTTTCCCGGCGAACAGGATGTCCGCGATGCGCCGCCACGGATTGTCGGGCACCTCGTAGAAACGCAGCCCCTCCTCCGACGCCTCGGCCCAGTCGACCATCGCCTCCAGATACTCGCCGATCGAGCGGTTTTCCCAGCCGAACGCGGCGCGCGCGTACGGCGACGGCGGCACGTCGGCCTCGAGCTGCCGCTCCTTGTGCCAGTCATGGCCGAGCACGCGCAGGAAGTAGATCAGCGAACGCTCGTCGACCACGCGTTCCAGCGCGTCCTGCAGCTTCGCCGCCATCTGGTTCTTCAGTTCGTCGTTCATGCACGCCTCTCGAACGCGCCGCCGCGTGTCGCACGGCCTGGTTTTACATCAGCAACTGGCGCGACAGCACCTCGCGCGCCTGGGTGACGGTCTCGCGCTCGCCCGGCATCGGCGGCGTCAGCGAAAACACCGCGTCGGGCAACGGCGGCAACCGGTATTTCGTGCCGAGCCGCATCAGGCCGTCGCCAATCGCCGACGCGCACAGGCAGCCGACCCCGAGCCCCGCCGCGAGCATCGACTGCAGCCCCGCGACGCCCGACGCGCTGTGCACGAGCACGTACTGTGTGCGCTGCTCGTCGAGCGAGCGCACGGCGACCTGATGCATCATGCAGTCGTCCGGCAGCAGCACGAGCGGCAGCGGCTCGGGCAACTGCTCGGCGAGCGCGGGCGATGCGACCCACGACAGCGGCTCGCGACGCAACACCCAGCGCGTATCGGCCGACGCAGGCCGGAACGGCCCGCTCGACATGTTCATCACGACGCCGAGATCGATCTGCCCCCGCGCGTGCGCCGCCTCGATGTCCACGCTCTTCATCGCGCTCACGTGCAGGCTCAACTGCGGGTAGCACTCCCGCAGCCGCGCCAGCATCCCCGCCACTTCATTCGTGCGGTAGTAATCGGTGATCGCGACGCGCAGCTCGCCCTTGATCGCCTGCCCGCGCAGCTCGTCGAACGCGGCCTCGTTCAGTGCCACGATACGCCGCGCGTGATGCAGCAGCCGCGTGCCGGCCGGCGTCGGCTCGACACCGCGCTTGCTGCGCACGAACAGCGGCACGCCGGCACGTGACTCGAGCTTGCGCACCTGCTCGCTGACCGTCGACTGCGACAGGTGCAGCAGCGGCGCGGCTGCCGACAGGCTGCCGGCGTCGGCGACCGCCGCGAACGTGCGCAACTGGTCCAGGTCGAAACCGCGCATCGCCATCTCCTATCCATCGAATAACCCGATGGATGCTACCACTCTTTCCCGCTTTTCCGAACCATAGGCCATCGCCAGAATACGGGGTCAACGGCCTGCGTGCGTCGCCTGCACATACGGCCCTCATTTTTCTGGACCCGCTTTCATGACGAACCCCACCCTTGCTCCTTGCGCGCCGGCCGGCGCGGCTGCCGCGGCGACGCCGCGCAGCCATCACGGCTGGGCGCTCGTGGTCCTGCTGGTCGGCGCCATTCTGCCGCCGCTCGACTACTTCATCGTGAATCTTGCGTTACCGGCCATCCGCGACGGCATCGGCGCGCGACCGGCCGAATTGCAGCTCGTCGTGTCGGCGTATGCGTGCGCAAGCGCGGTCGTCCAGATCACCGGCGGCCGCCTCGGCGACCTGTACGGCCGCAAGCGCATGTTCATGCTCGGCATGGCCGGCTTCGTGCTCGCGTCGACGCTGTGCGGGCTCGCCGGCAGCGGCACGGTGCTGGTCGGCGGCCGCGTGCTGCAGGGCCTGTTCGCCGCGATCCTCGCGCCGCAGGTGCTCGCGACGATCCGCAGCGTGTTCAGCCCGCAGGAACAGGTGCGCGTCATGGGCTTCTACGGGTTCGCGTTCGGCCTCGCGGCCGTGATCGGCCAGCTCGGCGGCGGCGCGCTGATCAGCCTGCATCCATTCGGGCTCGGCTGGCGCGCGATCTTCCTCGTCAATCTGCCGATCGGCATCCTGGCGCTGATCGGCAGCTGGCGCTTCATTCCGGAGAACCGGCCGCCGCGCGGCCAGCGTATCGACGTGCCCGGCACGGTGCTGATGTCGCTGTTCCTGCTGATGCTCGTGTATCCGCTCACACACGGCCGCGAAGCCGGCTGGCCGCTGTGGATGATCGCGTGCCTCGTCGGCGCGCTGCCGATGCTCGGCGCGCTGCTGGCGGTCGAATCGCGCCGGCTTGCCGGCGGTCGTGATCCGCTCCTGGACGTGCGCCTGTTCCGCAACCCGGTCGTCGCGCTCGGGCTCCTGCTCGCGTTCCTGTTCTACATGCTGAGCGCGTTCTTCCTGAGCTACGGGATCTATCTGCAGGGCTGCCTGAACTGGTCGCCGCTCGCGTCGGGGTTCGCGATCCTGCCGCTCGGGCTCGGCTTCCTCGCAAGCCCGCTGCTGATGCCGCGCCTCGTCGGCCGGTTCGGCGGCCATCGCGTGCTCACGCTCGGCTTCGTGATGCTCGCGGCCGGCGTCACGACCGCCGCCGCACTCGCCCGTGCGGATGCGCCGGCGCCCGGCTTCTATGCGGGCATCGCGGCGATCGGGATCGGGCAAGGCCTCGTGCTGCCGTCGGTCGTGAGGATCGTGCTCGCGGAAGTCGACGCGGCCCGCGCGGGCGTCGCGTCCGGGATGGTCAGCGCGATGCTGCAGATCGGCGCGGCCGTCGGCGCCGCGACGATCGGCGGCGTGTTCTTCGCGCGGCTCGGCGTGCATCCGGCCGCGATCGACTACGTGCAGGGATTCCGGACGTCGATGTTCACGCTGACGGTCGTGTTGCTGGTGTGCATCGCATTGTCGACGGCGCTCGGGCCGCTGCATCGGCGGCTGCATGCCGGCGCGTAGCCGGACAGGGATGGCAGCGGCTTAATGAGCCGGATCGCGCGATGGCGCAGGCACGCGCCGGCGCCCGGTTCAATGATGATGCTTGCGTTGCGCTTGCCGCGCCTCCCATTCGGCCAGTTCGATACGATAGCGCGCGAGCGCTTCGTCGTATAAATCGAAAACGCAAGGCGAGCAGCCGCTGTTGCAGCAGTCCTCCAGCTCGGGCTGGACAGGCGGGGTCGGACGGGGATCGTCGACGGACGGATCTTCTGAAGCTTGGTTCGGCACGGCGTGGCCCGGTAATGTGGAACGATCAGTATAGGTCGATCGGAGCCACCGCCGCTGTCAGCCGGACGGACGGGGCGACGAGGAACTCCGCCATAATGCCGCGATGGCACGGGTATCCCGTGCCCGCCCTACCGGAGCTGCGCGATGGCCGAAGCCTTGAATCCACCGGAAGTCTGGGCGCCGTTCGGCGCGTTCTCGATGGCCGTGATCCAGGGCGACGGCCGGATCGTGCATCTGAAGGGACAGGTCGCGCTCGACCGCGACGGGCAGGTTGTCGGCCACGGCGACATGCGCGCCCAGGTACGCCAGACGCTCGACAACATCCGCGACGTACTGGCCGCGATGGGCGGGCAGATGCAGGACGTGATCTCGCTCGTCCACTACGCAACCGACATCGACGCGTTCATGCAGGCGGGCGACATCCGCAAGCGGTATTTCGCCGAGCCCTATCCCGTGACGACGACCGTTCAGGTCGAGCGTCTCTACCAGCCCGACCTGCTGATCGAGATCACGGCCGTCGCCGAGATTCCGCTGGCGCGGTTTCGCCGGCCTGCATCGCTCGCATAAGGCTCGAGCGCCCCGTACAAAAGCGCGCCGGCCGCGGCATTCCCGGCCGGCGCGCGTGCTCGCCACCCGCGCAATTACTTCGCCGGCGCGCCCGGTTTCGCGGCACCCTGCTTGTCCGCCAGCGGCTGCCATGCGGCGCCGAGCGAATACCAGTCGACGCGGCGCGTGAGCGTCATGATGCCGGCGAGGATCGCGAACAGCAGCAGCGAACCGAGCATCAGCGCATTGTCTTCCGACAGCAGCAGCCCGTAGAGCGCCGCGTAGAGCATCCCGAGCAGCGCCGTGAACGTCGCGCCGCGCTTCACGCTGTGCAGCACGAACGACAGGTAGAAGCCGAGCAGTCCGATGCATGCGGCGCTCGCCGCGAGATACGCATAGCCGAACGCGATGTGCTCGGACAGGCTCAGCAGCAGCAGGAAGAACAGCGCGAGCGACAGGCCGACCAGCGTGTACTGGATCGGGTGAATGCGCAGCCGCTTCACGAGCTCGTACATGAAGAAGCTCGCGAACGTGAGCATCACGAACAATGCACCGTACTTCGTCGCACGCTCCGCCTGCAGATAGACGTTCACGGGTTCGATCAACGACACCGACGCCATCTCGATCTCGTCCCCGCCGTTGCCGGACGCCACCTGCTCGCGCGCCTTCGTGTTGAACGACGTCACGTGCCAGTTGCTCGTGAAGCCGCGCGCATCGATCGTGCGCTCGGCCGGCAGGAACTCGCCGCCGAAGCTCGGGTGCGGCCACGTCGACTTCAACGAGAAGTCGTTCTGGTCGCCCACCGGTGCAAACGCGACGGATTCCGCACCCGCCAGCGGCAGGCCAATGCTGAACGGCACGACCGCCGCCCCTGCGCTCGCGTCCGCCAGCGCCGCGAGATCGATGTTCGCGTGCACGCCCTGGCGCAGGCTGTCGAGCCGCGTGCCCTGCTCCACGTCGAGCGGCTTGCCGCCGATGCGCAGGTCGGGTTGCGCCTTCAACCCGCGAAGATCGCCGATGCCGAGCGCGACATACGCGCCGTCGATCTTGAAGCTCACGTGGCCGTCGGCCTGCGGCAGCTTCTTCAGGTCAGGCAGCGGCAGCGTGCCCGTCATCCGGCTGTCGAGCCCGTACACCAGCGCCTTGTGGATGCCGCGATAGCGCACGCTGACCGACAGCGTGCCGTCGACGCTCAGCGTCTTCGGAAACACGAGCAGGCGTTTCGTCTCGCTCCTCAGGCTCGTCTTCGCCTTGCCGCCGGCCGGCGAGTCGTCGCGCACGCGCGTGACTTCCGTGTAGTGCACGACGAGCACGGGCCCCGTCACCGTCTGCGGGCCCGCGTAGCTCGCCCAGATGCTCTGCAGCGCACTCTGCCGATAGTCGGCGCGTTCCCGCACGATGCTCTGGACCATCTGCAGCGGGATCAGGATCGCCAGCGCGAGAAACGCGGTGATCACGGACTTGAACAACAGGACTCGATTCATTGCTGACGGATACCGAAGTGGAAGGTGCGGTCAGCATGAGCGGCCCCGGTGAAGGGCGATTGAAGCCGGCGTGAAGCGAATGTGTGGCGAACGTGAAGCGCGCTCAGCCGGCCGCCGGCAGCGTGAGCGTCGCGCACGCGCCGCCTTCGTCGCGGTTCGCGAGCGCGACCTGGCCGCGGTGCAGCATCGCGACTTCGCGGACGAAGCACAGCCCGAGGCCCGTGCTGCGATCCTGCCCGTCGGGACGCGGCAGCGAATAGAAGCGCTCGAACACGCGCGACAGCGCGTAGTCGGGCACGCCGGGGCCGTCGTCGTCGACGCGCACGACCGCGACGTGCGCCCTGCCCGCCGGCTGCCGTTCGAGCGCGATCCGGATCGTGCTGCCCCGCGGCGCGAAATCCAGTGCATTGTCGAGCAGGTTGCCGAGCGCCTGGCGCAGCAGGAACGGATCGCCTTCGACGACGGCAGGATCGACCGCGTCGTTCGCGTCGATCCGCAGGCTCACGCCGCGCTGCCGCGCACGCGGCTCGAGATCGTCGACGAGCTGTTCGAGCACCGGCCGCAACGCGACCGTTTCGTGCACCGACAGGCGCTGCTTCTGCTCGACCTCGGCCAGCGCGAGCAGCTTGCGGATCATCTGTTCGAGGCGGCCGGCCTGGCGGCGGATGTTCTCGGTGAAGCGCCGGCGGTTCGCGACCGGCATGTCTTCCTGAAGCAGTTCGGCCGCGCCGCTGATCGCGGCCAGCGGGCTCTTCATCTCGTGCGTGAGCGTGTGGATGTAGGTTTCGACGTACTGCCGGTCCTCCAGCCGCTGATGCATGCTCTCCACCGCGCGCCCGAGCTCGGCCAGTTCGTTCGCGCCCTGCAGCGGCATCGCCGCGCGCTCGCCGGCCGCGATCGCACGCGCATAGCGCTGCAGGCGCCGCAGCCCGAGCACCAGCCACCATGTGCACGCCACGCCGATCAGGATCGCGCCGCCCATCAGCAACGCGCCGTACAGCATGATCTTGCGCTGGCTGCGCGCGATGAACGGCGCGACCGTCTGGTTCGGCTTCGCGATCGTCAGCACGCCGATGATCTCGTTGCCGCGCCGGATCGGCGCCGCGACGTGCATCACGGTGCTGCTGTCGTCGTTCGGATCGCTGCGCGTGCTGCGCGCGCCGTATTCGCCGCGCAGCGTCCGGTACACGTCGTTCCAGCGTGAATAGTCCTGGCCGACCGCGCTGCCGGACGAGTCGTAGCGCACGATGCCGTGCGCGTCGGTGATGTAGAGGCGGTAGCCGATCGCGTTCTTCTGGATGCCCCACACGTTCGCGCTGACCGGACGCTCGCGCAGTTTCCCGAGCTGACGTGCGAACGCGCCGTCGGCGATATGCCCGTGCGCCATGTCGTCGGCGGCCAGCGTCGCGAGCACCTGCGCGGTATCGACGAGCGTGTCCTCCATCGCCTTGCGCACGCCGGGCTTCACCTCCTGCACGAATACGCGCAGCGTGATCAGCGCAGCGAGACCGACGATCAGGAAGAAACCGAAGAAGATGCGCAGGCCGATATGCATGGGCGGTGCCGGTCGTTACGGTTGCAGCGAATAACCCATTCCGCGATGCGTGCGGATCGGGTCGCGCTCGGGATCGATCGCGCGCAGCTTGGCGCGCAGTGTCTTGACGTGCGTGTCGACCGTGCGGTCGGCCGAATCGAATGCCTCGTGCCACACGAGGTCCATCAGCTGTTCGCGCGAATAGATGCGCCCCGGATGCCGGACCAGCAGCGCCAGCAGGCCGAATTCGTAGCGCGTGAGGTCCAGCGCGTGGCCGTGCCACGATACGCGCGCGCCGTCCGTGTCGAGCGTGAAACCCGGTGCGATCGTTTCGGCCGGCAGCGTTGCCGATGCAGGCACTGGCGCCGATCCCGGCGCGGCCGTGCGGTAGAAGCGGCGCAGGATCACACGCACCCGCGCCGCCAGCTCGCGCGGCGAGAACGGCTTGACCACGTAGTCGTCGGCGCCGATTTCGAGCCCGACGATCCGGTCGATCTCGTCGTGCCGCGCGGTCAGGAAGATCACCGGAACGTCGGTGAACGTGCGCAGCCGCCGGCACACCTCGAAGCCGCTGAGGTCCGGCAGGCCGACGTCGAGCACCACGAGATCGAAACGCGTGTCGCGCAGGAGGTCGAGCGCCGCCTGCCCGAGCGTACAGTGGACGGTCTGCATGCCGTCGGTGCCGAGGGCGTAGACGATCGTGTCCGCGATCGCCATTTCATCTTCGACGATCAGGATATTGGGCTGATTCATGGTCTCGGGTTCGGGTCGCACAATCCGGTGCGACATTGTACGCACGGCCGGACCCGGCCAGCCCCTCCCCGGCGCGTTACGCGACGCGGCCGTTCACCGGAATCGACGCGCCGGTGATCGCCTGCGCGTCGGCCGACAGCAGGAACCCGATCGTCGCCGCGATCTGTTCCGGCCGCACCCAGCGCGTGAAATCGGCATCGGGCATGTCCGCGCGGTTCGGCGGCGTGTCGATGATGCTCGGCAGGATCGCGTTCACCGTCACGCCGCGGTCGAGCAGCTCGGCCGCCAGCGCCTCGGTGAGCCGCGCGACGCCGGCCTTCGCGGCCGCATACGCGCCCATGCCCGCGCCGGCCTTGAACGCCGCGCCCGCGCCGATATTGACGACGCGGCCGGCCGGGCTCGCCAGCAGGTACGGCAGCGCGGCCTTCGACGCGTTCAGCGCGGTCTTCACGTTCAGGTCGTACATGCGGTCCCACGTGGCCGCATCGCCGTCGGCGATCGTCTGCCACACGAATGCGCCGGCGATGTTCAGCAGTGCGTCGACCCGGCCGAACGCGCGGTTGACCGTGTCGAGCGCCTGCACCGCGGCCTGCGGGTCGACGAGATCGATGCCGCCGACGCGCAGCGCGTCGGCCGGCACGCCGGGCAGCGCCTGTGCAGCGGGCACCGCGCCGCGGCCGATCAGCGCGACGCGTGCGCCGCGCTCGCCGAGCCATGCGGCCGTCGCGACGCCCAGATGGCCGAATCCGCCGGTGATCGCGACTGCCTTGCCTTTCAGATCGTGTTCCATCGATGAGTTCTCCTGGATCGAGGATGATTTGACGAAGTTGCGACAGCGTAGCGCCGTTCACGCATCCGTGCGCACGGCGGCGAGGCTGCGTCGGCGCAAATCGTCCGTCGTTTCGCCCCGGTTGCGCGGCCGCCGGCCCGGCAGCGGCATCACGAAACGGATCGCGGCCCACCCGTCACGGGCTGCCGCGACGTCGCGAGCCAGGCTCGCCCGGCGCTGGAGCGCGACGATGGGTTGCGCGAACGCATCGGCGTGACGACCGCGCCATGCAGCGCCCGGCAAGCGCGGACGCGGGCGGCCGGGCATAATGCGCGAGGCCCGTCCGGCGCGGCGCGCGCCGCGACCGCCGTACCGGGCTACCCGACGGCCCGCGCCAACTCCGACTCGAATCCTGAATCCCGACCCGTCAATTTCATGCAAGTAATCGTCGTAGGAACCGGCAAGCTCGCCAACGAACTGCTCAATGCGCACAAGCTCGACCCGGCGACCTGTCGCGTGACGCCCTGGTCGGACAGCATGCAAGACGACGCAACGCGTAGCGACGGCCGATCGATCGTCGTGCACGCCGGTTCCGGCCGCGAACTCCCCGCCGCGATCGCGTTCTGCCGGGCCACCGCGTCGCCGCTCGTCGAGTTGTCCACCGGCTCCGACCTCGAAACCGCATCGCATGACTTCCCGGTCGTGCTCTGCCCGAACACCAACATCCTGATGCTCAAGTTCATGAGCATGCTGGAAACGAGCGGCCACCTGTTCCGCGATTGCGAGATCAGCCTCGCGGAATCGCATCAGGCCGGCAAGACGTCCGTCCCCGGCACGGCCGTCGGCATCGGCCAATCGCTCGGCGTACCGCCGGAGGACATCCGCTCCGTGCGCGACCCGGACGTGCAGCGCAGCGAATTCGGCATCCCCGACGATCAGCTCGGCCGCCATGCGGTGCACCGGATCCGCATCGACGACGGCGCATGCAGCCTGCAGTTCGAATCGCGCGTGGTCGGCGCGGCGCCCTATGCGGATGGCATATCGCGCATCGTCGAAGCCGTCCGGCAGCACGATCTCGAGAACCGCCGCTATTCGATCGTCGAATTCATCCGCAACGGCTGGCTGTAATCGAGGCGGCGTGCGGGCCGGCGACGGCACAGCTCGCCACGACATGCCGGCCGCACCGTTGCCGCAGCGGCTGCTCGTGCCGGTTCGCGTCCACCGTTACGCGTCTCCCAGCACCGCCCCGCTCTCCGGCAAGGTCGCGCCGCCGTCGACGACGATCGTCTGCCCCGTGATGTACGCCGCGTCGGCCGATGCGAGAAACAGCATCGCGTTTGCGATGTCCTCCGGCTCGCCCATCCGCGCGAGCGGAATGTCGCGCGCGATCTGCGCCGCGACCGACGCGCCGCCGAGATTGCCGGCCGCCGGCGTACGGATCATCCCCGGCTCGACGCCGTTCACCGTCACGTTGCGGCGCGCGAGTTCCAGCGCCGCCGCGCGAATGAAGCCGTTCACGCCGGCCTTCGACGCCGCGTAATGCGCGAGCCCCGGATAGGCGACGCGCGGCCCCGTCACCGACGACGTGACGAGCAGCCGCCCGGCCCCCGCGCGCTCGAATGCCGGCAACGCGGCCTGCGCGAGCCAGAACAGCGCCGACAGGTTGACCGACAGCGTTCGCTCGAGCGTCGGCTCGTCGATCTGCGCGAACGGCGTCAGCGGAAAATACGCGGCGTTATGAACGACGACGTCGAGCCGGCCGCCGTCACGCTCGACGGCCGCGACGAGCGCGCCCAGGTCGTCGCGGCTGGCTGCGTCGACCCGGTACGCGCGCGCAGTGCCGCCCGCACTGGCCAGCGCATCGGCCTGCGCGGCGGCCGCGTCGCCGTTCAGGTCGGCCACGGCGACGAACGCATCGGACTCCGCGAAACGGCGCGCGATCGCCGCGCCGATCCCCTGCGCGGCACCCGTGACGAGCACGACGCGCCCGCTGAAATCCGCACGCAGGCGGCCGCTGCCCGGCACGGCATTCATCGCTGCGCCTCGCCGCCGAGCGGATGCACGGTTTCGTTCAACACCTGCGCGTAGGCGCCGATCTGGAAGTTCGACAGCGCCCCGAAATCGCCGCCCTGGTAGCCGAAGATCTTGCCGTCGGTCTTGCGCTGCGCAAGGTCGATCAGGACGACGCCCAGCGTCGGCACCACCTTTTCGCGCCACACGAACAGATACAGTTCATCGGCGATCCTGAAGTAATGACAGCGGTCGACATCGGCCAGCCCGCCCTCGACACCCTGCAGGCACTGCCACGCGTAGAAATTCTCGTTCAGGTAGATGTGCTCGTAGCATTCGGTCGGGCTGTAGCGGTACAGCGTCCGCTTGCCGATCAGCTCGCGCGTGGGCGCATGCAGCGGCCCCGGCTGCAAGTGGCCGCCGAGCGTGCCGTGCCGGAATTCCGCATCGACGGCCGTCAGCGGCAAGCCGCGCGCGACGCGTGTGAATGCGTCGATGCGCGTGTCGGCTTCGGTCGGCAGCACGCCGACGACCGACGTCCACACGCCATGGTCGAGATCGATCACGAGACTGACCGACGTCGCGCGGGCAGCCGTGTCGATATAGTCGACGAAGTACAGCCCGTCGCGCAGCCGCGTTACGCGGCACGGCTCGCGGCCGCTCGTGTCGGTCGCCGCATCGCGCCACTGCAGCGCGCCCGCCTCGAACGAATAGACGCGCCATGCGCCCGATGCGTCGCCGAGCGCCAGCGTGCGCCCGGCCAGTGCGTCGACCGACGCGAGGATGTTCGCTTCCGGCGCGAAGCCGTCTGCCAGCGCGCCAACCTGAATGAATACCGGATCCTGTCGTTCCACCTGCCGTCTCCCGCGCAGCTTCAGGCCCGGCGGGCCGTGTACGCTGCAGATGTGCACATGGTGCGGGCTGCGCGCGCCGCGCGGTATCCGCCAAAAGGATGAAGGGCGCGCGGCGACGGAACGCGCTAAAGTGCACGTGATCCGCGCCGCAACCGGCGCGAGGAGCGCACATGCACCGTGTCACCCACTACCGACGCACCGGCGAAGGCATCGAGGCGATCAGCCTCGAATCCGACCGCGCGTTTCCGCGCCACGCGCACGACGAATTCGGGGTCGGCGTGATCGTCAGCGGTGCGCACCGGTCCTGGAGCGGCCGCGGGCAGGTCGACGCGCTGGCCGGCGACGCGATCATGGTCAACCCGGGCGAAATGCACGACGGTTCGCCGCTCGATGCCGGCACGGGCCGGCGCTGGCGGATGCTGTACCTCGCGCCCGCGCTGGTCGCGGGCGTCGCGGCGGAAGAAGGCCTTGCCGGTGTCGAGCTGGCGCACCCGGCCGTGCGCGACGCACGGCTTGCCGCCGCCGTCGGCCGGCTGCATGCCCGCATCGTCGCGGGAGAATCCCAGCCGCTCGCCCGCGACGAGGCGCTCGTGATGCTCGTCGCCGGGTTGCTCGCCCGGCATGCGAACCGCACGCTGCCGGCGTCCGGTGTCGCACCGGCGATCCGTGTCGCCCGGCAGCGGCTCGACGCGGCGCCGGCCGCACCCGTTTCGCTCGCCGAGCTGGCCGGCCTGAGCGGCGTGAGCCGCTTCCAGCTGCTGCGCGGTTTTGCGCGCGAGCTCGGCATCACGCCGCATGCGTACCTGATCCAGTCGCGCACCCGGCTGGCGCGTGCGCTGCTCGCCAGCGGAATGCCGATCGCGGACGCCGCGGCCGAAGCCGGTTTTGCCGACCAGAGCCACCTGACGCGCGCGTTCGCGCGCCAGTTCGGGATCACGCCGGGGCGATTTACGCAGGCGGTTTGACGCGCCTGCTGCCGGCGCACAAGCATCCGGGGCGCCGCATCGCCGTCGACGGAGGGTGCCGCTACGACCGCAACCGTTCCCCATACCGCCAGCGCACGCACCGCCTTCAACGCCCCCCCACCCCGCTGCAATTTCGTTCAAGACGCACGTTGCCGCGGTACGCGACGATGCGGCGCATGAAGACACGACTGATTGGCTATCTCTATCTCGCCGCCGCGATGGCGGGCGTCGGCAGCACCGTCATCGCGAGCCGTCTCGCGGCCGGCGGCCTGCCGCCGTTCGCGGCCACCGCGTTGCGCTTCCTGATCGCGACGCCGCTGCTGTTCGCGCTGATGCGCGCGCAGCGCATGCGCTGGCCGCGCGTTTCCACGCGCGACGCCGTCTTGCTCGTCATCCAGGCCGCTGCGGGCGGCGTCGGCTATACGGTGCTGCTGATCAGCGGCACGAAGCTGTCGTCGCCGCTCGACGCCGGCGTGATGCTCGGCACGCTGCCGGCCATGTCGACGCTGATCGCGGCCGTCGTGCTGCGCGAGCGGCAGACGCCGCGCGACTGGGTGGCCGCCGCGCTCGCCACGGCCGGCGTGCTGTTCGTCACGTTCGCACCCGGCCACGCGATGCCGTCGCTCCAGACGCTTGCCGGCGATGCACTGGTGCTGGCCGCCGTCGCGTGCGAAGCCGTGTTCATCCTGCTCAACCGGCGGCTTGCCGCGCCGCTGCCGCCGCTCGCGCTGTCCACCGCGATGTCGGGTCTCGGCTTCGTGCTCGCGCTCGTGCCGGCCGCATTCGAATGGCGCGCGGTCGCAAACGGCTGGACCGTCGGCGCAGTATCGGCAATCGCCTACTACGCGCTGGTGCCGACCGTGCTCGGCTACCTGTGCTGGTACGCCGGTTCGGCGCGCACGAGCGGCACCGAGGCCGCGCTGTTCACGGCGGTCGCACCGGTCTCGGCCGTGCTGTTCGCGGTCGCGTTGTTCGGTGAAACGCTGAACGGCACGCGAGTCGCCGGCATCGCGCTCGTCGTCGCGGGCATGCTCGTCGGCGCGACGCGGCGGCGCGAGCGGCTCGCCGACGCAAACGATGCCCGGCCGGCCAGCCTCGCGCCTGCCACCGCGCAAACCACCGCGGACTGACCGGCGGTCAGCGCGGGATCGCGGCAACGGCGGCCACGCTCTCCGGTGACATGGCCCGTCACCCGCGCGCCGCGGCGGCTGTAGGAATGTGTCCGGGCGCTGCAAACCGATTGCGCACGACTCCGCAAGATGCAATATTCGCGTGGCCGGAACCTTTGACAACCATCGAACGACAATCCGCCACGCAATGAACAGGAAGGAAGCCAAGACAAGAATCGCGGTGCTGCTCTCCGCAGGCACGCGTAAGGCCGACGCGCTCGCCGAACTGTCGGGACAAGGGCTCAAGGATCGCGTGCTCGCGCAACTGATCGCGTCGCGGCCCGATCCCGAGCGCTGCCGCAGGAACAAGGTGCACGTCCGGATCCTGGTCGCGCTCGGAATCGCCCAACTGGCGATCAGCCTCATCCTCGCGTATTACTTCTTCGCGAGCGGCGCCGGAACCGGCCTCGTGGCCGTGTTCCTCGTGTTGACCGTGCCGCTGTCGCTGCTGTTCATCTGGGGCTTCGCGACCCATCGCGTCGGCGCCTATCACGCGTTCATCGCGTTGTCGCTGCTGCAGTTGCCGAAGACCATCGCCGAGCTCGGACGCGATCCGTCGACCGCACTGCCGAGCCTCGCGATCACGGCCCTGCTGGTGGGCTACGTCTGGTACGTGCGCAACCGGATGTTCCCCGACTACGGCTGGTTCACGCCGCGCAAGGTCGAAGGCCGCTACGCGTTCGTCGAACACGCCTGACGCCACCGGCGTCGGCACCGGCCGAAAAAAACGCCGGGCCGCCCCGCAATCGCGGGACGGCCCGGCGCCTTCTGCATTCCGGAACCGGTCGGCTTACTTGGCCTTTTCAGCCGAATCGCTGATCGCCTGGCCACCCTTCGAAATGTCCTGGCCCATGCCGGCGACCGTGTTGCAACCGGCGAGCGCGGCGGTCACCACCAGCAGCATTGCAGCAATCGTACGCGTCATTCTCATTCTCCTTCGAATCAACAAGCCCGACCGGGCGAATCGTTAGCGGCATGGCGCCCGGCACCATACCGGGCACGGGGCCTGACCTGATTATACGGAGACGGCCGCGGCGCGCCAGTACGAACCCGCCACGTGTTACACGCGCCACATTGCCGTTCGCACAGATTTTCCTTGACTTCATTGCGCCACGAACTAATATACGCACCGCGTATATTTTCCATCAGGAGCCGCCGATGACCGTTCCCCAGCAAGCCTTCCTCCGCGACGCGATGCGCCGCCTCAACATGACCCGCGAAGCGTTCGCCAATCGCATCGGCGTCAGCCGGCGCGCACTGGATACGTGGCTGCTGCCCGACGATTCGCAGGAATCGCGCGGGATGCCCGAGATCGTCGAGCGCTTTGTTTCGGAAATCGTCGAGCGCTCGGCGCCGGACGGCGGAGACTATACGCAAAGCGTAGACAAACAGGAGCTCTCGAAGCAGTTCCTGTTCGAAGGCAAGCCGCAATTGATCTCGGTCGACCAGTTCTCGCGCGAATCGGTCGAGGCGCTGTTCCGCGTGGCCGACGTGATGCAGCCGATCGCGCGACGCCACAAGATCTCGCGCGTGCTGGAAGGCGCGGTGCTCGGCAACCTGTTCTTCGAAGCCAGCACGCGCACCCGCGTGTCGTTCGGCGCGGCCTTCTGCCGGCTCGGCGGCTCGGTGTGCGACACGACGGGCTTCACGTTCTCGTCGATGGCCAAGGGCGAATCGATCTACGACACGAGCCGCGTGATGGCCGGTTACGTCGACGCGCTCGTGATCCGCCATCCGGAGAAAGGCTCGGTGGCCGAGTTCGCGCGCGCAACCAACCTGCCCGTGATCAACGGCGGCGACGGCCCCGGCGAACATCCGAGCCAGGCGTTGCTCGATCTCTATACGATCCAGCGCGAGTTTTCGCGGCTCGGCAAGATCGTCGACGGCGCGCACATCGCGCTGGTCGGCGACCTCAAATACGGCCGCACCGTGCACTCGCTCGTCAAGCTGCTCGCGCTGTACCGCGGGCTGAAGTTCACGCTCGTGTCGCCGCCGACGCTCGAGATGCCGGCATACATCGTCGACCAGATCGCGACGAACGGCCATGTAGTCGAGCAGACGAACGACCTCGCGGCCGGGCTGCGCGGCGCGGACGTCGTCTATGCGACGCGGATCCAGAAGGAGCGCTTCACCGACGAGTCGTTCGAAGGCTACACACCGGATTTCCAGATCAACCAGGCACTCGTCGACTCGGTGTGCAAGCCCGACACGCTAATCATGCACCCGCTGCCGCGCGACAGCCGGCCGGGCGCGAACGACCTGTCGGTCGACCTGAACCGCGACCCGCGCCTGGCCATCTTCCGCCAGACCGACAACGGCATTCCGGTGCGGATGGCGATCTTCGCGATCCTGCTCGGGGTCGAGAATCTCGTCCAGCACTCGATGCGCGATGCGACGTGGCGCCCGCCTGCGTACCTCGGGCCCGAGGATGCGGTGTTTCACGGGATCGACTGACCTGCGGCCGGTGTTGCGCGCCTGAACGCGAGATTGCTTCGGTTCAAGGGCCGCACGCAGACGTAACGCACCCAGCGCGCCGGCTTGCACGGCGCGTTGTCATTTTCGGTGCCGGTAGCGTGGCGGCGGCCGACCCGGCGTCAGCTGGCCCAAGGGTCGATCACACGCAGGCCCGCTGCCTCGAAGGGCGCGACGTCGCGCGTGGCCACGATCAAACCGTTCGCGGCGGCGGTTGCAGCGATGAAGCCATCGGCCGACGCCATCGCATTGCCGACCGCACGCGCCTTCGCACGAAGGCTCGCATACGCCTGACTGGCCGCATCGTCGAACGGCAGGATCCGGCCGCGAAACAACGGCACGACCCGCTGCTCGATGCTTTGCTCGAGCCAGTCCCGCCTGCGCCCCACCGGCAACGCGGCCACGCCGAATCGAATCTCGGCCAGACTGATTGCGGCTAGAAACAACGTGTCGACGTTCTGCGCGTCGAGCCACTCGATCACGGCTGCGCTCGGCTCGCGCCGCAGCGACTCGGAAATGACGTTGGTATCGACCAGGATCATTCGAAGCTCATCGGATCGGTTGGCGATTTGTCACGCTGAACTTCGAAATCGATGCCGCCCGCCTCTCGCCCGATTTCAGCCAGCAGCGTCCCGAGCCTGGGCCGGCCGCCGGGCCGAACGGCTTGCTCGAGAATGTCTCTCACCTCGGCCTCGGTACTGCGGCCATGTTGCGCGGCCCGGATTCGAAGCGCGCGATGCACTTCGTCGGGCAAATTTCGAACCGTGATCACGGGCATGATGCACCTCACTACATTTGCTTGCAATGCAGTCATACTAACATCTTGCTGTCATTTGAGCCGAATGGAGATTCGACCACTGCAAGCCGTCCGCCACGCCCGTCCCATTCGGCCATTCGGCCATCCCGCCCGCCCCGCCAACCCTCAAAACCCCTCCGCAACATTCGTCAACAATCACCTTACAAACATAAACACGAACGCTTCTCATTCAACAGGAAATTACATAGAATGCCGCCTGAAAACAAATCGTAATAATTCCCGGCGGCATGCACATTTCTGCAGCGCACCGTCTCCGGGGCCACATCGCGAGGTCGAACGCATCATGAAGTCCCGTTCCGACGAGCTGAAGCTCGGTAAATTCACCACCCTGTGCAGCGTGCTCGCCGCGAGCCCCGCGTTCGCCGACGGCACGCCGCCCGCGGCCCCCGCCAGCACCGAAGGCCATCTCGCGCCGATCGAGATCAAGGGCAAGACCGAGCACAGCTACAAAGCCGACTTTTCCGCTTCCGCGAAATTCACCGCGCCGCTCGTCGACACGCCGAAGTCCGTCACCGTGATCCCGCAGGAGCTGATCCAGAGCAGCGGCGCGTCGACGCTGACCGAAGCGCTGCGCACCGTGCCCGGCATCACGTTCGGCGCCGGCGAAGGCGGCAACCCGCTCGGCGACCGTCCGTTCATCCGCGGCTACGACACGCAGGGCAGCATGTTCGTCGACGGCATGCGCGACACGGGCGCGATCACGCGCGAGATCTTCAACACCGAGCGCGTCGAGATCACCAAGGGCTCCGACGGCGCGTACGGCGGCCGCGGCGGCGCCGGCGGCAGCATCAACCTGATCACGAAGGCGCCGCACCTCGGCACGACGGCCGCCGCGAGCGCGGGCCTCGGCACCGACCGCTATCGCCGCTTCACGGCCGACGGCAACTGGCAGTTCGCCGATCACGCCGCGTTCCGCCTGAACCTGATGAGCCACAACAACGACGTCGCCGGCCGCGACGCCGTCAACAACGAGCGCTGGGGCGTCGCACCGTCCATCGCGTTCGGCCTCGGCACGCCGACGCGCGTGACCGCGAGCTACTACCACCTGCAGACGGACGACATGCCGGACGGCGGCATCCCGTACTTCTACACGACGTCGAACAAGCCCGCGAACGTCAACACGATCTATCCGGCGCCCGTCGATCGCCACAACTTCTACGGCCTGATCGATCGGGACTTCCGCAAGACCACGTCGGACATCAGCACGATCAAGATCGAGCACGACATCACGTCTTCGCTGACGATCCGCAATACCACCCGCTACACGGAATCGACGCAGGACTACATCTGGACGCAGCCGGACGACAGCCAGGGCAACGTGGTGAACGGCAAGGTCTGGCGCCGCAACAACAACCGCGACAGCTCGATCAACAGCCTCGCGAACCTGACCGAGCTGTTCGGGGAATTCCGCACGGGCCCGTTCAAGCACAGCTTCACGACCGGCATCGAGCTGTCGCGCGAATGGGGCAAGCGCGATTCGTACACGGTCGCGACCGACACCGGCAAGATCTGCCAGAAAGGCATCGGCGCCGCGTCGGGCTACAACTGCACGAGCCTGTGGTCGCCGAACCCGAACGACCCGTGGGCCGGTTCGATCACGCGCAACAACGACTACGCGCATGCGCGCACCACGACGAAGTCGATCTACGGCTTCGACACGATCGAGATCACGCCGCGCTGGCAGGTCAACGCCGGCGTGCGCGTCGACGACTACTCGACCCGCTTCACCGATACCAAGGCCAACGGCGGCAAGACCACCACGCGCGACGACACGCTGTTCAACTGGCAGGCCGGCCTCGTGTTCAAGCCCGCGCAGAACGGCAGCATCTACGCGTCGTATGCGACGTCGTCGACGCCGGCCGGCATGCTGCTCGGCGAAGGCAGCGAGACGCAGTCGCTCACGCCGGGCCGCGGCGGCGTCGGCCCGAACGCCGATCAGATGGCGCCCGAGAAGAACCGCAGCATCGAGCTCGGCACGAAGTGGAACGTGCTGAACGACAAGCTGTCACTGACGGCCGCGCTGTTCCAGATCGACACCACGAACGCGCGTGTGACGCTGCCGAACAACCAGTACGCGATGGTCGGCAACAAGCGCGTGCAGGGTCTCGAACTCGGCCTCGCAGGCCAGATCACGAAGCAGTGGCAGGTGTTCGGCGGCTACACGTACATGAAGAGCGAGCTGCGCGACAACGGCAAGGACGCCGCGAACAATGGCAACCGCTTCCCGAACACGCCGAAGCACAGCCTCACGATGTGGTCGAACTACGACGTCACGCCGAAGTTCACGGTCGGCGGCGGTGCGTTCTACATGTCGGAAGTCTTCGGCGATCCGGCGAACCAGCGCGCCGTGCCGTCGTACTGGCGCTTCGACGCGATGGCGCAGTACCGGATCAACAAGAAGCTCGACCTGCAGCTGAACGTGAACAACCTGTTCAACCGCACGTACTTCGATCAGGCGTACCCGGCGCACTATGCGTCGATCGCGCCGGGCCGCTCGGCGTTCGTCACGCTGAACGCGCGCTACTGATCGATGGAGGCCGTGTCGCTGAAGGCGCTCGCGTCGGTATCGCCGCGCGGGTTCGCCGACATCCTGGCCGGGCCGCCCGAGCGTGCCGCCGCGTGGGTCGCGGCGGCCGCCGACCACGGCATCGTCGATGCGCAGGCCGTCTACGGCCAGTACCTGCTCGACGGGCACGGCGTCGCGCGCGATCCGGCGGCCGCGTTCAACTGGTTCCGGCACGCGGCGCGGGCCGGTCATCCGATGGCGATGAACATGCTCGGCCGCTGCTACGAGTTCGGCTGGGGTACGGCCGCGTGCGCGCCGGTGGCCGTGTACTGGTACCGGCTCGCCGCGCAGGCGGGGCTCGACTGGGGCATGTACAACTACGCGACGGCGCTCGCGCTCGGCAACGGCGTCGACGAGAACCGCACCGACGCGCTCGACTGGTTCCGCCGCGCGGCCGCACTCGGCCATGCGAAATCGATCAACCTGATCGGCGGTTTCTACGAAGATGGCTGGGTCGTGGCGGTCGACACCGACGCCGCGTTCGACCACTATCGCCGCGCGGCCGAGGCCGGCGACTTCCGCGGCCAGTTCAACTATGCGCGGCTGCTCGCCGAGCGCGGGCACATCGACGAAGCGCTCGACTGGCTCGCGTGCGTGCCGGCCACCGCGACGCCCGCCTTCATCGCGAAGATGCGCGCGTATCTCGCGTCGTCGCCGGTCGCCGCTTTTCGCTCGGCGGCGCTGCAACTGGCGCCGCACGCAATGGAATCCGCCTCATGATGCTTCACATCCCCTGCGTATTGACCAAAGCGCAGGTCGTGCAATGTCGCGACCTGCTCGATGGGGCCGAATGGGTTGACGGTAACGCGACGTCCGGTGCTCAGTCGGCGCTCGCGAAACGCAACCGGCAGTTGCCGGAAGGCTCGCCAGTCTCGCGCACCGTTGGCGACGCGATCCAGGATGCGCTCGCACGCAATCCGCTGTTCTTTTCGGCAGCGCTGCCGTTGAAGGTCTTTCCGCCGCTGTTCAATCGCTATGCAGGCGGCGAGACGTTCGACACGCACGTCGACAACGCGATCCGGTTGCTGCGCGGTACGGATTTCCGCGTGCGCAGCGACCTGTCGGCGACGCTGTTTCTCGAAGAACCCGATGCGTACGACGGCGGTGAGCTGTGCGTCGAGGATACGTACGGCGTGCATCGCGCGAAGCTACCGGCTGGCGATCTCGTGCTGTATCCGGCATCGAGCCTGCATCACGTGACGCCGGTCACACGCGGCGAGCGTGTCGCTTCGTTCTTCTGGATCCAGAGCATGGTGCGGGATGACGGCGACCGCACGCTGCTGTTTCAGCTCGATACGCAGATTCAGGCGCTTTCCGCGGAGAAAGGGGCGAAGGATGCGATGGTCATTTCATTGACGGGCGTTTATCACAACCTGTTGAGGAAGTGGGCGGATGCGTAGCGTGAATCGGTAACGCCGCCCTTTCCGGTGTCACGCGTTGCGCACGCGTGACACCCGGCGCTTGCATCGCGTCGAAATACGAGCCTAAAATGACCATCGTCAAATGACCATGCTCATATCATGATGCCGCACGCTCCCGTATCGAAATCCGAATTCAAGGCCCGCGCCCTCGAATACTTCCGGCTCGTCGAGGCATCGGGCGAAAGTCTGATCGTCACCGACCACGGCAAGCCGACGCTCGAGATCCGGCCGTATCACGCACGCGAAGCTCAGCCGTTGGACATATTGCGCGGCTCGGTCATGCGCTACGACAATCCTCTCGATCCGATTGCGGAAGATGATTGGGAGGCGTCGCGGTGATCGTGCTGGATACGCATGCATTGGTGTGGTGGGTGGCGGGCGACCCTTCGCTCAGCAAGAAGGCGCGAAGCGCGATCGATCGCGCACGCAGCGAGGGTGCGCTCGCCGCATCCGCGATCTCCGCGTGGGAGATCGCGATGCTGGTGCGCAACGATCGCCTCGCACTGACGATGGATGTCGACGCATGGCTCGCCACCGTCGCGCAGATCGACGGCATGCGCTTCGTGCCGGTCGATGCCGACATCGCCGCGAAGTCCACCGACCTGCCCGGCACGTTCCACAAGGATCCGGCAGACCGCATGATCGTTGCCACCGCGCGGCGGCTCGGCGCGCAGTTGATTACCCGCGACGAAAAAATCCACGCGTACGCGCACGTCAAGACGCTCTGGTGAGCGCCACCCGCCCGCGTATCCAACCGCCATACGCGCTCAGCCCAACTCTGGCATATTGCCGATTCGTCTGACCAAAACGACCACGGCCGCCTCACCTGTTCGGCTTGTGGCCCGCCACCGTCATCGCGTCACTTGCTCGCTACCGTGATACCGCTTTCCGATCCCGCCGTCCGCTCGATCGCCCTGCAGGAGTCGCACGAAGGGTTCGTCGATCTCTCAGGCTTCCATGACCGCATCGCCGTCGATCTCGACCGCCGCGATATCGAGAGCAGGAGCCCGCATTTCCTGAAAGTGCGTCGCAGCGTGGCGGAACGGCTGATCGCCGCCGCGCACGCGCTGCCCGGCGACCTGCGCCTGTACGTCAAGGAAGGCTACCGCCCGCTGGCCCTGCAGCGCCAGTACTTCACCGAGCATCTCGCGCACCTGCGCCGGACGCTGAATCCGCTGCCGGACGAAGGCACGTTGATCGCACTGACGAGCCACTACGTCGCACCGCCGGAAGTCGCCGCCCATCCGACGGGCGCCGCCATCGACCTGACGCTGATCTCGGCGGAAGGCATCGAGATCGACATGGGCTGCATCATGAACGCCACCGACCGGGAATCCTCCGGCGCGTGCTACACGCGCAACGCGTTCATCAGCCGCGCCGCCGCGCGCAACCGCGAGGTGCTGATCGCCGCAATGACCCACGCCGGCTTCACGAATTACCCGTCCGAATGGTGGCACTGGTCGTTCGGCGACCGCTATTGGGCCGTCATCCAGAACGAATTGCACGCAATTTACGGTCCCGTCGAGGAAAGCATGCTCGACGAAGTGTCGTGATGGCAGACGTTCCAGCCTGACGGGCGCGAATCGGTAACATCCTCACTTGCCGATCCCCGCCCGCTCCCGCACAATCGCAGCACCTGCCTCACTCCCCCCGCGCCGATGTCCTATGCGTCACTCGCCACCGGCGTCCTGCTCGCCGGCGGCCTTGGTCAACGCTTCGACCCGAGCGGCCTGCACAGCAAGCTGCTCGCGCTGCTTCCCGACGGCACGCCGGTTGCGGTCGCCGCCGCCCGTCATCTCGCGGCGGCCACGTCCGACGTGATCGCCGTCGTGCGCCCCGGCGCCGAAAAACTCGCGATTCTGCTGAACGAAGCCGGCTGTCAGGTCGTGTACGCGCCCGACGCGTTGCGCGGCATGGGCGCGAGCCTCGCGGCCGGCGTCCGCACGACACCCGACGCGAACGGCTGGCTCGTCGCGCTCGGCGACATGCCGTGGATCGCGGCGTCCACCTACGAGACGGTCACACGCGCGCTCGAAGCCGACGACGCGTCGATCGTCGCGCCCGTGCATCGCGGCCTACGCGGCCATCCGGTCGGCTTCGCCGCGCACCACTTCGATGCACTCGCCGCGCTCGACGGCGACACGGGCGCCCGCGCGCTGTTCGCCAGCGCGCCGGTCAAGCTGCTCGACGTCGACGATCCCGGCATCCTGCGCGACGTCGATACGCCGGCGGATTTGCGCTGACCGCGATCGCGAGCGGCCGGCTCCCGGCACGATCCGACACGAAAACCGCCCATGCGCGGATTTCGCCGACGATCGCCAACCGGCCGCGATAATCCCGCTGCAAACGTGCGCCCGATTGGCTATAACGGAGACGAGGCGCTCCCGCCGCGCCACCGCCGTCACGCACTGCGCGAGTTCTCCATGACCGATCACACGACCCCGACGCCCGAGCCACCGGCCGACCCGAACCGCGATCCGGAAGACGATCCGTTCTCGTCGCCGCCCGGTCATCACGACAATCCGCAGCAACCGGACGGACCGCCGAGCAAGGACCCGGTCTAGCCGCGCGTCGGCCGCCCCGCGCCTTGACCGCAACGCCCCGTCGCCCGCGACCGCCGCGTGACGCGGCCTAGCGCGCCGTATACCCGCCGTCGATCGGCAGCGACACGCCGCTGATCATCGACGCCGCATCGCTCAGCAAAAACAGGATCGGCTCGACGACCTCGTCGGGCTCCGCAAAGCGCCCGAGCGGAATCGCGGCCAGCATCGGCGCACGCTTCTCCGGTTCGCTCCACGCGAACTGCGCCATCGGCGTGAGCGTGACGGTCGGGTTCACGCTGTTCACACGAATACCGTGCGGCCCGAGTTCGATGCACAGCACGCGCGTGATCGCGTCCATCGCCGCCTTCGACGCGCAATAGCTCAGATGCGCGGGCAGGCCGACGAGTGCGGCCTGGCTCGACACGTTGACGATACTGCCCCGTGCGTTCGCCGCACCGCGTCCGTCGCGCTCGATCATCTTGCGCGCCACGGCCCGCGCGACGAGCGCCGCACCGCGTGCATTGACGGCCATCACGCGATCGAAATGCGCGGCTTCGACATCGAGCGCCGGTTCGAGCGACGCGATCCCCGCACAGTTGACGAGGCCGTCGAACGCATCGTGCGCGGCGAGCGCCGCGTCGATCGCATGCTCGTCGCCGCCGACGTCGATACGCAACGTCTCGCACGCGGTCTCGCCGGCGAGCGCGCCGAGCGCGGCCATGTCGCGCCCTGCCGCGACGACCCGCGCCCCCGCCTTCGCGAGCGCAACCGCACACGCGCGCCCGATCCCGCTCGATGCTCCCGTGACGAGCACTCGCGCACCGCTGAAATCGAATCGTGTGTTCATGAAGATGTGCCCAGCCTGTGCATGATCGGCTTGAGTGCCGGATAGAGCGCCGTGTAGAGCGCGAAACGCGCGTCGTACGCTTTCGCGCGATCGGCATCGGGACGCGCACGCTCGACGAGCCTGACCCAGCCGCCCTGTGCCTCGTCGTGCGACACGAGCCCTGCCCCGACACCCGCGAGCAGCGCGGCGCCCATCGCGGCTTCGACGTCCTGCTCGATCGTCCACACCGGAAAACCCGTCACGTCCGCGATGATCTGCATCCACAGCGCCGAATGCGTGGCACCGCCGACGACGATCAACCGGTCGTCCAGCGCGACCGCCCCGCGACGTCCGGCCTCGATGTTGTGCCGCAGCGCGAACGCGACACCCTCGAGCACCGCGCGATACAGGTGCGCACGCGTATGCGCGAGACTCAGCCCGACGAACGCGCCGCTTGCCTTCGCGTCCCACACCGGGCTGCGCTCGCCCATCAGGTACGGCAGGAACAGCACGCCGTCGGCGCCGGCCGGCACGCTCTCGGCTGCCTCCTCGAGCAGCACGTGCGGATCGCCGTGCGGCAGCAGGCGCGCCGCATCGATCTCCGCGTGACAGAACTGGTCGCGAAACCACGCGACCGATGCGCCGGCCGTGATCGCACCGCCGAACACGTACAGGTCGCGCTGCCCGTTGAACACGTGCGGCATGCTGACGAGCCCGTGCCGAGCATCGACGTGCCGGTTCACGTAGCCCCAGCACATGCTGGTGCCGATCATCGCGACGTGCTGCCCGGTACGCGTCGCGCCGGCCGCGAAGGTCGCCACCGCCGCGTCGACGCCGCCCGCGACGACGGGCGTGCCGGCCGGCAGGCCGAGCTGCCCGGTCCATTGCGACAGCAATCCGCCGACGATCTCCGACGAATCGACGAGCCGCTCGGGCATCATCGTCGCCGGAATGCCGAGCATGTCGAGCGCATCGTCGGACCACTCGCGGCGCGCGACGTCGTACACGCCACCGATGTTGCCGGCCGAACTGTGATCGACCGCGACTTCGCCGGTCAGCAGGTAGATCACGTACGCGTTCGGCGGCAGGAAATAGCGCACGTTCGCCCACACGTCCGGCCGCTGGTCGCGCAGCCACAGCATCTTCGTAAAGCCGTAGTAGCTGTCGACGCCGTTGCCCGTGATCACGCGCAGCCGCTCGACGTTCACATGCTCGTTGACCCAGTCGACTTCCGCGGTCGCGCGCCGGTCCATCCAGATCAGGCACGGATGCAGCGGCCGCATGTCGATGTCGACCGGAATGCCCGAGCCGCCGTACAGGCTGCTCACGCACACCGCGCGAATCGCGTCGGCCGGCACGCCCTGCGCACGCGCGTCGCGCACGCAGCCCGCGATGCATGCGAGCACCGCGTCGAACCATACCTGCGGCCACTGCTCGGCCCACAGCGGGCGCGGCGTATCGGGCTGGTAGCCGGCCGCGTGCCGCGCGACGATCGTGCCATGCCGGTCGACCAGCAGCGCCTTGGTGCTCTGCGTGCCGATGTCGACGCCAATCACGTATTCCATGATGTCTCCGGTGAGGCGCATGGCCGCCGCATCAGCGGGCCGGCTTCAGCAGCACCTTGATCGATTCGGGCGATTTCGCGACGCGGATCGCGTCGTCCCAGTCCTCGAGCGCGAAATCGTGCGTGACGATGCCTTTCGACGTAACGAGCCCGCGCGCGAGCAGGTCGATCGCGACCGGATAGCAGTATGGCCCGAGGTGCGCGCCGCGCACGTCGAGCTCCTTGCGGTCGCCGATGATCGACCAGTCGGCGGTCGTATCCTCGCCGAATACGCTGAATTCGACGAAGCGGCCGAGCTTGCGGATCAGGTCGAGCCCCTGGTTCACGCCGACGGGCGCGCCGGTCGTCTCGATGTACACGTCGCAGCCGTAGCCGTCGGTCAGCGCGCGGACGATCTCGCGCGCGTCGTCGCGCTGCGGATTGATCGTCACGTCGGCGCCATACTGCCGCGCGAGTTCGAGCCGCTCGTCGATCAGGTCGATCACGACGAGCTTCTTCGGCGTCTTCAGGTGCGCGACCTGCGTCATCATCAGGCCGAGCGGGCCCGCGCCCGCAATCACGACGACGTCGTCGAGCTGCACGTCGCCGCGATTCACCGTATGGATCGCGCACGACAGCGGCTCGATGATCGCCGCATCCTCGAGCGATACGCCGAGCGGGATCCGGTGAACGATCGCAGTCGGCGGAATGCGCATGTACTCGGCCATCCCGCCGTCGGCGACTTCGCGCTGGAAACCGAAGATGTTGTGTACCTCGCACATCCAGTACTGGCCCGACTTGCAATAGCGGCACTTGCCGCACGGCACGATCTGCTCGGCGATCACGCGATCGCCGATCGCCACGCCGAAATGCTCGGCCGCGCCGTCGCCGAGCGCTTCGACGTAACCGAAGAATTCATGGCCGGGAATCACGGGCGCCTTCACCCACGGGCTCGGGCCGCCCCAGAACATCTTCGCGCCCGTATAGCACTTGCAGTCGCTCGCGCAGATCCCGCATGCGGCGATGCGGATCACGAGCTCGTTCGCGCCGGGGCGCGGCTTCGCGACCTGCTCGACGCGGTAATCCTCGGGGCCGTGGCAGACGACCGCGGTCATGCGCGGCTGGGCTTCGGGTGTCGTCATGAGTTGTCTCTTTCGTTGATGATAGGGATAGCTGATCGACTGGATCGTTACCGCGACCGTTCGCGGCTGATGTAGATCGCGAGCAGGATGATTCCGCCCTTGATCACGTTCTGCACATACGGGTTCACGCCGATCATGTTCAGCCCGTTGTTGAGCACGCCGAGCAGCAGCGCACCGACCAGCGTGCCGAGGATCGCGCCGCGCCCGCCGGAAATCGACGTGCCGCCCATCACGACGGCCGCGATCGCGTCGAGCTCGAAGCCGACACCCGCGTTCGGCTGCCCGCTCATCAGCCGGCCCGTCAGCACGATCGCGGCCAGCGCCGACGTGACGCCGGCCAGCGTGTAGACGATCAGCTTCACGCGCGCGACGCGCACGCCGGTGAGCCGCGTCGCCTGCTCGTTGCCGCCGATCGCATACACGTAGCGGCCGAACGGCATGCGGTCGAGCAGCAGCCAGGCGATCGCATAGACCACCAGCATGATCAGCACGGGCGCCTGGATGCCGAGCACCTTGCCGCTGCCGAAGAACGCGACCCAGTCGGGCAGGCCGTCGATCGGGTAGCCGCCCGTGTAGATCAGCGCGAGGCCGCGCGCGATGCCCATCGTTGCCAGCGTGACGATGATCGGCGGCATCCCCGCGAATGCGACGAACACGCCGTTCAGGAAGCCGAAGCCGAGCCCCACCGCGATGCCGATCGCGAGCGCGGCGACCGCATTGACGCCCGCGACCATCAGCCCGGCCGCGAGCGTGCCCGACAGCGCCATCACCGAACCGACCGACAGGTCGATCCCGCCGGTCAGGATCACGCAGGTCATGCCGACCGCGATGATCGCGTTGATGGACACCTGGCGCAGCACGTTCTCGAGGTTCGCGGCAGACAGGAAGCTCGGGCTCGCGATCATCATCGCGATGCACACGACGATCAGGCCGACGAGCGGATAGAACAGCGTCGAGCGGCGCAGTTGCGCCCACATCGCGCGAGGCGGCGGCGCATCGCCGTTTCCGGCCGTGGCCGCGAGCGTCGTCGAAGGCGTGGAAGAAGATTCAGGCAGGTTCATGGGTCGCTCCTCGCGTGCCGGCCGTGGCATAGGTCATGACCGCGTCGGGATCGATCTCGTCGCCGGCGAGCGTCGCCTCGATGCGTCCTTGCCGGAATACGGCGACGCGATCGCACATGCCGACGATTTCCGGCAGCTCGGACGAGATCATGATGATGGCGTAGCCGCGCGCGGTGAGTTCGCGCATCAGCCCGTAGATTTCGGCTTTCGCACCGACATCGATGCCGCGCGTCGGCTCGTCGAAGATCAGCACCGACGTGTGATGGTTCAGCCAGCGCGCGATCACGACCTTCTGCTGGTTGCCGCCGGACAGCGTCGCGACCTCGGCGTGGATCGACGGCGCCTTCACGCCGACGCGCCGCATCACGTCGTGCGTCGTGCGCGCCTCGCTGCCGCGGTCGATCAGCCAGCGCATCGACCGGTACTTGCCGAGGTTGTTCAGCGAGATGTTGTCGCGGATCGAGAACGACGTGACGAGCCCTTCCGTCTTGCGGCTTTCCGGCAGAATGCCGATGCCCGCGCGCAGCGCATCGGCCGGATCGGCGAGCTTTGCCGCCGCACCGCGCACGCGCACGTCCTTGCGGTGCGCACGCGTCGCGCCGATCACCGCGAGCGCGGTTTCCGTGCGGCCCGAGCCGACGAGACCCGCGAAACCCAGGATCTCGCCTTCATGCAACGCAAAGCGGTTCACCGGGCCGTCGCGCTCGATCTGCAGCGCATCGACTTCGAGCACGGCCGGTGCGTCGGCCCGCAGCACGGGCTTCGGCGGAAAGCTGCTTTCGATCCGGCGGCCGACCATCATCCGCACCAGTTGCTCGACGTCGGTGTGCGCGACGTCGGTCGTCGCGACGTACTGGCCGTCGCGCAGCACCGTGATGCGGTCGCATACCGTGAAGATTTCGTCGAGGTGATGCGAGATGAAGATCATCGCGACGCCCTGCCGCTTCAGCTCGCGCATGATCGCGAACAGGTGCTCGGCCTCGGCGGGCGTGAGCGTGGCGGTCGGCTCGTCGAGAATCAGGATGCGCGCGTCGAGCGACAACGCCTTGCCGATCTCGACGAACTGCTGCTGCGCGACCGACAGCGTGCGGATCGGCGCATCGAGATCGATCGCCACGCCGAGCCGCGCGAAGATGCTCGCCGCCGCCGCACGCATCCGCTTGCGGTCCCGCACGCCCCAGCGATTGCGCAACTCGCGGCCGAGGAACAGGTTGTCGACGGCATCGAGGTGCGGAATCAGGCTGAATTCCTGGAACACGATGCCGACGCCGGCCGCGACCGCGTCGTGATAGTCCGCGAAATGGCGCGCCGTGCCGTCGATCTCGATCGCGCCGGCATCCGGCTGATAGATGCCGCACAGGATCTTCATCAGCGTCGACTTGCCCGCGCCGTTCTCGCCGAGCAGCGCATGGATCTCGCCGCGGGCAATCTCCAGATGAATGTCGGACAGCGCCTTCACGCCGGGAAAGCTTTTCGTGATGTGGCTGAGCCTGAGTATCGTGTCCATCGGCTTCTCCGTACGAAGGGCGCCGGCCGCACCGCCGCCCTTCACGTCGCGTCGCACGTCGTTCACCAGCTGAAGCCCTTCGCGTTGCCGCGATCGACGACCTTCACGTCGACGGGGATCGCCTTCGGCACCGTCGCGCCCCACTTGCGCGCGATCGCGATGCCGAGCGCGATGCGCACCTGGTCGGCCGGGAACTGCGCGGTCGTCTCGATGAACTTCGAGTTCGGTTTCTGGATCGCGGCGATCGCCTCGGGTGCGCCGTCGACGCTCGTCAGCTTGATGTCCTTGCCGGAACCCTCGATCGCGGCGAGCGCGCCCATCGAGCCGCCGTCGTTCACGCTGAAGAGGCCCTTCAGGTTCGGATGCGCGGAGATCATGTTTTCGGTGACCGACAGCGCGGTCGCGCGCTCCTGCTTGCCGTTCTGCGTGTCGACGAGCTTCACGTTCGGGAATTTCGCGAGCCCGGCCTTGCAGCCGCGTACGCGTTCGAGGATCGGCACGACCGGAATCCCGTCGAGGATCGCGACTTCGCCGCTGCCGCCGATCGCCTTCGCGAGGTATTCGCACGACATCACGCCCGCGTCGTAATTCTTCGAGCCGACGAACGAATCGACCGGGCCGTTCGCGTTCGCATCGACGGCCACGACCACCGCGCCGGCCTTCTTCGCCTGCGTGATCGCCGACTGGATGCCGGTCGAATCGGTCGGGTTCACGAGCAGGATGTCGATCTTCTTCTGCAGCATGTCCTCGACGTCGCTCACCTGCTTGCTGACGTCGTGATGCGCATCGGTGACGACGACCTGCGCGCCGATCGATGCGGCCGCATCGTTCAGCGCCTTCTGCATCGTCACGAAATACGGGTTGTTCAGCTCCTGGAACGTCATGCCGATGCGCAACGGCGCGGCCTGCGCGGCGGCGGGCAGCAAGGCCGCGACGGCGAGCGCGGCAACGGCCGCCAGGCGGGCGGCGCGACGGGGGGATGAAACGGGCGATGCGTGCGTCATGACGGTGTCTCCGGAATTGTGTGCAGCTTTTTCGTGGGTGAATGCGCCCCTCGCGACGCAAGCGGCGCGATCGGCTGGGTAAGACGGCGGGAAAAGCTCGGGCGGGCAGCGGCCCGGCGATCATCCGGGCTGCGGCGCGAGCTCGGGTGCGCCGGGCGTGAGCACGCGCGGCGGCATCGGGTTGCCGGTAGGCGCCGCATGCAGCGCCAGGTCGCGGCTGCGCGCGTTCAGGCGCTGCAGTGCACGGAATTCGGACGGCGCCATCCCCTTCACCGCGCGGAACTGGCGGTTGAAGTTCGACACGTTGTTGAAGCCGGCCTGGAAGCAGATGTCGGTGATGCTCGCGTCGTCGGCGAGCAGCATCTGGCACGCGGATTCGATCCGCAGGCGATTCACGTACTGGACGAACGGCATGCCCGTCTGGCGATGGAATGCACGCGAGAACGCGCTGACGCTCTGCCCGGTCAGCTGGGCGAGATCGGATTCGCGCAGCTCGGACGCGAGGTTCTTGCCGATATACGACAGCGCGTGGCTGAGCCGCGTGGGCGTGACATCGGCCTGGTCGTATGCGGGACTCGCGAGCAGCGTGCGCTCGGCCGCGCCGCACAGGCGCTCGAGGATCGTCATGAACAGCGCGATGCGGCGCATGCCGCGCGCGGTCAGCAGTTCGTCGAACAGCGGCGCGATCGCGGCGCTCGTCGCGGCGTCGAAGCCGACCCCGCGCCGCGCATCGTCGAGCAGCGCATGTGCGTCGCGACATTCGGGAAACGCGTCCATGCAGCGGCGCACGAACGCCGGGTCGAACTGGATCACGAGATTGCGGCGCTCGACGGTCTCGCCTTCGGCCATGTCGCTGACCCAGTTGTGCGGCAGGTTCGGGCCGAGCAGCACGAGATGGCCGGGGCCGAACGAGCCGATGTGGTCGCCGACGAAATACTTGCCGCGCGTCGCGACGATCAGGTGCAGCTCGAATTCGGGATGGAAATGCCAGCGGATCGTGCGATACGGATAGCCGTGCGACCAGACCTTGAACGACTCGTCGCGTCGCACGTCGACCACTTCGAGATCGGGGTGCATCATGTTGGCGTCTCCATTCCCATGTATCGCTGGCCGGCCTGTTCGGCTGGGCGCACATCGCCGCGTGTCTCGCGCGGCGACGCGACCGGTCGCATGGGAAGCAATGTAGGTCGATCGAGCGCGCGGCTCCACCAACTTTACGCCTGATTTTCGATACTTTTTTGCCGCCCTCGGGCTGAAATGGCGCCGGATGGCAAATTTGTTGCAGCGCGGAACGGCGCGGCCGGCCGCGCCGACTGCCCCGCCGGCTTACGCCGCCGCGTGTTCGCGCGCGGTGCGCACCTCGTACGCCTTCAGGTGGTTGTATGCGATCCGCAGCAGCGACAGCGTATCGGCCGCCTGCGGGTCACGGCGCGCGAGCAGGTCGCCGATCACGTGATCGGCTTCGACGCGTGCATGGTTCTCGACGTCGCGCAGCATCGACGCCGTCAGCGGCGACGGCGTCAGCACCATCCGCTGCATCCGTTCGACGGCGCCCGGATCGGGCCGGTGGCCGTTGTATTCCGCGATCGCGCTGCATTCGGCGAGCATCGTCTCGAGCAGGCGGCGGCCGTCCGGCGCGGCCAGAATGTCGCCGACCGAGCCGCGAAACAGCGACGTGCTCGCGGCGAGCGTGGCGAGGAACACCCACTTCTCCCACATCCGTGCGGCGATGTCGTCGCTGAGCGTCGCGTCGAAGCCCGCGCCGCCGAGCACGTCGGCGACTGCCCGCACGCGCGGCGATTCGCCGCCGGCGAGTTCGCCGAACGACACGCCGTGCGTGTCGTTCAGGTGCACGATGCGCTGTTCGCGATCGAGCGTGGCCGCGATCACGCACAGCCCGCCGAGCACCTGCGCGGCGCCGAAGCGCTCGCGCAGCACGTCGAGGTGGCGCATCCCGTTGAGCATCGGCAGGATCAGCGTCTGCGGGCCGACGAACGGTGCGAACGAGGCAATCGCGTCGTCGAGGCTGTATGCCTTGCAGCTCAGCAGCACGAGATCGAACGGCGCGACGCCGGCATCCGCATCGGCCGCGCGCACGGTCTGCACGTTCGCGAGCGTCAGGTCGCCGAGCGGGCTGCGGATCAGCAGCCCGTCGCGTGCCAGCGCAGCGGCGCGTCCGTCGCGCACCAGGAACGTCACGTCGCGCCCCGCCGCGGCCAGCCGGCCGCCGAAGTATCCGCCGACCGCACCGGCCCCTACCACCAGAATTCGCATCGTTGCCTCCTTTGGGTTTCGTTCAGTGCCGGCGCCGACGCGGGCGCGCGGCGCGACGCAATTGCCCGACAGTATAGCGATGCCCGTTATGCATATGCATAGATACCCCTGTCGGCATCGAAGGCATGGGCGACGGCATCGGTTCCTAGGGATAACCCGTCTACGGCGACGCGCATCAAACGCCGTCAAGACACTTATCCCGTCACGCCGCCCCGGCGAGCATCCTCGACTGACCGACCACACACCATGCGCAACCTTTCCCTGAATCAGAAACTCGCTTCGATGATCGTCATCCTGTGGCTCGGCCTGCTCGTGATCGCCGGGCTCGGCGCATGGCAGACGCGCGCCTCGATGATCGCGGACCGCCGCGACCAGCTCGCGTCGCTGGTCGCGCAGGCCGCGAGCGTGACCGACCATTACTACAAGCTGTCGCAGCAGAACGTGCTGCCTGAAGCCGATGCGAAGCAGAAGGCGATCGAGGCGATCGCCGCGATGCGCCACGGTGCCGACGGCTATATCTCCATCAACGATTCGAAGCCGGTGATCGTGATGCATCCGATCAAGGCCGAGCTCAACGGCAAGGACGTGTCGAATTTCACCGACCCGAACGGCAAGCACCTGTTCGTCGAGATCGTGAAGGCAGGCAACCTGGAAGGCGGCAAGGGCTTCGTCGAATATCTGTGGCCGAAACCGGGCGCCGACAAGCCGCAGGAGAAAACCAGCGCCGTGCAGCGCTTCGCGCCGTGGGACTGGTATCTCGTCACGGGCATGTACATGAACGACGTGCGCTCGGCCGTGCTCGCGAGCATCGGCCGCTGGCTCGCGATGACGGCCGTGCTCGGTGCGCTCGCGACCGCCGTGATGGTGCTCGTGCTGAAAAGCGTGCGTGCGAATCTCGGCGGCGAGCTCGAGGACGCACTCGACGCCGCGCAACGCATCGCGCGGGGCGACCTGACCGCGCGCATGACCGTGAAGCAGGACGATCGCGGCAGCCTGCTGCATGCGCTGCACACGATGCAGGGCGGGCTGATCGACATGGTGTCGCGCGTGCGGATGGGCACCGAGAACATCAACGTCGGCGCAAGCGAGATCGCGTCCGGCAACACGGACCTGTCGCAGCGCACCGAGGAACAGGCGGCGGCGCTCGTGCAGACCGCGTCGAGCATGGACCAGATGACCGCGAACGTGAAGCAGAACGCGGACAGCGCCGCGCAGGCCGCGTCGCTCGCCGGCCAGGCCGCGCAGGTTGCGACGCGCGGCAGCGCGGTGGTCGACGACGTCGTGCGCACGATGAACGAGATCACCGACCGCTCGCACAAGATCGGCGACATCATCGGCGTGATCGACGGGATCGCGTTCCAGACCAACATCCTCGCGCTGAACGCGGCCGTCGAGGCCGCGCGCGCGGGCGAGCAGGGCCGCGGCTTCGCGGTGGTCGCGGCCGAAGTGCGCTCGCTCGCGCAACGCTCGGCGACGGCGGCGAAGGAAATCAAGTCGCTGATCGTGTCGTCGAACGAGACGGTCGAACACGGCGCCGCGCTCGTTTCGAATGCGGGCGAGACGATGGCCGAGCTCGTGCAGTCGGTGCGGCGCGTGAACGAGATCCTCGACGAGATCAGCCATGCGTCGCGTGAGCAGAGCGCCGGGATCGAGCAGGTCAATCGCGCGGTGGGCGAGATGGACCAGGTCACGCAGCAGAACGCGGCGCTCGTCGAAGAGGCCGCGGCGGCCGCGCATTCGCTGCGCGATCAGGCCGAAGCGCTGCGCGACGCCGTCACGCGGTTCGCGTTGCCGGCTTGAAGGCGCCCGGCCGGCGCGGGCGTGCTCACCCCGCGCCGCCGGCCCGCGGCGCGCCCGCCCCGCTGCCGAGCCCCAGCCCGGCCGCCCGCTGGATCAGCTCGACGTCGTTGTTCGCACCGAGCTTCTTCATCGCGCTGATCTTCTGCGCGCTGACCGTCTGCTTGCCCTTGCTGAGGCGTTGCGCGATCGTCTTGATCGGCACGCCCGCCAGATACAGGCGAATCACCTCGATCTCCCTTGCCGACAGCTTCACGGGCGCCTCGCCGCACGCGCCGAGCGTGTCGACAGCGCGCCTGACGACCGGCGACTGGTACGCGCCGCCGCTGTAGCTCGAATGGATCGCCGTGACGATGTGGCCGACCTCGTCGAACTTGCTGACGACGCTCACGCCGTCGATCGCGAGAATGGACCGGAAGATCAGCGGGTTCTCGTTCGCGACCAGCGCGACGATCCCGACTTTCGGCCGCGTGCGGCGCAGCCAGCCGAACAGCGCGAGGCCGTCCATCTGCGCGTCGCCGCGAATCGCATAATCGACCAGCACGACGTCGCAATCGACCGCGCCGAGCGACGCGACCAGTTCGGCCGTGCTCCGGTAGACCGCGACGAGCTCGATCGCGCAGGCGCTGCCGGCGACCTGCTCGATACCGGCCAGGGTCAACGGCCAGTCGTACGCGACGACGACGCGAACAGTGAATTTCCTCATGCGTAGTTCCCGGTGGTTCGCCGGCCGCGCGGCGCGAAACGCGGGCGGCCGGTTGAGCGTTGAAAGGGCATTCAGGCTATTTTTAGCCTGAAACCCGATTCTAGGCAGCCAGGCGCGGGCGGGATATCGGACAACACATGGATCGGGCGCCGGGGACGTAATACGAGTTTGATATTTGCACGGGTTCGAGCGCACGGCAGCCGGCGGCCAACCGGCGCAGCATCGGCCCAATGGCAGGCGTCCTGCGCGATGCGGCCGGCCAGCAGGTAAAATTGCGCCTTTGCATGCTACCCCGGGCTCCCGGCGGCGAGCGATGCGCCGATGCCGGCCGCGCGCCCCCGCCCCTTTTGCCGGCTGCCCGCACTCGCGCTTTCCTCATGACCGAATCCGACCTGCAATCCGACGACACCACCCTCCACGAAGACGGCCTCTGGCGCGACAACGGCTGGACGGCCCGCATCATCAAGAACGAGGACGACGACGGCTGGGCCGTCGAGATGATCAAGGACGGCGAGTCCGAGCCCGCGCTCGTCGGGCCGTGGACGATGGGTCGCGACAAGAAGAACCCGAAACCGATGGACGCGAACGCATTCCGCACGCTCGTGAAGACCGCGACCGAAGTGCTGATGCGGCACGAGCAGCAACGGCGCGCGATGCTGCACAAGGAGGTGACGGTCCAGGGCGACGACGGGCAGGATGTATCGGTGACGCTCGATATCGTGCCGGACGAGTTCGAGCCGTATGCGCAACTGAAGGCATTCGATCCGTACGGCGAGCTGCTGGCCGAAGCAAAGGTGTCGGCCGGGTTCAAGCTCAACAAGGCCAGCGCCGAACGCTGGGTCGCATCGGGCTTCGAGCGGCCGGCCTGAGCGGGCGCGGCGCGCGCGAGCGCACGATCAGGTGCCGGCGCCCTGCTCCGCACGCTCGAGCCGGCGCGCGGCCAGCTTGCGCCGCACGAACTCCTCGAACTGCTGCGTCGCGACCTCCGGGTCGCGCGCGGCCAGCCCGAGCGCGTTGCGCACGAGCTGGATCGGCGTCAGCACGATGCCCCACGGCAGCCCCCACCAGCCGAGCGTGGCCGATGCGAGCAGCGCGACCGCCTGCTTCCTGCGCCCGCAACGGCGGCAACACACGTGGCGCCGCGTCGTCCAGCGCGTGACGAACAGCAGCGATACGACGCGATGCGACGCATGCACGTCGACCGGCTGCCCTTCGCGCAGGCAGATCGGGCACGGCCCGTAGCGCCAGTCGTCGACATACTGCCGGACCTTCGCGTCGGGCACCCGTTCGGCCTCGACGATGATCGGATGCGCGCGTGCGCACGCCCGGCTGCAATAGCGGCGCCCGTCGATCGACCGGCCGCCGACCAGGAACGTCCTGCCGCAGTGACTGCACTCTGTCACGATAAACCTCGGATAAGCGTGATGCGCCGCGTGCCGGCCGCGCGCGCATCGATGCGCCGGCCGTCCGCACGGGTCATTTCCTGTTTTAACGGCCGCTGCCGCGCAGTCTTGAGCGGCGCGCGCCGGCGCGCCTCAGCCGTGCAGCCCGAGCGCGATCATCAGGCGGTACAGCGTCGCGCGCGAAATACCCAGTTCGGCGGCGGCATCCGCATGCTGGTGGCGGTTGCGCATCAGCGTTTCCTCGATCGCGCGCCGCTCGGCCTGCCGGCGCGTTTCCGCCAGCGTCGGCGGCTGGCGCGACGTGTACGCGCGCAGTTCGAGATCGGCCGCCGAGATCAGCGGACCGTTCGTCATCACGACCGCGAACCGGATCCGGTTGATCAGCTCGCGCACGTTGCCGGGCCACGGATAGTTGTGGATCGCCTCGACCGCGCAGGGCATGAAGCCGCGAATCCGGTGCGAACTGTCGCCGCGATAACGCCGCAGCACATAGTCGGCGAGCAGCATGATGTCGCGCCCGCGCACGCGCAGCGGCGGCTCGTCGATGCGCAGCACGCACAACCGGTAATACAGGTCGGCGCGGAACCGCCCCGCCTGCATCGCGGCCTCGAGATCGACGTGGGTCGCCGACACGATCCGCACATCGACCGGCAGCGACGCATGCCCGCCGAGCCGCTCGATCTTGCCCTCCTGCAGGAAACGCAGCAGGCTCGCCTGGCTCTCGACCGGCATGTCGCCGATCTCGTCGAGAAACAGCGTGCCGCCGTGCGCGGCCTCGATGCGGCCGATCTTGCGCTGGTGCGCACCCGTGAATGCGCCACGCTCGTGACCGAACAGTTCGGCCTGCAGCAGCGACGACGGAATGGCCGCGCAGTTCACGGCGACGAACGGTGCGTCGGCCCGCATCGACTGCTGATGGATCGCCGCGGCGGTCAGCTCCTTGCCGGTACCGGATTCGCCGGCGATGAACACGGTGGCGTCCGTGTTCGCGACCTTGCGGATCGTCGCGAACAACCGGCGCATCGCGTCGCACGAACCGATCATCGTGCCGCCGGGCGGCGCAGCCTCCGCCGCCGGGTCGCCGTCCGCGAGCTTCAGCATCCCGTACGCGTGGCCGACGAGATAGCCGATCGTCGTGTAGGCCGTCGCGTTACGCACGTAGTCGAAACAGCAATGGCGGATCAGGCGCGCGACTGAAATGTCGCGCAGCCGCTCGCCGTCGGTGAGCGCGACCCAGCCGACGCGCCGGTCGCGCAGCAGCGCTTCGAACGACGCGATGTCGAGCGATGCGAAGCTGCCGAAATCGACGATACCCGCATGCGGGCGATTCGCCTTGACGAGATTCAGTGCGTCCGCAACGGTTTTCGCGCGCCACACGTCCCAGCCGCGCGACGCCAGGCAATCGACGAGCGCGGCATCGTGCCGCTGCGACAGATAGACGAGCGGCCGCGACGGCACCACCTGATCGCGCCGGATGGCGACGAACGGCATCGCGCCGGCTTCCCGCTCGACATCCTGCGGGCCTGGCACGCTGAGCTGACAGCAAGAGTTCACGATGGCCTCGCCGCGTAGGGTTGGTTATCGGGGCGGCCGTTGCCGGATCGCATATGGCGGGGCCTCGTGGTCCCGCGGCGCGGCGCCGCCCCGTCCTCGAATCGATGTTTCGTTATCGGCAGAACACGACGCGCTGCGTGTAGATCTGCGGTTCGACGAACGGCTTCGCCGCTCCGTTGAGACCGTCGCGGTAAGTGCGGTAGGTCTTGCCGTTCACCGTCACGTCTTCCGCGCGAGCCGTCTCGATCTTGTCGAGCCCGTTGAGCTGCCACTCGCTCACGCGGTCCGCCGCCGCCACGCTCGACTCGCCGGCGATCTTCTGCGTGATCGCGCTGCCATCGCTCCACGGCAGCGTCCGCATGTCTTCCGTGCGCTGCAGCGCGCCGACCGTCTTGCCCGTCGGCACCGGCCCGTTCTGCGCCTGGAACGGCGCGCCGCGACCGTACACCGGCGATTGCCACGACGGCGCGTGCCCTTCCTCGGGCATCATGTAAATCATCTGCGGGTCGCCGATCATCATCATCGGTGCGCACGCCGTGTTGTCGGGACGGTTGAGCGTCGAGAGCGCCTGCTGGACGCTTGCGGCGTTCGCGAGGGTCTGCTCGTTCAGGATGACGAAGACCGCGGGATTCTGGAAAACCGACTGCGCAGCGGCTTGCACGCCGACCAGCAGCAAAGCGACCAAAAAGATCCTCATGATTGAGGCCTCCTTGCATCCTCGTCAGGCAAAAAGAGGTGTTGACCTCGGGGATGGGAGCAACACCCGTCCAACCGGAACGATCGTCGTGCATCGGCGCCGGCCGTCTGCCGTGCGACCGGCATGCCGGCCACATGGCAGACGGCCCCGCGTGCTTACGACGACGTGCTCGTCGAGATGACTGCCGGTGCCGGCGCGACCGGTGCTGCCGGTGCGGCCTGCTGGTCGACCGCAGCCGGCGGCAACGCCCGGGCCGGGTCGGACAATGCCGGCATGTCGGCGGACGGCGCAGCCGGTGCGGCAGCGGATTCGACCGCTTCGGACACCTTCGCGTCGGCGGCAGGCATGTCGGCCGGCGCTGCTGCGGCAGCAGGCTGCGCGGCTTCCGGAGCGGGCGCTTCGACAGCCGCTTGCGACGCCGGCTCGGCAGCCTTTGCATCGGCTGCCGGCGCCGCGACGACGGCAGCAGCCGGCATCGGTTCGGCAACCGGTTCGCCGGCGGCCTGCGCTGCGTTGTCGGTCGCGGCCGGCATCGGCTCCGGCGCCTTGTCGGCGACAGGCTGTGCGGGCTCGGGGGCTTTCGTGTCGGCGATGGGCTGTGCAGGTTCAGGTGCCTTCGTGTCGGCTACCGGCTTCGCAGGCTCGGGTGCCTTCGTGTCGGCGACGGGTTGCGCAGGCTCGGGGGCCTTCGTGTCGGCAACCAGTGCGGCAGGCTCTCGTGATGCCTTTTCGGCAACTGCCGGCGCAGCAACGATGGCCGCAGCCGGCACGGCTGCCATCGCTGCCGCCGGTACGACCGCGACGGCAGGCGCGGCGGCGACAGCGGGTGCCGCAGCAAACGCAGGCGCTGCAGCGAGTGCCGGTGCAGCAGCCGCAACGGCAGGCGCGGCTGCGGCGACTGCCGGCGCCGCCACTGCCGGCGCGGCGGCAAGCGGCGCCATCGCCGGCACCGGAACAGGCGCGGCCTGCACCGACGTCGTCTGGATCGGGCGCGTCGGCGCGGGAGCCGGCGCCGGCGCGGCCGAACCGAGCGGCGGCAGGCCCATGCGGTCGCGCACGATCGGATCGCGATACTTCACGTCGTCGGCGACGGTCGCTTCGACGCTCGGCGCCACGTTCGAACGCGCGAGCGGGGCGGTCGTGCCCGGGCACAGGTGGCCGGTCGCTTCCACCGCGCGCCGGTTCGCATCGCTCTGGCACAGCAGCGCGAGCGCCACGTCGGTCAGCCCCATCGCGCGAAATTCACGCGCATCGAGACGCCGGACGCACGCCTGGTCGACCAGTGTCGTGCCGCCCGTCGCGCCGAACCCCGGGAACGACACGCCGACGCTCACCGATCCCATGCAGGTATCGGACAGCGTGGTCGTGAGGCCCGGTGCCTGGATCGACGGGTTGGTCTTGATCGTCTGCGTACCCGAGTAATTGACGTTTTCGGAAGTCTGGGTGTTGTACGGGCTGGTGCCGGGCGCGCCGGCCGCGAGCGAGTTCGTGCTCTGAGGCGTCACGTTGCCGCCGGCCGTGCTGGACGGCAACGTCAGGTTGACCTGAACGTTCGAGTTACCGCTGCCGCGCACCCCGCTGGAACTGGTGGCATTCCCGCCGCGCGAGCTCGTGGTGTTCGTGTTCATGCTCGAGCCGCCGCCCTGGCTGATCGCCGTCGACGACGTCGAGGACTGCGCGCTCGATGTCGAATCGGCGGTCTGCGCGTGGGCACCGATCGTGGTCATCGCGAACATCGCCGCACATGCCACCTTGATCCTGTTGCTGTTCATTTCACTCTCCGGACGAGGATTGACCTCCTACCCAGGCAACCGTACTAATTCCCCTGAATCCCTTCAGCTTTCCCTGCTTCCCCGAACTGTCTCCAGCCGTTGCCCAGTTGGGACCACGACGCGGCCGACATGCCCTGCCACTGCTGGGCATTCGGTCCGCCGATGGCATTGCCCGACGAAAGCGATTGTTGTTCTGACGGTTTGGTTGTCCGTGCAGGGTTGTTTGACGTCTGCATATTCGATTGCACGTCGTCGGCAACACGGTCAGCGCCATATGCCGTCAGAGACGCGAGCATCAGAGCGGCGGCAATCAGGTTCTGCTTCATGCCAACTCCTTACGGTGACAACAAGGTGGAAAAGAGACCAGCGTCGCTGGGAAACTGGTCCCCCCAAACACCTGACTAAGGACTGCTTGCCGTTCCGGCCGAACTGCCCTGGCTGCCGCCCGATGCGGACGGCGATCCGGCCGGACCGGTACTCCACACGGTCGACGAGTTGTAGTGATTCGAACCCGCGATCGTGCCGGACCAGCCCGGACCCGAACCGGCAGCAGCTCCCCCGGTGGCGATGCCCCCGTCGTTCGCGCCCGTTGCGGTGTAGTGGTTCGCGCCGAGTACGATCGTGGCGGTTACCCCTCCCGACAGCGCATTTGCGTTCACATTCGTGTTGCTGTTTCCGGCGAAAGAGCCTGCGGCACCGATACCGCCGCCTGCCGCGAATGCGCCCCCGTTCGTGCCGGAACCGCTGGCCGTCGAAGTCGAGTCGTGATAGGCGGATGCCGTTCCGGCGGAACCCGTGGGTGTCACGGTACTTCCTGCATTGGCGCCCGCTACCGAATTCGAATTGCTCGTATAGCTGCCGGTGCCGACCAGGACCGAACCAGAGACACCCGCAGCAACGGATTGCGTCTGGTTGAAGGTCGTCGACGGACCGGCCGCCAATACGGCCGACGATAGGGCGGTGAGCGCTGTCGTTAATATGACTTTGGCTTTCATAGCAATTCCTTGCTGTGAGGAAGTTCGGCGGTCGCGGAGCCAGGCCCACCCCGCTTCAGTGCAGCCCGGCGCCCGTGCCGCCAGCCAATGACGAACGCTACGCGCCGCGGCTTAGTAGTGGTACGTCCAGCCGGTCGAACCCGCGTTCGCGCCGCTGCTGCCGCCCGCTTGGGCACCGCCGAAGCCGAAGCCGCCGACCGTCGACGTTTGGGTGTGGCTCGTGTACGAGATCGAGCCGCTGCTGCCGCCACCGGCCGTTGCGCCGGCTGCGCCGAGTCCTGCGCCGGAATCGGTCGCGGTGAAGTGGCCGAACCCTGCGACCCCGGCCATCGTCTGGCCACCGCTCGACGAGTTGCTGCTCGAAATCGTGCCGCTCGCTGCGAACGCTGCACCCGAAACCGCCAGAACTGCTGCTGCAATCAGAAGCTTCTTCATGGTCGACTCCATAACGGCGTGGATGGAATGAGCCAGGGAGACCGCACGCCATCGATCCTCCTGTCTTGAGCAATCCTCAAAAAATTAAGGATCACTATTCAATCAGTACATGTTTATTGAATTTGAAATTATTCTTTGCAATTTTGGCCAGCCCGATTCTAGTTTTTGTTTTTAGGTTTTCCAAAATTCATGGATAGGTGTTTTCGATTAATTCCATGAAAATTGAGTTAATTACAAAAAACGCCATGACTCAATCGACCGGAATCACGAACGCATATTTCCGGCTCGCGACGTTCGATACCTCGCCGGACGAGATACCGGCATTCGGCATCCGTTTCCGGAATCGAAAATGCGCAAATATATTAACCACCGCAAACTGCAGCGCCGTTCAAAATGCTCTTTCTAACCGAGCGACCACGGGCCTGCATTGCAGCCAGGCGGCATGTCTTCTCCCTGAACGAGCGACGAAATGGCTTCCGGATAATCCGGCCCGCGGGCGTTCGACCTAATCCGGCCGGCGCCGGCATTGGCCCGGCGCACTCGAAACCGCCCTGCACGGTTGAAGACGAACCGGTGTCACGCTGTCCGGCACGAACAGCCCGATCCATCCGGGTGAACTGAATGAAGGTGAGCACCGCTGTCGCCCGGTTGCCGCGCGGCGGGACAGCCGCTCCAGCAAACGAGGCGCACGGCGGCCGTGCAATCGACACCGGGCAACCCGCGAAGCTGGCACTGCGTCGCGAGCAACATCCCGGTCTGTCCGACTACCCCTGTGGTGCGCAAAGTACGCGCCGATCAAGCTACTGCTTCTGGTCTTCATCGCCGTTTCCCCGACTGCTTATTGACGAGTTGGCCGCCCCCACATCGTTGTTGCATCGTGTCGACCGCTCGCCGGTGCGTTGAATATCGCAAGCGGCGTGCCACACGTTGTTCCGTCGTTCATTGCGCGTGACCGACCGCCTCAAGATGGGGGTATTTCTCCAGAAGCGACATTTTTTGTTTCAGGAATGTATCGCGGCAAAGGTTTGGCACCCGCCGCGATCGTTGAGCGTCACGAAGCAATCCCCGGATTAGACGGACGAATCCGGCCCGCGAACCCTCGCCGAATGACCGGGTGAACGACTGTTTCAAACTTGAGAAGCGCGCTGCCGCGCCGGCCGGGCGGCACCGCACTTTCCGCTTGCAAATCGCATGGCGGGACACGTGCGGACGTCCTCCGATGCGAAGACGAACGAGAATCGATTCGCACCGTGCTCGGCCCCGGGCCGCATGCAGCATGCCTGCGATACGTCCGCGCCCGCACTCGTCCAGACTGTCGAAACGAATTTGATTCATCCGTGAAAATACCGACACGATCACGCGAGGAGGATGTCGGCATCCGGATGCGTCATCGTTGTAATAATCAAAAAATGACAACGCGCAGTTGAGATCGAAGCGGAGACACCGGCTTCGCATTTTCATTCGATGCAGCTTTCACACCGTGAGTCATTCGGTAAGCGATGCATCGAAGAACTATTTTCAAGAAATTTTTCCCGCAATTCTCATCGATGAAACATATCGACTCGACATCTTCCTTACGCTGGCAAGTCCGTAATGTCCTGATTTTTCGGGCATTTATTCGTATCGAATTGCATTGTCCCGGCACTCGCGCAGGTTCTTTTCCTGTCCCCACGATTCACGCGTGAAACATCCGCACGCCTGTCGAACGGCGATCGCGTGCACGCCCGCGCCCGACGGGGCTGCACGTCCATGGCATGCCGATTGCCTGATATCCGGCTCTCACCGAGCGGCACGCCACGGCACACGCATCACGCCAGTCAGCGCGCCGGGGGGAAGGCGATGAATGACAGGCGCGCGCACGAAACGCGCGCCGGCCAGCGCATGCCGGTGACGGTCGCCGCGCAATAACCGCCGTGCGGCGGCACGTCAGCCGAGCAGTTCCTTCTTGCGAAGATGCACGACGTCGCGCATCGGCGGCGCACCGAACAGCCGGCTGTATTCGCGGCTGAACTGCGATGCGCTTTCGTAGCCGACGACGGCCGCCACCGACCCGACGTCGCCGCCCTGCCGCAGCAGCAATCGCCGCGCTTCGTGCAGCCGCAACTGCTTCTGGTACTGCAGCGGGCTCAGCGTCGTCACGTGCTTGAAATGATGGTGCAGCGACGACACGCTCATGTTGACCGCCTGCGCGAGCGACTCGACGCGCATCGGCTCCGCGAAGTGATCGCGGATCCATTCGATCGCGCGCGCGATCCGGTGCGTCTGGCTGCCCGCGATGGCCATGTGCCGCAGCCGCGTGCCCTGCCCGCTCGTCATCAGCCGGTACAGCACTTCCTTTTCGATCAGCGGCGCGACGACCGGAATGTCGCCGGGCGTATCGAGCAGGCGCAACAGCCGCAACGCGGCGTCGAGCAGCGGCGGCGTCAGCTCGGCGAGCGCGATCCCCTCGCCTTCCGGGCCCGCGTCGGGCTCGGGCAGCCGCATCTCGGCCGCGAGCTCGACGATGCGCTGCGGATCGAGCGTGAGCGACAGGCACAGGTACGGCGCATCCGCCGACGCGCGCGTCACGCGCGAGAGGATCGGCAAGTCGATCGACGTAATCAGGCAATTGTGCGTGTCGTATTCGTAAGCCTGGCCGGCCACGATCACGCGCTTCGCGCCCTGCGCGGCGATCACGAGCGCAGCCCGCGACACGCCGCAGCCGAGATCGACCGGACGCGTGTGCCGATGCAGCATCAGGCCCGGCACGGCCGTCGAATGCGAGCCGTCGGCCGGCGCGAAACGGCCGATCAGCGATGCCAGCTCGCGCCGCCCGGATTCGCGCGACGCCACGATATCGGTCATGTCCATGACGCATCCTCGAATGATTTCCCGTGTCGCGGGAGCATAGCGAAACGGCCTGCCGCGTGCCGGGGATTTGCAGGATTGTTCAATAAATTTGCAGGATTGGGTAGACGCAAAAAGCGGCGGCTCGCGCACACTCCCGGCTAACCTGCCCGTATGGCGGGTTTTCCCCATGGAGACATAAAAATGCCTACCTCGTTTGTCCTGAACGGCAAGAACGTCACGCTCGACGCCGATCCGTCGATGCCCGTCCTCTGGGCGATTCGCGAACATGCGGGACTGACCGGCACGAAGTTCGGCTGCGGCATGGCGCAGTGCGGCGCGTGCACCGTGCATCTCGAAGGCCAGGCCGTCCGCTCGTGCGTGCTGCCGCTCGCCGGCATCGCGGGCAAGCACGTCACGACGATCGAGGGTCTGCAAAGCAAGCCCGCGCATGCCGTGCAGGCCGCCTGGGTCAAGCTGCAGGTGCCGCAATGCGGCTACTGCCAGTCCGGCCAGATCATGTCGGCCACCGCGCTGCTCGAACAGAACCCGAAGCCGACCGACGCGGACATCGATGCCGCAATGAACGGCAACCTGTGCCGCTGTGCGACCTACGCCCGCATCCGGGCCGCGATCCACGACGCGGCAGCGACGCTGGGAGCCTGACCATGACGATCGAACTCGACAACAACGATACGGTGCGCCCGTCGCGCCGCACCTTCCTGAAGGCCGCGGGCGCCGCGGCCGCGGTCGGCCTGACCATCGGCTTCGACTTCAGCGGCTTCGGCCGCCGCGCGCTCGCCGCGACCGCGCCCTCCGCCGGTTTCGCGCCGAACGCATTCCTGCGCATCACGCCCGACGGCACCGTCACGGTCATCGCGAAGCACGTCGAAATGGGCCAGGGAGCGTACACGGGCATCGCGACGATCGTCGCCGAGGAGCTCGACGCGAACTGGTCGCACGTGCGCGTCGAAAGCGCGCCGGCCGATGCGAAACGCTACGCGAACCTCGCGTTCGGCACGATGCAGGGCACGGGCGGCAGCTCGGCGATGGCGAACTCGTGGCAGCAGTTGCGCGAAGCCGGCGGCAAGGCGCGCGCGATGCTGGTGTCGGCCGCCGCGACCCGCTGGAAGGTGCCGGCCGGCGAGCTGACGACTGCCAACGGCGTCGTCACGCACGCGAAGACTGGCAAGACCGCGCCGTACGGCACGCTCGTCGCCGATGCGTCGAAGCTGCCCGTGCCGGACAAGGTCACGCTGAAGCAGCCGGCCGATTTCAAGCTGATCGGTCAGCGGATCCCGCGCGTCGATGCGTCGGCGAAATCGAACGGCACCGCGCACTTCACGCTCGACACGACGTTCCCCGGCATGCGCGTCGCGCTGCTGCAGCGCCCGCCGCGCTTCGGCGCGAAGGTGAAATCGTTCGACGCGACGGCCGCGAAGGCCGTGCCGGGCGTCGTGTCGGTCGTGCAGGTGCCGGGTGGCGTCGCGGTCGTCGCGAACGGCTTCTGGGCCGCGAAGCAGGGCCGCGACGCGCTGAAGGTCGATTGGGACGAAACGAACGCGGAAAAGCGCGGCTCGGACGAGATCATGCGCGAATACCGGCAGCTCGCCGACAAGCCGGGCACGTCCGCACGCAAGGACGGCGATGCCGACGCGGCGATCGCGGGCGCGACGCGCAAGATCAGCGCGACGTACGAATTCCCGTATCTCGCGCACGCGCCGATGGAGCCGCTCGACGCGGTCGTCAAGCTGACGGCGAACAGCTGCGAAATCTGGGCCGGCGACCAGTTCCAGACCGTCGACCAGGCCAACGCGGCCAGGACGGCGGGGCTGACGCCCGAGCAGGTGCAGATCCACACGCTGTATGCGGGCGGCAGCTTCGGCCGGCGCGCGAACGCGTGGTCGGACTACGTGGTCGAGGCCGTGTCGATCGCGAAGGCGCTCGGCGCGGACGGCAAGCCCGTCAAGCTGCAGTGGACGCGCGAGGACGACATCCAGGGCGGCTTCTACCGGCCGATGTACTTCCACAAGCTCGACGCGGGCCTGACCGCGGACGGCAAGCTGGTCGGCTGGCGCCACCGGATCGTCGGCCAGTCGATTCTCGCCGGCACGCCGTTCGAGGCGTTCATGGTCAAGAACGGCGTCGATGCGACGTCGGTCGAGGGTGCGGCGAACCTGCCGTACGCGGTGCCGAACGTGTCGGTCGAGCTCGCCACCGCGAAGACGGGCGTGCCCGTGCTGTGGTGGCGCGTGGTCGGCAGCTCGCACACGGCCTACGCGGTCGAGGCGTTCATCGACGAAGCCGCGCACACGGCCGGCAAGGATCCCTACGCGTTCCGTCGCGACCTGCTCGAGAAGGAACCGCGGATGCGCGCGGTGCTGGACCTCGCCGCGCAGAAGGCCGGCTGGGATCCGGCCAAGCCGCTGCCGAAGGGGCGCGGGCGCGGGATCGCGGTCGCCGAAGCGTTCAAGAGCTATGTCGCGCAGGTGGCCGAGGTGTCGGTCGACGCGGACGGCAAGGTGAAGGTCGACCGCGTGGTGTGCGCGGTCGATTGCGGGATCGCGATCAATCCCGACATCGTCGCCGCGCAGATGGAAGGCGGCATCGGCTTCGGGCTCGGCGCGGCGATGCACAGCGCGATCACGCTGAAGGACGGCCAGGTCGAGCAGCGCAACTTCGACGGCTATCACGTGCTGCGGATGGCCGAGATGCCGAAGGTCGAAGTGCACATCGTGCCGTCGGCCGAGGCGCCGACCGGTGTCGGCGAGCCGGGCGTCGCGCCGGTCGGCCCGGCCGTGGCGAACGCGATCTTCGCGGCGACGGGCAAGCGGCATTACGTGCTGCCGTTCGATTCGGCGGATAGCACGAAGGCCTGATGCGACGGAACGCCGGCTGCGGGAAGAAGATATTCCGCGGCCGGCGTGTTTTCGCGCGAGACGCGATGCAGGGTTCGATGTCGGCAAAAATCTCCGGCAATGCGTTGATTTACATACACAATTCTTCAAACCTGCAGGGGTCGATGTCGGGTTCGTCGTCCAGCGGAAAACCCTCGTGTAGCCCCCCAACCTCCCTCTCCCCCCACGTTACATCAGACGTAACGCCCGTAACGTCGCCCGGCGATGCTACGTAACAATCCTTCAACATTGTTCTGCCCCCTTCACAACCCGCATCGCACCTCACGTTAAAAATTCTTTTAAATTCAAATATGTAGAGCCACCCGCATCGGCACGGCCGTCAGCTGGCGACCGTCAATCCTCCCCCTGGCCCGGAAGTTGCAGCACAGAGCCCGCAAACACTCCTTTACGGACATGCGAGGGCCACCATGGATTGCAAATACCTGTACATCGACAACATAAAAATCAACTTCGTGCGCCGCACGATCGAGATCGACAACACGATCGTCGACGTCACGCCGCGTGAATTCGACGTCGTCGAATTCCTGCTCGACAACATGAACAAGATCGTGCCGCGGCAGGCAATCCAGGAGGCCGTATGGGGCCGCGAGCTCGGCGTGTCGTCGCGCACGCTCGACACCCATATCTCGCGTATCCGTTCGAAGCTGCGGCTCGACCACGACAAGAACCTGCGGATCATTCCGATCTACGCGGTCGGCTACCGCCTGGTGCTGTTCGGCGCGGCGATGACGCACGTCGAGCGCCACGAAGCCGCGCCGATCCTGCGAGCCGCGCCGCAACCCGCGATGGCCGCCGACTACGCGTGACGCTTCGCCCGCGCGCCGCCTGCTCGCGGCGCGCCGGCCACGTTCCCCTTACCGCGCTGCGCCTGGCCGCAGCGCTTCGCGGCCTGCCGGCCGGACCCGGCCTGCACGCCATCCGGCCCGCCATCCCGCCGCGACCCGACCGCCGCCTCCGGGCGGCGGTTGCTTTTGGGCGCCGGTCGCGTCCTGCCCGGCTTCCTCACGCTTCGTAGCACCCCGCTTCTGCGATCGCCGGGCAATGCACGCGACTACGGATTCCGGCGCGGCACGCGGCCATGGCCGTCCCTACAATCGACGCAGCAGCCGCGCGCCCTTCCGCGCCGCCGGCCCCAGAACAACCCGTCGAATCAACGCCGAATCCGCCCCGATCCCGCCGTGCCTGCGCTGTTCCTGACGAATGCCGACGCCGGCGACGCCGCCAGCCGGGCGATGCCCGCCGCTTCCGCGCCGCCCGCCGCTGCACCGGCCGCGGTCGCGCTCGACGCGTCGCCCTACCTGCCGCGCCTGTCCGCCGCCGCCGCGCGCGGGCTGTCGCACGCGTACTGCGCAACCGGCGCCGCCCCGGTCACGCTCGGCGAGCACGCGTACGAGGTGCGCTGGCGCGTCGACGCGGAACCGGCCACCGATGCGCACGCCTACCGCTTCGTCATCGGCCCGGCCACGGGCACGCTGTGGATCGATCCGATCGCGGAAACCGAATGGCTCGGCGACGCAGCCGATCCGGCCGTGCCGGCCGTGATCCGCGCGGCGTTGCTCGCCGACCTGTGCGCGCCGCTCGCGGCCGTGCTGCAGGCCGCGACGCGGCAGCGCGTGGAACTGCTGCCGCCGCCCGACAGCGTGCCGGCCTGGCGCGCGGCGCCGGACGCGCTGCGCTTCGAGCTGCGGCGCACCGATGGCGCGTGGCGCTGCCATGGCGCGCTGCTGTTCGACGTGCCGGACGCGCTGGCCGTGTTCTTCGCGACCGCGCCGGCCGCGCTCGCCGATACCCGCGCGGCCTACGCGAACCTGCCCGTGCCGCTCGTGTTCGAGATCGGCCGCACCGAGCTGACGACGGCCGAGCTGGCCGACGTCGTCGGCGGCGACATCATCGCGATCGAACGCTGGCAGGCGCACGAGCAGAGCCTGCTGTGCGTCGCGCGGCTGCCGGCCGCGCCGGCATGGGAGATCACCGGACGGCCGTCGGGCAACCGGCTGACCGTCGAACGAATCAGGGAGATGCCTTTGGAACCGACCCGCACCGACAACGCGCCCGCCACGACACACGACGCGCCCTCCGCCGATGCACCGCGCACGCTCGACGGCCTCGCGGTCGACCTGCGCTTCGAGCTGCCGCCCACGTCGATGCCGCTCGGCGAGCTGAGCGCGCTGCAGCCGGGCGCCGTGATCGAGCTGCAGCAAGGGATCAACCAGAGCGTGATCCATCTCGTCGCGAACGGGATGCTGATCGGCACGGGCCACCTGATCGCGGTCGGCCAGAAACTCGGCGTGCGCGTCGTCACGCTGACGCAACCCGCACCGCGCGAGCGCTGAACGATGGGCAGCCTGCCGAATCCGGTCGCGCTGATCGCGGTCATTGCCGCGCTCGGCATCGCGCCGTTCGCGGCGCTGATGGTGACGAGCTACACGAAGCTCGTGGTCGTGCTCGGCCTGCTGCGCTCCGCGCTCGGGATCCAGCAGGTGCCGCCGAACCTCGTGCTGAACGGCATCGCGCTGATCCTGTCCCTGTTCATCATGGCGCCCGTCGGGATGTCGATCCGCGATGCGCTGCAGGCGCGCCACTTCGATGCGTCGGCGCAGTTGTCGACCGCCGATATCGGCGCGCTCGCCGACGCCGCGCTGCCGCCGATCAAGGATTTCCTCGTGTCGCACACGCGCCAGCGCGATCGCGAGTTCTTCGTGCGGACGGCGACGTCGGTGTGGCCGAAGAACCGCGCGGACGGCATCAAGGACGACGACCTGCTCGTGCTGGTGCCGAGCTTCACGCTCGCCGAGCTGACGAAGGCGTTCCAGATCGGCTTCGTGATCTATATCGTGTTCATCGTCGTCGACCTGCTGGTCGCGAACATCCTGCTCGCGCTCGGGATGCAGATGATCTCGCCGACGACGATCTCGGTGCCGTTCAAGCTGCTGCTGTTCGTCGCGCTCGACGGCTGGTCGCTGCTCGTACACGGGCTGGTGATGTCGTACCGCGTGGCGGGCGCGGGATGAGCGCGCGCGGCCTGCGAATCGCGGCCGCGTGCCTGTGCGCGGTGGTCGCGCTCGCCTGCGCATGCCTGCCGCTGCGCAGTGCGCAGGCCGCAGGCGCCGGTACCGGCTTCGCGCCGCTCGCGCGCGCCTGCGCGCCGAACGTCGATCCGGACACGCTCGCCGCACTCGTGCGTACCGAGTCGGGCTTCAATCCGTATGCGATCGGCGTGGTCGGCGGCCATCTGACGCGCCAGCCCGCGTCGCTCGATGAAGCGCGCGCGACCGCGCGCGATCTCGCGGCGCGCGGCTTCAGCTACAGCGTCGGCCTCGCGCAGGTGAACGAGCGCAATTTCGCGAAATACGGGCTCGATGAAGCGACGATGTTCGAACCGTGCCGCAACCTGCGGGCCGGCGGCGCGATCCTGACCGAATGCTTCGCGCGCTCGTCGGGCACCGGCCGCGCCACGCAGGCCGCGTTGCGCGCGGCGCTGTCGTGCTACTACAGCGGCAACTTCACGACCGGCTTCTCGAGCGGCTACGTGAGCCGCGTCGTCGCGAGCGCGCAGCGCAACGCGCGCGAAGGCGGCGTCGGACCGATTCCCGTCGTCGGCGACCCGCCGCCGCCCGCGCGCCAGCGGCGCATGGACGCGGCCGCGACCACGCCGCCGGAGCGCGCACGCCGGCTGCCGTCGCCTGCCGCGTCCGCCGACGCGCCGTCGTGCCACGCCCGCCCGGTCGTGATGATGTGCCGCGGGCTCGCGGCCAGCCAGGCGAAGCGGCTGTGCGTGAAGTGTCTCGACGAGTAGCGGTGCGGCGCAACACGCCGGCCCCGCCGATGCGCATTTCGTAGCCGTCGGGCCCCGTGCGCGCCGCACGCATCGCACTGCTACGAAACTGGCGCCGCGCGCTGCGCACCCCGTTCCGTACACTCGAACCGGCGGCGAGTGCCGGGCGCCGGGTCGCGTGCACCCGCATGCCACGGCGGCCTGACAGGAGACTTTCATGCTGGACATCGACGGCGTCGGGATGGGCGTCAACTGGATGGCGTTCCTCGAGCGTACGCTCGAAGCCGAACGCGCGAAGGCGGCGAGCCAGGCCGCCCAGCAGTCGAGCGACCCGTCGAAACAGCAGGCCATCGCGCCGCCGGCCCCGCCGCTCACCGTGCAGGTCACGCCCGACAGCGATCCGTCGAAGCCGACCAACGCCGAAATCTCGTCCGCAACGTCGCTGATCCAGAGCCTCGCCGAACAATACCGGCCAACCGCACCGGACATCACGGTCGACGATCCGCTCACGAAGGCCGCGCAGACCGCGATCCAGGGGGCGCAGACGAAGTTCGACGACGCGCTGAAGGACGAACAGGGCAAGCAGACGGCGCTCACAGCCGCGCAGAACGATCCGCGGTCGTCGCCGGCCGCGATCGACCAGGCCCGCACTGCGTACGACCAGGCGCACACCGCCACCGCCAAGGCGGAGAAGGAGCTCGACGTCACGACCGACGCCGGCTACATGATCGCGTATGCGCAACAGGCCGATCACGACAACGCCGCGCTCGACCCGAAGCAGGCCGGCTCCGCGCAAGCGAACGCGAATGACGCGCTCGACAAGCTGAAGGCCGCCGTGCCCGGCATCGGCGACGATCCGACGAAGGCGTCGCAGGACACATGGACGCCGCAGCAGAAACAGGCCTACGACACGTGGCAGCGCGCGGATGCGAAGCTGTCCGAAGCGAAGGCGCGCCACAACGCCGACATCGCGAACTCGAACCTCGCCCTCGCGCAATTGCAGTCGTATGCGTCGAACGGCGATTATTCGGACGCAATGGATGCCGGCATCGCGCGCGTCAACGACCAGCTCGCGCCGCTCGGCCGCATGATCGACGCGCCGGCGGCGATGAATCCGGACGACGCGCAGAAGGCGCTGGCCGGCGCGGCCGACGACGCCAACTATGCGAACGCCTGCCTGAACGCCGCGACCGACGCGGCGAATCTCGCCGACGTCCAGATCACGTACAACACGGTGTCCGGCAAGTACGGCCCGACCGTGATGAGCACGACCGTCGATGCGCAGCAGAACCTGCTGAACCACGCACAGGCGAGCGCGCGCGTGAGCGGCGGCTATCTGCAGATGCTGTATGCGAATCGCCAGGTCACCGAGCAACAGGCGAATTACGACGCCACGCAAAAGAGCGCGACGCAATGGCGCCACGACCATCCAGGCGTGAAACTCGCGGATCCGCGAGCCGATCTCGGCGTCGACGACGCGGCCGCGCAACTGTCGAAGGCGAAGGATGCCGCGAGCCTCGCGCACGACGGCTACGTCGCCGCATACGGCAACGCGCTCGCGATCCACTATGACGACGTCGCTGCCGGCGTGCAGGACCAGTACAACCACCGCACGATGTGCCTCGTGAACGATCCGACGCCGCTCGAGATCAAGGGGCTGAAGACGATCGCGTCGGCACTGCATCAGGCCGACGACCGGATGACGGCGACCGTCAACGAGCGCGCGACGAAGCAGGCGCTAGCCGACGCGCAGGCGAAGCAGTCGGATCTGCAGATCAAGGTCGACGGGTTGCAGGCCCTGTACGACCAGTGGAACCGCGATCACGGCATCGGCCAGGCGCCGAGCGTGCTGGCGGTGACGAAACCGGACAGCACGCCGAAAAACATCCCGTTGACCGCGCCCGTCCCGTTCGTCGTGAATCCGTACGCGCAGCAGCTGACGGATGCGCGCGCGACCCTCGACCAGGCGAACCGCGACGTCCAGCAGGACCAGATGCTCAGCGAAACGCTGCATCAGCAGGTGCTGTTCAACGAATTCGACGCGCATCTCGACGAGCGGCTGCGCAACCCGAAGACGGAATCCGACCAGAAGGACTACGCGAAAGCGCTATCCGACTTCTTCGGCGCACACCGCAGCGAGCTGTCGCAATCGCTGCTCGACAAGGCCGGCGAAGCGACGCAGCACGGCGCGACGATCGACTTCGGGAAGCTCGACGACACGCAGCAGCGCAACCTCGTCGGCGTCGCGATCGGGCTGTCGCCGGACAGCACGTCCAGCGATCCGCATGCCGCGCAGTTCACCGACGGCAAGAAACTCGAGTCGATCGACAAGGTGCGCAACGAGCTGCTGAAGGTGGGCGGCGGTGCGGGCACGCGTGTGAACGTGATGCCGATCGTCTACGCGTCGAAGGACGCCGGCCTGATGACGAGCGCGATCTTCAAGGTCACGAATGCGAACGGCGACACGCACTACGTCGACGACCAGGGCTCGAAGTATTCGGACATCGGCAATTTCCTCAACGACAACGAGCTGTCGTCGAACGGCACGCTCGACATCGCCACCGGCTACGACGCGAACGGCGTCGCGCAGATCGACCGCCACAACAGCGCGCACGACGACAGCTGGTGGGAAAGCGTGATGCATACGCTTGGCGCCGGCGACGTGAACCTCGGCATGCTGATCGGCGGCCTCGCGCTCGAAGTGGGCGGCGGCCTGCTCGATGCGACCGTGTTCGGCGCGCCGCTCGGCATCGCGCTCAACGCGGTCGGCACGGGGCTGATGTATACGTCCGCGACGGCGGCCGTCGTGAACTCCGGCTACGACCTCGCCAACCGGATGGAGCACGACCGCACGATCAACCCGCTCGATGCGGGCGCCCGCGCGGACTACCTGAACCTCGTGCCGCTCGGCGTCGGCAAGTTTGGCGAAGCGTTGTCGTTCGCGAGCCGCACCGCCACCGCCGAAAAGCTCGTGCAGCGCTTCGGCGGCGATGCGACGCAATTCGCATCGCGCGTGAAGACCGGCACGCAGTTTGCAACGAAAGCGTCCGCGTACGGCGGCGCGGTAGACGCGGCCGGCCAGTTCGGCTACGACCTCGCGACCGGCCACACCGACCGGCTGTCCGGCGATGCGACGTCGTTCCTGCTCAACGCCGGGCTCGCGGCGGGCCCGCAGCGGATCAAGGCGCTGTCGACCGGCATCGTGCGTCGCACCGGCAGCTTCGGCGCGCGCGACCTCGGCAACCACGCCGTGTCGATCGGCGACCAGCGCGTGACGGTCGGCCAGGACAAGTACGCGGCGCTCGATACGCTGCGTGTCGGCCGCCAGCAGGCGACGCTCGACGGCCGCTCGATCACCGTCGCGAAAGACGGCACGTTGATGGTCGGCAACAAGATCCTCACCTACGAAGGCGTGCCGATCCGCGTGCTGAACCGCGGCAATGACGTCAACACCGGCGCACGCGGCAGAACCGAATCGACCGCGTTTCTCGACCAGGACGGCACGATCACGCTCGGCGAACGCGTGAAGGGCCTGACGCTCACGCGCTTCAACCGGTACGAGACGGATGCGCGCATCTCGGCCGACGAACACGGCGGACTCACGCTGTCCGACGGCATCGAGCTCAAGTACGCGCACGACCTCGCCCCGCCCCGCGCGGCCACGACGCCGGCCGCGCCATCGCAGGGCGACGCGCAGCCGCCAGACCAGGCGAGCCGCACGACCCCGGTCGCCGCACGCGCGACCGACGCGGCCGGCCCGGCGGCCTCCGCAGACGAGCCGGCAGCCGCGACCTCGCGGGCGACCGCGCAAACACGCCGTGCGTCGTCCGACGTGCGCGAACGCGCCGCCGAGAACGACCAGGACGCCCGGATCACGTCCAATGCCGATCGCCGCAGCGGCGATGCACGCACGATCAACTACCGGCGCGTCGTCGATCCGGCCGAATCCGGAGCAGGCGGCGCACTCAAGCCGCTGACGTTCCGCGAGCGGGTCGCGTGGACGATCCTCAACGCGCTCGCGACGTCGCCGCTGTCGCCCGGCTTCGTCGCGCGCGACGCCGACGTGACGCTGGCATCGCGCCGGCCGCTCGTCGAGCAGCACGAGTACGGCGGCCGCACGCTGTACGTCGTGCGCAACGACCGTGCCGGCGGCGCGTTCGCGACGCGCGACGGCGTACCGGTCGGCGGGCACGAACTCGCGCTCGATGCCCGCTACGCCTTTCGCGCGCCGGCCGACATGGCGGAACCGATCGTGCTGATCGCCGAGCAGGCGGACGCGAAGCTCGCGCCCGAACTCGCGAACGTGTGGAACCGGCCGGTGTTCGTCGCGCCGCGCGACGCGCTCGCGGCCGACGGCACGCTGCGCGCGACGAGCGGCTACCTGCGCTACGACCCGGCGCCGCACCCCGAAGTCGATCTCGGCCCGCTGCGCGCGGACGGCACGACCGTGTTCCATGCCGATACCGGCAAGCCGGTCGATCTCGCCGAGCATCTCGGCGCGCTGATCGCGTTCGGCAACGAGAAAGGCGGCTTCGCGCTCGGCCGCGGCGCGGTGCTCGGCCTGTACGAAGATCTGACCAGCACGCGCACCGAGCAGCGCAACGCGGCGCTCGCCGAGCAGGCCGGCCTTGCGCTGCTGCGCGGCCGCTTCGATCTGCCGACCGTGTCGATGGACGGCCCGTTCTCGCATGCGAACCGCGTCGCGGTGTTGTACCAGCCGCGCGGTGCGCTGCATACGCAGGACGTCGAGCGCGGCGTGCTGCCGCCGACGCTGAAGGCCGAGACGCTCGACCAGTTGCGTGCGCTCAAGTCGCTCATCGCGGAGAACCGCCTGTACTTCGACGTCCAGGGCATTTATCACGACGGCCGCCTGCTGATGACGGACCCGGGCCGCATCGAGACCGGCAACGACGGCTACCGCGGCACGCGCGATCGCGTGGACGACCAGCTGCAGCTCCTCGAGCGCGGCGTCGAACGCGGCGACGTGACGCTCGCGCACCCGGAAACCACCGAGGTCGCGCCGTCCGGCGACAAACCCGGGCTCGTCGCCCGGCTCCAGATGCGCTTCGGCGGCGCGCCGCTGCCGAACGAGGTCAGCGCGCTCGCGCAGCAGTCGGGCACGCTCGCGCAGCAACTGCGCATGCTCGACGACAACGGCTGGCGGGTGCGGGTCGGCAAGCGCGGCGGCGGCAGCCGGATCGATGCCGGCAAGAAGCGCGTCACGATCGACGGCGCGCTCACGCACTCCGAATCGATGACCTACACGCTCGCGCACGAGGCCAAGCATGCGGTCGAGGCGATCGACGGCTCGCTCGGGCTCGACTACAGCGGCCGACGCCGCTTCACGCGCAAGGCGCTCGAAGCGGAGGCGCGCGCGCAGCTCAATGCGTTCGAGGCGCGCTACGAAATCCAGATGAAGAGCGGCGTCGACATCGCCGCGCACGTCAAGCTGCCCGACGCGATCCAGGAAGTCGCCGACGCATGGCAGCCGTCGCACGACTACGCGGGCACCGTCGCGACGCTGGCCGATGCATTCGCGCGTTCGCCGGTGTCGGGCACGCACGGGCAGCACTACGAAGCGTTCTACGGCGACGCGTTCGATCGCGGCGCGGCGCAGGCGGCCCGCACGATGCCGGCACCGCAGGACGCACAGGCGGCCGGCGACGCGCCGCGTTCGATGCGCGAGATCCAGGCGCAGCGCGTCGCGTGGACGAACGACCACGTGGAGCGCAATGCATCGCCGTTCGGCGCGGGCGGGCCGCCCGCGCTCGACACGCTGTCGTTCCTGCGCAGCGACGAGCACATCCGGCTCGATCCGCGCAACCGGATCGCGATCGTGCCGGCCGAATCGATGCGTGGCGGCACACTGCTCGGCCCCGACGGGCAGCCGGTCGATCCGCACACGTTCACGCTGCTCAACCCGCCGCCGCCCGATCCGGAGTACACGACAATCCTGTCGGCCCGCCACGCGAACGAAGGCGCGGCCGCGCAACTCGCGAACCTGTGGCAACGCACGATCTACGCGGCGCATCCGGATGCCGTCGGCGACGCCGGCGCGCTGACCGACCTGTCCGGCCTGAACCGTTACACGCCGGCCGCCTATCGCCAGCCGTCGCTCGGCGAACTGTCGGTCGACACGGCGCGCGATCGCCTGCATGTCACCGGCGACCCGTCGCGCGTCGTCGACCCGGCGGATTACCTCGGCCCGGTGCTCGGCTCCGGCGCGGACAAGACCGTGTTCGACGGCGGTGCCGGACAGGCCATCGGCATCTATCGCAACGGCACGCCCAGGGGCCTCGTCAACGCGTACGAAGCGGTCGCCCTCGAACAGGCCGGGCTGCGCGAGCTCAAGGAGACCTACAAGCTGCCGACCAGCACGACCGACGGGCCGTTCACGGTCGCCAATCGCATCGGCGTCGTGCTGAAGCCGTCCGCGCAGCTGAGCAGCGTCGACGTCGAATTCGACGTCGGCCTGCCGGGCGTGGTATCGCACGACGGCCTGGCCGATCTCGGCAAGATTCGCCGCGTCACCGCGCAGCACCATTTGCTGTACGACTTCCAGGTGCTGTTCGGCCGCCGCGGCGAAGTCATGCTGCACGACCCCGGCGAGGTCATGCACGAGGCCGACCCGGACGGCAGCGTACTCGAACGGATCGACGACGTCGCCGCACGAATTCACCATGGACTTCAAACCGGGCGCATCCGCCTCGCGCACCCCGAGATGGCCGAGCACGGCGCCTACGCGCCGCGGCGCGGCGTCATCGAGCGCGTCGTCACGACCTTCCGCGGCGTCGTGCTGCGCATGCGCGCGCACGCGCTCGCGTCGCGTTCGCCGACGCTGATGGCGCAGATGCGGCTCGCGAAGCAGGACGGCTGGAAGGTGAAGCTCGGCGCGCGCGGCGAAGGCCAGTCCGTCGACCCCGAACGGCGCGTGATCGTCCTCGACGGCAACACGCGTCACGCCGGCACGCTGGTGTTCGCGCTCGCGCACGAAGCGCAGCATAGCGTCGACATCTCGACCGGTGCGCTCGGTCTCGATCACACGAGCCACGATGCATACGTGCGCAGCCTGCTGCTCGCGGAAGCTCGCGCGCAGGTTAATGCGTACCGCGTTCGCGACGAGATCCTCGCGGCGGGCGGCGGCGACATCGCGGCCCACGTGCAGCTGCCGGACGCGCTCGCGCGCGCCGCGCGCCGGGCGTACGAGAGCGGCGATCCGGCCGCATTGCAGGCTCTCGCGGACCAGTTCGGCGACACGCGCACGTCGCTGCCCGGCAATCCGACCTATCGCGTGCTGTACGCCGAGCAGGCGCGCGCGCTGACCGGCGACGCGCGACTGCCGAAGCTCGCCGCGCCGGGGTCCGGCAACGGCGCAGCGGGTGCATCAGGCGCCTCCGGCGGCGGGCGCGCACGCGAAAGCGCACGGATGAAGCGCGCACGCGCATGGCTCGACGAACGCGGGTTGCGTACGTTGACGCACGTCGCAGGCAACAGCCTGCCGGAACTGCGCAACCTCGTCCGGGAAACCGGGCGCAGCACCTACGTGCTGATCGCGCGTGCCGGCACGCCGAGTGCCGGATCGCCGCCGAAGTTCGTCGCCGAGGCGCAGGTCGATGCGAACGGCGCGATCGAGATCACTTTTACCGACCGGTCGCTCAAACGCGCGGGCCGGAATACACTCGACGACGCGCTGTCGCTTGCGCTCGATGCACGGAATCGCAACGCGGCCGCGGCAGCACGACTCGACTTCGATTTCTACGTATCGAAGGTGCCGCTCGCCGAATTGAAGCGCCTGGGCGGCCCGTCGAAGATCGAGCCGGCGCACGATGGCGACACGATCGAGCTCGCCCATGCGGGCCAGGTCGACGACGCGCTCGCGGCCGCGATCGATGCACTCGGCTCGGTCAGGCACTATTCGAACGCCAACAAGGCGATCGCGAATGCGCGCAACGCCGATACGATCTATGCGGTCGACCGGAAAACCGGCGAGATCGTCGGCCATGCGACGCGCGATCCGAACAGCGGGGTGTGGTACTACGAGGCAAAAGCGCCGCTCGACGGCACCCGCGTCACCCCGCGCACGCTCGACGACGCGTTCCAGCGCCGCGTGAAGGCGCGGATGCTGCCGGGCGGCCCGCGCCACCGGATTCCGCTGTCGCGCGCACGCCAGCGCGGCGTCTCGTTCATCGCGACGGAGATCGGCGCCGACATGATGGCGCGCATCGGCCGCTTCGATCCGGTCAAGGCGCCGAAGGAAAAGGCCGACCGCCTGCCGTCGCGCCTGCGCCCGCGCTATGTCAGCCAGACCTCGATCGCGTGGACCCTCAACGCGAGCCACCGCGTCGCGCTGCTGACGCGCGCCCGCGCCACCGCACTGCTGAAGCGGCAGGCGATGCCGGGCGCCCTGCCGTCGGGGTCGGCGGCGCCCCATGCGCAGCCCGTCCCGGCCACGCCGGCAGGCGCCCGCGCCCCATCCCGCCCGACGCTGCACGACGCGCTGGTCGAAGCGCACATGCTGCCCGTCGACGCGAACCACGCGCTCGACTTCAGCGGCCCGAACGCCGTGCATCTGCTGACCCTCGCCGAGCATGGCATGCTGGCCCCCGACACGCACCGCGTCTACGTGTACCGCAACGGCCAGACGATCGCGCACCAGCTCGACGCACCCGACGGCGTGCTCGTGCCCGACGCCGACGGCAACCTGCTCTGGCACGACGACTGGCGCGACACGAGCGGGGCCGGCGTGCCGCTCGACGCGTCGCCGATCGGCCGCGGCCCCTACGGCGCCGACGTCCATCTGCTGCTCACCGAGCTCAAGCCGGACGGCGTCGACACCTATGCGGCCGGCACGCGCGTGGACGCGCTGAACAAGCAGATCGCACGCCTCACGAAGCTGCAGGGCGCGTCGAGCCGCAACCTGGTCGATACGCTGCGCAAATGGGCCAGGCAGGAAAAGGCCGCGGCCGTGCGCGAACGCAACGCCACGCAGCAGCGCATCGATCGCGAAATCAAGGCCGCACGCAAGCGCAACGCGCCGCCGCCCGAGCATCCGGTGCTCGAAATCAAGCCATACCAGCCGGCGCTCGTCAGCTCGACGCAGATCGAATGGAAGCGGCGCTACGGCGACGGCGGCATGCCCGACCCGCTCGCGCATATCGCGCGGCTCAAGGCGTTCATCGAGCGCGAAGGCAACACGCGCGCCGGACCGCTCGAATTCGAGGACACGCCAGGCGACAGCGCGCCGCCGGTGATGATGGCCGACGCGAAGGGATGGACCGGGCTCGGCAAATGGCTCGGCGTCGCACGCGACTATGCGACGGGTGGCGCGCGTTATGCGCCGGTGCCGCGCTGGAAGGACATGCAGCGCAAGCTGAGCGCGGCCGCCGCCATCGACCGGCAGATCATGCGTGCGTTTTTCCGGTCGAGCCGCGACGTGCAATATCGCGTCGCGCCGATGAGCCGCGCCTACCGGCTGTCCGACGATCCGCAGGCGTTTCTCGCGTGGTTGCGCCGCAACGGCGCGGCGGGCGCGGTCGTCACGCTCGTTGTCGATCCGCATACGCTCGCGGCGGCCCAGGGCAAGAAGCACGACCAGGATTTCGTCGACGACGTGAAGCGGCTCGGTGACCAGACGCGCGCGAAGCTGGACTACACCGATGCGACGATCACCGGCGAGAACGGCCACGTCGTGCATCTCGACGAGCTGACCGAGAAAAGCCTGCACGCGTGGCTCGACGCCGCGGCCGAAGGCGGCTTCCTGCTGCGGCTCGAAACCGCGTCGGGCCGTGCGCTGGTGTCGCGTACCGACGAGCGCTACCAGGCCGGCACCAACGACCAGTATCACGACTACGTGCGGCTCGCATCGCTGCTCGAGAAGTGGGCGAACCAGCACCCGCGCGAAACCGCGCCGCACGTGATGGTGACGTTCCACGGCTGGGATGCCGTGCCGGAACCGGTGCCGGGCGCCGGTCACGTCGAACTCGTGAACGCGCTGCTCGACCGGCCGGCGCTGAACTGGGTCCACGTCGGGCTGTCGTACGCGACGCACGGCGCCGACTTCATTGCGAACCCGGACCTGACGAGCGCGCTCGCGAAGATGCTCGTCGAGCGTGCGGGTCCGCACGCAGGCAGACGCAACCACGCCGCGTTCGAGCGGATTCACGGCGGCGACGCACTGACCCGCGTCTTCGAGCGCGTCGATGCCGGCACGCTGGTCGAGCAGCATCAGATGCTGCTCGCCGAAATCGACCGGATCGGTCGCGACAGCGGGATGACGCCCGACGAGATCGGCTCGCTCGTCAGCCGGCTATACGAAGGCAACACGACGAAGCTGCTGAATCGCGCGCGCTACGCGGTCGCCGACTACGCGACGCGGGCATGGCAAGCGGACCCGAACAACGCGCCGAAGCCGAACTCGAAGGTGCGGCGCTTTACCGAAGACTGGCAGCGCGACATCGGCAGCAAGCTCGACAAGCCGCAGCAGAGTCAGACCATCGGGAGACGCCCGTTCTCGAACCCACCCGACTGGCGCGCGGTCGTGCAACGCCCCGAATTGCTGGTCGACGACGCGAAGCCGCTCAGCGACAGCCGCCTCGTCAGCAGCCAGTCGAACCGGCCCGACCCGGCCGCGCAAACCGAACCGCCGCTGACGCCCGAGCAGGCCGCGCATGCGGAACTGAACGCGCTGCGGCTGCAGCAGGCGGGCCGGCTGCGGTCGTGGTTCACGCGGGAAAACGTGCTGTCGATGCTGGCCGGCGTCGGCGTGGGCTTCGGCGTCGGCTTCGGCGCGCACCAGTTCGGCCTCGCGTCGCCCGAGTTCAAGCAGACGAGCAATGCGATGTTCGTCGGCGCGCGCACCGGCCGTCTCGTGCAGGCCCTGCACCAGGATTCCGTGCGGGCGCTGCAGGATGGCGATCCGCGGCTGTTCCGGCGCGTGCTCGATCGCTTCGTGCGCGGGCTCGACAGCCAGCTCGCCGCACACGAGATGGACCGCGACACGCGCGGCGCGTCGCTCAGGCTGCTGGCCAACGAGGCGCGCGCCAAGGTGAACCAGCTGATCGCGCTGCACGAAAAGCAGAAAGTGCCGGCGGACGAGGTGGTCACCTATACGAAGATGATCGCGAACGACATGATCGCGCAGATGCAAGGCGTGCTCGGCGGCACGTCGATCCAGCAGATGCACCACGGCAACCCGCGCCGCTTCTTCGGCAAGCTCGGGCGCTCGGCGGCGCTGGCCGGCTACGTCGGCCTCGGCGAGACCGCGATCCACAACCTGTTCACGGATCCGTCGATCGTGCCGGTGCTCGGCGGCGTCGGCGCGCTGCTCGGTCTCGGCTATACGGCCGCCATCCATCTCGGCGCGACGCGCAACCTGTCGCTCGACCGCCGCAGCCGGCTGGTGCGCGCGATCGATGCGACGTCGGATGTCGTGTCGGTCGCGGCCGGCTATACGGGTGCGTTCATCGGCGCGCACGCGACGATCCACTCGAACGTCCCGCTCGCGCTGTCGGGCGCAACCTCCGCGACGCTGCTCGCGCTCGCGCGCATCGACACGCATTTCCCGAACGCGACCAAGGCGATCACCGGCCGGATTCCCACCGCGATCGTGCTCGTGCCGATCGCGATCTACGTCGGCAACTGGATCTACACGTTCTTCGACGACAAGGGCAAGCCGGCGCCGAAGTCGAACGTCGCGCCGCCGGGCGCCGGCGCGTCGCCATCACCGAGCGCGTCGTCGCCCGCCCCGTCGCCGTCGGCCACGCCGTCCGCGAGCGTGCAGCCGACACCCGGGCCGTCCGCGACGGCCACGTCGACGCCGCCCGCCAGCCCGTCAACGCAGCCGCCGCGCTACTTCGTCGTCGACGGGGATTCGCTGTGGGTGATCGCCGACCAGCATCGCGATTCGCTGCTCGACGCCGCCCACGTCCCGCCCGCGGACCGGCCTGCGATGTCGCGCGCAGAGCAGGACGCGGCGGCACTCCGGGAGATCCTGCAGCTCAATCCGGCGGTAGCCGCCGATCCGGCCCACCTGGCGATCGGCACGCCGCTGAACGTCGGCTGACCGCGGCCCGGCCGCGCGTCGGCCGGCCGCGGCGCCGCGTCACCCCGCGCGCTGATGTTCCAGCCAAGCCTGGAACATCAGCACCGCCCACAACTGGTGCTGCCAGTTCATCCGGCCGGTCTGGTGCTGCCGCCACAGACGCTCGACCGCGGTCGCGTCGAAGAAGCCCTCCTCGCGCAGTCGCGACGGCTGCAGCAACGCCTCGGCCCAGTCGCGCAGCGCGCCGCGCAGCCAGTGGTCGACGGGCGCGCAGAAGCCCTGCTTCGGCCGGTCGATCAGCGCGGACGGCACGTACCGGTCGAGCAGTCGGCGCAGCAGCGCCTTCGACTGCCCTTCCGGCAAGCGCACGACCGCCGGCACGCGCCACGCGAATTCGACGACGTGATGGTCGAGGAACGGCATGCGCGTCTCGAGGCTGACGGCCATCGCGGCACGATCGACTTTCGCGAGGATGTCGGTCGGCAGATACGTGAGCGTATCGATCGCCATCGCCTGCTCGGCGAAGCTCAGGTGCGCGGGCCACGCGGATACCGTGTCCAGCGGCGTCGGCGGCTCCTGCCCCGACAGCGCGATGCGCTCGGGATGATGCACCGACGACATCAGCAGCCGGTATAGCCCGATGCGGCTCTCGGCCGTCATCACGTGGCCGAGCTTGTGCAGGCGATCGCCGATGCGCGTCGCCGAGTCGCGCGCCTCCACGCCGCCCCACGCGCCCTGCGCGACGGCCGCGAGCTGGTCCGCATGATCGGGCCGCAGCGCATGCAGCGCGGCCGCGATCCGCGCGCGCACGGCCGCCGGCACGCGATGCAGCTTGCGCCACAGGCGCGGCGTCAGGAAATAGCGCGTATAGCCGCCGAACAGCTCGTCGCCGCCGTCGCCGGACAGGCTCACCTTCACGTGCCGGCGCGTCAGCTCCGACACGAGGAAGGTCGGGATCTGCGACGCATCGGAGAACGGCTCGTCGTAGATCGACGGCAGCTTCGGCACGACGCCGAGCGCATGGTCGGCCGTCACGTAGAGCTCGGTATGACGCGTGCCCAGGTGGCGCGCGACGGCCTTCGCGTAGCCGGCTTCGTCGTAGCCGGCCTCGTGGAAGCCGATCGTAAACGTGTCGACCGGCGTCGACGATTGCGCCTGCATCAGCGCGACGATCGCCGACGAATCGATGCCGCCCGACAGGAACGCGCCGAGCGGCACGTCCGCTTCCATCTGCCGCGCGACGGCCTGGCGCAGGATCGTGTCGAGCTGGCCGACGGCCTCGTCGGCGCTGCCCTCGAACGGTTGCGCACGGCCGTTCTCGATCGCCTGTTCGAGCGTCCAGTACGTCCGCACGCGCGGCGTGTCGCGCGCATGTTCGAACTGGATGAAGGTGCCGGGCGGCAGCTTGTGGATGCCGCGATAGATCGTGTAAGGCGCCGGCACGCTCGACTGGCGCAGGTACAGGCACAGCGCGTCGCGATCGATCGCGCCGTCGAAGCCCGGATAGCCGCGCAGCGCCTTCAGCTCGGACGCGAACACGAGCGCGTCGCCGATCCGGCCGTAGTAGAGCGGCTTCTCGCCGATCCGGTCGCGTGCGAGCGTCAGCACGCGCGACGCGCGATTCCACAGCGCGAACGCGAACATGCCGGTCGCGCGGCGCAACGTTGCCTCGACACCCCACGCGACGATCGCCGCGATCAGCACCTCGCTGTCGGAGTGGCCGCGCCACGCCGGTGCGCGACCCGCGCGCTCGAGTTCTGCGCGCAGTTCGCGGTGGTTGTAGATTTCGCCATTGAAGACGAGGACGTAGCGGCCGCATGCGGATGCCATCGGCTGCCGGCCGTGTACCGACAGGTCGACGATCGCCAGCCGCCGGTGGCCGAGCGCGATGCCGGCTTCCGGGTCGACCCAGATCCCCTGCCCATCCGGCCCGCGATGCGCGAGGCTCGCCGTCATTCGCGCGAGCGTGCCGCGCGCTGTCTCCTCATCGAAGGCGACGCTATTCAGAAAGCCGTCGATTCCGCACATTTGATATGTCTGCCCCTGTTGACCTGTTCCGTCACGTGCGGCGCAACCTCGCTGCCCGCCGTCCGGCATGATGGTCGGGCCATATTACGAAGAAATAAATCAGCAATAATTCACCAGTGAATGCCGGATAAAACCGGAAAAAAAATGGCGTCAAGCGCCCTGCGCTGATAGCAACGTCAAGGGGCCATATCAAATCGGAGCGAATGGCCACTGCACATCGCAGAACGAAAAAAGGGGCGGTATTCAAAGAAGCCCGCAGCGGCCTTCGCCAAGCGCGTCACCCCGCGCCGGTCGCCCATTTCAGCAACTGCGCGACCTCGCGGAAATGCTGCGGCTGGATCGTGCCGTTCTCGGGTGTCGTCTCGTAGAGCGCCTGCGCGAGCCCGACGTTCGCGAGCGTCGGCCGCAACTCATCGCGGGCGAGCCGCACGATCCGCTCGGCCGCGTCGCCCTCGCCGCGCGCGAGCACCCACGGCAGCGTGCCGATCCCGCCGTAGTAGAGCGCGACCGCGACGCGCGGCGAATACACGACCACCGACGCATAGCCGATGCGGTCGGGCAGCGACGCGAACTGCGCTTCGCGCGCGAGCTGCCGGCGCTTGGCCTCGATGTGCGGATCGCCTTCGTCCTCCTTGTGCTCGCGCCGCACTTCGTCGATCGACATCTTCATCTTCTGGTTGAACTCGTGCCGCTGGTGCACGATGTCGATCAGCGCCATCACGATGTAGATCAGCGCGGCCCAGCCGAACAGCAGCATCAGCAGCTTCACGATCAGCGCGAGGATCGAGACCGGCCGCGTGAAGCCCGACTGCACCGCCGGATCGAGCGACTCGACGATCAGCCAGCCGAGCGTCGCAACCAGCAGCGCCGTCTTCAGCAGCATCTTCGCGAGATTGACGAGGTTGCGCAGCGACCACAGGTTCTTCATCCCCTCGGCCGGATTGAGCCGCGACAGCTGCGGCACGAGGCGGCTCCACGCCATCACGCCGCCCACCTGCACGAAGCCCGCGAGCAGGCCGGCAAGCAGCCCGGCCGCGACGATCTGCGCGGACAAGGTCGCCCAGTCGCGCGCGGCGCCGTCGATCAGCACCGCGATCCGCGCGGACGGGTCGGCGGCGCCTGCCGCATCGAACACGAGCCGGAACAGCGCCTGCAGCCGCGCGAACAACGAACCGATACCCACCGCGAGCGCCACGCACACGCCGACGAAGAACGCCGACGAAATCGTTTCCGCGCTCTTCGGCACATCGCCTTTTTCGCGCGCCTCGCGCAGGCGCTTCGCGGTCGGCTTCTGGTCCTTTTCGGCCATCTCGGCTCCGGCCCGCTCAGCCGCCGCCGTGCGCGGCGAACAGCGCGCGCAGCAGCGCCATCAGCCCGCTGTCGGGGCTCAGCAGCGAATGCAGCGACGCATACACCACCGGCAGGAACAGCATCATCATCAGCAACGCGAGCGCGCTCTTCAGCGGCTGCGAGAAGACGAAGATGTTCAGCTGCGGCACCGCACGCCCGACGAGGCCGATCCCGAGCTCGACGAGGACCAGCACGATCGTCACCGGTGCGGCGAGCTTCACCATCCATTCGAAGATCGTGTCGGTCTGCCGCACGATGAAGGTCTGCAGCATCGACGAGAAATCGGGGCCGAGCGAGCCGATCGGCCACCACGCGTACGACTGCGCGAACAGCTGCACGAGCACCTGCAGGCCGCCCGCCGTGACGAACAGCGCGATCGCGACGAAATTCAGGAATCCCGACGTCGGGCCGCCTTCGTGACCGCCCATCGGATCGAAGAACGCGGCGCTGCCGCTGCCGGTCTGGAAGTCGATCAGGTAGCCGACGCCCTGGATCGCGAACAGCACCGCGCTGAACGCGCCCGCGAGCAGCATGCCGACCACCGCCTCCTTCGCGACGAGCAGGCACCACATCAGGAACGGCAGCGCGGCCACCTGCGCGGCATCGATCGCGGGCGCGACGAACGCGGCGATCACGACGGCGATGCCGTTGCGCACGAGACCCGTGATGATCTGCTCGTTGAACACGGGCACGACGAACATGATCGGCAACAGGCGCGGCATCACGTAGAGCAGCGGTCGCAGCGTGCCCGCGACGTCGTTGAAACCCGCGGCCTGGTCTAGCATCGGCGCTCCGCGGCGGCAGGCGAAGCGGTCTCGTCGGCCCCGGCGGATGCGCCCGGTTCGATGCCGGCTTCAGCGTCGGTCATCTCCGCATCGAACGCGGCGGCCGCTTCAGGCTGCGCGGACGCATGACCGGACGCATCGCCCGCGCCGGCCGCCCACGCGCCGGCCGTCGAGAAACGCCGCACCGCGTAGCCGTCCGCCACTTCGTCGGCGTCGCGCTCGACGCGCGCGGCGCGCGCATGCAGCGCCTTCTCGCCGGCCTTCTCGAGCTTGTCCTCGGCGGCCTTCGCCTTGCGCGCGGCGCGCTGCAGGTCGGCCAGCGTCGCCTCGTGGCCGCGATGCACGTGCGCGGCCTCGTGCACCGATGCGTTCGCGGTGCCGATGTGGCGGTCGAACGTGCGGGTGTCGGCCGCGGCATCCTGCAGCGCGCGCGCCTCGCGCAAATCGTCGGCGAGCCGCGCCTGGATCGCGGCCTTCGCGGCAACCTGCTGCGCGAGCTGCGCGTGCGCGGCCTCGAGCGCGCGGCGGCTTTGCGCGGCGATGCCCTGCTGGCGCGCGGCCGCGACGCGGGCGATCTGGCTGCGCATCTCGCGCACGCGCTTCAGGCGCGCGAGCGTCGCGAGCACGAGGCGGTCGTCGGCTTCAGACATGATCGTTCGCCAGCTTCATCAGCTTCGCGAGCTGCGCGTCGAAACGCACGTCCTCGTCCGACGCCTGCGCGCAGAACGCGCCGATCGCGTCGCGCGCACGCAGCGCGAGATCGCCGAGGCGGTCGCTGCCTTCGCGATATTCGCCGATCTGCACGAGCAACTCGATCTCCTGGTACTTCGCGATCAGCTCGCGCACGCGCGCGGCGGCATGCTGGTGCGCGCGGCTCGCGACGAGCGGCATCACGCGCGACAGGCTCGCGAGCACGTCGATCGCCGGATAGCGGTTCGCGAGCGCGATCTTGCGCGACAGCACGATATGGCCGTCGAGGATCGAGCGCACTTCCTCGGCGATCGGGTCCGACTCCTCGTCGCCTTCGACGAGCACCGTGTAGAGCGCGGTGATCGACCCGTGCGCGCCCTGCCCCGCGCGTTCGAGCAGGCGCGGCAGCACCGCGAACGTCGACGGCGGGAAGCTGCGCCGCGTCGGCGGCTCGCCGCTCGCGAGGCCGACCTCGCGTTGCGCACGGGCAAAGCGCGTCAGCGAATCGACCAGCAGCAGCACGCGCTTGCCCGCATCGCGGAAATGCTCGGCGATCGCGGTGGCGACCAGCGCGGATTTCACGCGCTCCATCGCGGGGCGATCGGACGTCGACACGACGACGATCGACCGTGCGCGCACCTCCGGCGACAGGCTGTGCTCGATGAATTCGCGCACCTCGCGGCCGCGTTCGCCGACCAGTGCGATCACGTTCACGTCGGCCTGCGCGCCGCGCGCGATCATCCCGAGCAGCGTGCTCTTGCCGACGCCGGACGGCGCGAAGATACCGACGCGCTGCCCGATGCCGAGCGTCATCAGGCCGTCGATCACGCGCACGCCGGTCGGAAACGGCGTGTCGATCATCTTGCGCGCGAGCGGATTCGGCGGATCCTGCTGCGTCGATACCCACGCGGCGCCCGTCACGGGGCCGCGATCGTCGAGCGGCCGGCCGAGCCCGTCGAGCACGCGGCCGAACAGCCCTTCGCCCACCGGAAACACGTGCTCGCGCCCGGACGGCACGACGGTCGTCTCCGGCGACAGCCCGGCCACGTCGCCGAGCGGCGTAAGCAAGGTCGTCTGCCGCGAGAAGCCGACCACCTCCGCGAGCAGCGTCGGCTGGTTCGGCGTGCGCAGCTCGCAGATCTCGCCGAGCCGCGCCCGGATGCCCGTCGCGTTCAGGATCTGCCCGACCGCGTGGTTGACGCGCCCCTGCACCGACACCGGCGAGAAGAACGCGAGCCCCGCATCGAGTTCGCCGACGAGGCGGCCGCGATCGAACGGTGCGCCGTCGTCGTCGCCGAACGGTTGCGGATCGTCGAGCGGCGCGTTCATCGCGCGGTACCCTTCAGCGCATCGCGGCGGATCGCCTGGCGCAGCGCATCGATCTGCAGGTCGAGGCTCGCGTCGATGCGCCCCGACGGCGTCTCGACCGTGCACGCGTGGCGTTCGAGCTGCGCATCCTCGACGATGCGGATCTTCTGCCGGTTCGACTGCCCGGCGAACGCGCCGTCGAGCGCATCGCGCATCTCGTCCTTGCGGCCGGGCGCGACATGCACGACCAGAAACGCCTCGTCGCGCACCAGCGGCGCGATCCGCGCGAGCGCGGCCTCGTACAGCTTCTGCGTGCTCATCTCGCCGACGATCGCGCGCACGGCCTTCACGACGATATCGGCCATCGCGTCCTTCATCGTCTCCATCGTGCGCGTGGCGGCCAGCGCCTGCGTGTACGCCTGCGCGGCCTGCTCGCGCTGCGCGCGGCGCATGCCTTCGTCGTAGCCGGCGGCCTGGCGCTTGTCGAATTCGCGCTGGGCATCGGCGACGATGCGCGCGGCCTCTTCATGCGCGGTCGCGATCACCGCGGACGCATCGAGCAGCGCCGCGTATTCGCGCTCCTTGAGCACCTTGCGCTCCGACAGCAGCTGCAGGTTGTCGCTCGTGATCAGAAAAGCCAGTCCCATGACGCAAGCCTCTCGGGAATCAGAAACAGGAACATCAGTTCGCCGAACTGGTCGCGCTGCGCGCGGTTCAGCCAGTAAGGCGCTTCATCGTCGATCGCGCGGTTGAATTTCAGGCGCACGCGCCGCGCGACGGCATCGCCGGCCACGCCGATGAAATCCGCGAGCAGGCGAGCACCGCGCGCGCGGATCACGACCGGCAGCGCGGCGGGATCGGCTCGCCATGGCTCGAGCGTCTCGGCGAGCGCGCCGAATTCCGGCGCGCGTTCGAGCGTCAGTTCCAGCGCGTCGCCGCCGAGCCGCGCCGCGACTTCCGCGCGGATGCGGCGCCCGGCCAGCGCGTCGCGCAGCCAGGTGCGATGCAGCAGCAGCCCCGCATACGCGGCCAGTTGCTCGAGCGCCGCGCCCGGCAGCAGCGCGAGCCGCGCGCACGGGTTCGCGACGTCGAAGTCGTGCCGGTCGGCTACCCCGTTCGCAGCGAGCAGGTGCCGCGCGAGCAGCCTGCGGCCGGCTGCGCCGAATGCGTCCGGCGAACGATAGCGCGCAGGCCAGTCGGCCGGCACGCGCGTCACGTGCAGGTAGCGGTCGGGCCGCAGGTTGAAGTCGCACACGAGCGCGTGAAACGCGCCGCGGCGCGCAGCCGGCGGCGGCGCGAGCGGATGCAGCCACGGCAGCGGCACGGCGTCGGCCGGGTCGGGCCCGGCGCCTGGCAACGGCGCGTGCGGATCGCTCATGCGCCGTCGCGCGCACCGTCCGGCGTGCGCAGGCCACCGCCCGACTGCGACGCACCGCCGGTGCCGTTCGCGCCGCGCGGCGCGCCGAGCAGGCCCGCGAGCCGCGCGCCGAACATTCCGCGCCGTGCGGCCGACAGCGCAATCACCGCGCAGGTCAGCAGGATCAGCGCGAACACGAGCCAGCCCAGCGGCGAGCGCAGCCGCAGGACGTCCGATACCGCGCTGCCGATGCCGTCCACGCGCGTCGCGCGCGCGGCGGCCGGCTGCAGGAACAGCGACACGTTGTCGTATTGCAGCCCTTCGATGCTGTGCGCGACGAGATCCTTGACCATCGGCGCCATCGCGCGCAGGTCGACGCCCGGCCGGTAGCGGATGTACACGGCCGCCGACGACGGCTTGATCTTGTCCGCGAGCGGATCGTTCTCCGGAATCACGACCTGCACGCGCGCGACGACCACGCCCTCGATGTCCTGCAGCGTGCGCGACAGGTCCTGCGACACGCCGTACAGGTAGCGCACGCGTTCCTCGGCCGGCGTCGACACGAGGCCCTGCTTCTGGAACAGCTCGCCGAGGCTCGCGTAGCTCGGCTTCGGCAGCCCGTTCGCGTGCAGCACCGTGAGCGCCGGCTGCATGTCGCCGTCGGCGACGCTCACGAGCCATGCGTTGCGGTCCGACGTGTCGCGCGCATCGTTGTCCTTCGACGCGCTGATGCCCGCGTCGCCGAGCACCGCGATCATCTGGTTCGCGTCGCGCTCCGACAGGCCCGAGTACAGCTCCTTCTGGCACCCGGCCAGCAGCACGAGCAGCCCCGCGAGCAGCACGCGCGCCGCCCGGCTGCGCCACGCATGCACGCGTGGCGTCGAATCGATCGTCGTCATCGTTTGTCCGCTTCAGGGTGCGTGAGGCCATCGACGGCCCGCACGCACGCTTTCACTCCTGCGTCTTCAGCACGGTGTGCGTGAAGCCGTTCGCCGCCTGCGCGACCGACAGGCTCAACTGGTATTCCGAAATCGTGGTGGTCGCCGTCCACTGGAAGTCCATCGCCTTCACCATCGTCATCAGCGGGTCGCTGCGGTTGTCCGCCATCGACGTCAGCATCTCGCTGCGATGCTTGTCGATGTTCGCGTACCGCGAATCGAGATCGTTGCCGTAGGTGCGCAACCGCTCGACGAGCGACGACTGGTTCGCCTGCGCGGGCGTCATCTGCACGGCCGGCGCCGCATCCGCCGGCGCGCGCGACATCGCGACGCCCGATGCGGACGGCGGAGCGGCCGACGATGCGCCCGGTTGCATCAGCGCATCGAACTGGCGCACCTGCGCCGGATCGGACGCCGCTCCCGCCTGCTGCTGCGCGGCACTCGCGAGCGCGGCCGCGCCCGGCGGCGCCGCGCCTACGCCTGTCACTGACATGTCCATGCCCTCCTTGAATGGCCGACACCGGACCGGATCGGTCGGGCCAGCCCGGAACGGGCCGGCCGGCACACGCGCCTCCGCCGCAGGATGCCCTCGTCGGGCAGACCCGGCGCGCGGTCACGCGCGGCACGGCCGGCGGCCGGCGTCATGCGCGGCCGGCCGAGCTCAGGTGTTGCGCAACCTGGGCGTTCGCCGTCCCCTCTTGCGCGGTCACTGCGTTGCTGGTTTCGAACGTGGCCGTCGACTGCTGGACCTGGAAGTTGATCTTCGTCAGTTCGAGCTGCGTCTTGGTCAGGTCGTCGGCCTGCTGCTGGACCTGGTTCGTGTTGGTTGCACCACCTGCTGCCTGCGTACCCATGTTGCGCTCCTTTACGTGAACGTCATCCACCTTCCGGCGGCGGCCCCATGCCCCGCCCGCGACGTGGGGCGCCGCGCCCATGCGACGCCCCGCGTATTGCACGCACCGCGCGCCGCGCGATGCGCATGACCTGTCGCGGCGCTAGTGCGCCGCCTCCTTCGATGCGCCGGCGGTGGCCGCCGCCTCCGGCAACAGCGTCGGCCCCGGCACCGGCTGCGCGACCCCGGCGGCCGCGCCGCTCGCGAGCGGCGCCACGGGCGGCGCCGGCGCCTGCTCGGGCGCACTCGCCGACGGGCCGCCGAGCGGCATCGTGATGCGCTGGCCGCCGCGTTCGAACACGACCGCGTCCGGGCCGATCGACACGACGGTCGCGCCCTCCTTCAGCCGCGCACCTTCGAAATAGCGGCTGCCGTCGGCCGTCTCGATGTAGCGCTGGTCGCCGTCGCCGGCGAACACCGTCGTGATCTCCGGAATGCCCGCCATGCCGCCGAGCGTCGTCGCCGTGCGCGGCGCGGCCGGATCGGCATCGCGCACGTGATCGACCACTTCGAGCGCCGGACGCGCGTCCTTCATGTAGTTGCGGATGCGCGGCTCGATCTGCGCGCGCGCGGCCGCACCCGTCAGCTCGATCCGGCCGCGGCCGAGATACGTGACCGTCAGCGCCGTATCGCTGAAGTAGGTCTGCGCGGTCGCGACCAGGTCGCTGACCACGTAGATGTTGCCGAGCGCCGCGTTGTCGACGCCCGCGACGATCTGCGCGACGCGTTCGCGCGCGGCCGGGTCGCTGACGTAGCCGGACACGATCACGCCGTCGTCGCGCGGCGCGACGGCCAGCTCCGGATACGCATGCAGCAGTTGCTGCAGCCGGTGCGTGCGCGCGAGCACCGATTCGTGCTGCCACGGCAGGCGCCCCGACCACGTGACGAAACCGTAGCCCAGCGCGCCGAGCAGCACGCCGATCCACAGCGCGACCAGCGCGATCACGAGCCGCCGGCTGCCGAGGCGGCGCAGCCCGCCCGTGAGCCAGCCGAGCCACGCGGCCTCGCGCGCGGCGTCCGGCGCATCGGCTTCGTCCGGCACCGCGACGCTCGCCTGCGCATGCCGCGCGATGCCGAGCCGGATCGAGCCGACCGTCACGACGTCATGCGGCGTCAGCGAGCGGCGGCCCGCGCCGAGCGGTTCGTCGTTGAACAGCACCGCCGCGCCGGTCTCGCCGCCGTGGTTCTGCACCGTCACCGCGAGCGCGCCGACCTGCAGGCACACCTGCTTCGCGCCGATCTCGCGATCGGGCAGGATCACTTCGCAATCGGCCGCCGTGCCGACCCAGTTCGCGCCGCGCGCGAGCGACATCGTGCGGCCGTACATCGGCCCGCTCAGGAAGCACAGGTTCCACGGCGACGCGAGCGCGGCCGAACCGGCCCCCGCGCCTCCCGCGCCGCCGGGCAATGCGCCGTCGCCGTGCGGGTCAATGATGGTCGTCGACATGGGTGGTGGCTCCTGCGGTCGTCGCCGCCGGCTGCGACGCCGCATCCTTCGGCGGCGGCAGCGCGGGCGGACCGAATTTCGTGCCCGGCAGCGGCTTCGGCGTCAGCGGCACCGCGACGTCGTTGTCCGGCGGCCGGTACATCGACATCCCTTCCTGGCTCGCCGGCCCGTCGGCGCCCGGATTCACGGGCGATCCGTCCGGCGCATACATCGACGCGGTCGTCACCACGCGCGGCGTCAGCAGGTAGAACCGCTCCATGTGATTGCCCGACTTGTCGGTGTACTTGAACAGGTTGCCGATCAGCGGAATATCGGACAGCCAGGGCACGCCGCTCTTGTTCAACCTCACCTCGTCGTCGTTGAAACCGGCGATCAGCAGGCTCTTGCCTTCGTCGATCATCGTCTTGGTGACGATGTTGCGCTGCTGGATCACCGGCACGTTCGACACGGCCTGCCCCGGCACGATGTTGCCGTCCTGGATGTCGATCGACATCATCACGCTCTGCGGATTGCCCGACACGGCCGCCGCGTTGCGGATCGCCTCGTCGACGATCATCGGCGTCACCTTGATGCTCGTGCCGGTCGTCACGCTGTACAGCGACGAATCCTGGTAGCCCGGCACCTGTACGTAGAACTGCGTAAGGTTCTCGAGGATCGCCTCGGTGTTGTCGAGCGCGAGCACCTTCGGCTTCGATCGCATCTGCGCCTGGCCCTTCTGCGCGAGCGCGTTGATACGCGTGAGCAGGTAATTGCGCAGCGACCCGCCGATCGACGCGGTCAGCGCGATGCCGGTCGGCATGAACGCGCCCGTCTGCCCGGTTTCCGACGTGCCGATGCCGAACGTCAGCGGCGGATTGCCGACGCCGTTGTACTGCGTGTTGCCGTTCAGCGGGTTTTGCCCGTTGCCGATCTGCACGTCGCCGTGCGTCGTGTGCAGGCGCCAGTCGATCCCGAGGCTGTCGAGCGAATCCTCGTTGATGTCGATGATCGTCACGTTGATCTCGACGATGCGCGGACGCTCGTCGAGCTGGCCGATCAGCGACTGGTAGCGGTACATGTTCTCCGGCAGGTCGCGGACGATCACCGCGTTGATCGCCGGGTCGGCGACGATCTGCGGCAGCGTTTCGCCGCCGCTGCTCGAGAACGGCGAGAAGCCGCCGCTCGCGCCGCCGTCGCCGGAATAGCCGCCCGAACGCGGGCCGCCGGAGATGTCGGGGAAATCGAGGCGCGGCACCGCGATCGTCAGCCCCGAGCCGAGCTTCACTTGGCGCGCAGCCTGGCCGAGCGACGGGTTCGTCGGTGCCGCCGCCGTGTCGCCGGCCTTGCCGAACAGCCGCCGCAGGATCGTCGCGACACCGGGCACCGTCACTTCCTTGCCCGAGCGGTTGATCGTGAAATCCGATGCCCAACCGTACTTGAGCCGGAACGCGCGGATATCCGCATGCGCACCGTTCGCCGCCGGATCGCCGACCGAGCCCACCGCCTGCCGCACGAGCTCGACGTAGCGGCGCGGGCCGGCCACGTACACGCTGTTCGCGCGATCGTTGATCACCAGCGTGTAGCGCTTGTCGGGAATCTGCATCGCCTGCAGCGCGCGGCCGATTTCACCGGAGGCATTCGGCGGGATCGGGATCATCTGCGTCTGCGACTGGTCGGCCGGATCGACGTACAGGAACGAGCCGTCGTAGTACCACGTGAGCCCGTAGGTCGAGCAGATCGTCTCGAGCGTCTGTTGCGGCGTGCCCGAGAAGCGGCCGCTGATCACGCCGTCGACCTTCGGGTCGACCACCGCCGTCACGCCCTGCGACGACGCGAGTTCGCGGATGAAGTCGCCGATCTTCTTGCCGTTCGCGACGATCGTGAACGGCTTGTTGCGCCAGCGCAGGTCCGCGGCCCGCGCATGCTGCGCGGGCGCCATGCACAGCGACGCCGTGAGCAGCGCGGTCGCGCACATGGCGAGCGCGGCCCGTTGCAGGCTGCGCGATTGAAACGGGATCGAGGCGACGCGTCGACGCATCAAAGGACTCCTGTGGAAGAAACGAACATGCGTTCCAGCGCCTGCTGCGCGAAGCGCAGCACTTCGCCGCCGAGCCAGGCCGACAGCAGCACGAGTGCGACCATCACGGCGATCAGCCGCACCGCGATGCCGATGTTGGCGTCCTGCACCTGCGTGACGGCCTGCAGGATCGCGACGACGAGGCCCGTGACGGTGGCGATCAGCACGATCGGCAACGACAGCAGCAGCACGAGCATCAGCGCCTGGCGCGTCAGGTCGAGGATCGTCGAGCTCGTCATTGCGCGGCTCCCGGTACACGCACGTCGGCGCCCGCGCCGACCGTGCCGTCATCCGGCGGGTTCTTGACCCAGCCGACCGTATGCAGCTGCACGTCTTCCTCGACTTCCTGGTACGACAGCACCGCGAGGTCGGGCAGCACGGGCTGCAGGATCGTCTTCACGTAGCGGCGCGCACCGAGCGCGACCATCACCGCGAGCCGCGCGGCGCCCTGCGCGGTGCCGTGGCCGCCCGCCTGCGCGGCCTGCACGATCGCGCGCACCTGCTCGCCGATGTCCTGCTTGACCGCGCTCGACAACGCGAGGAAATTGCCCTGCTTCGTGCGCATCACCGCACTCTCGATCCGCTCCTGCAGGTTCTGCTCGAACAGCACGACCCGCAGCTGGCGCGTCGTGCCCGCATGGCGGTCGGTGATCATCCGGCGCAGGTCGACGCGCACGAGCTCGACCAGCGCGATCACGTCGTCCGGTTCGTTCGGCGCCCACGTGATCAGGCTTTCGAAGATCACGCGCAAATTGCGGATCGGCACCTGCTCGGCGAGCAGCCTGCGCAGCACCTCGGTCACGCGCTGCAGCGGCACGAGCCGCGTCAGCTCGCCCACGAGTTCCGGGTGCTCGCGGCGCACCAGATGCACGAGCGCCTGCGTTTCCTGGATCCCGAGCAGTTCGTCCGCATGCTGGCGCACGATCTGCTCGACGTGCGCGGCGAGCGCGCTTTCGCTCGACAGCCACTTGCCGTCCGGCGCGGGGCCGTCAGGCTTGATCCACAGCGCGGTCGCGAACGGGCCGAATGCTTCGGCCGGCTGGCGCTCCGCGCGCTCGGGCAGCGGCGCGACGCCGTCCCACAGCAGCCAGCCCGGCTTCAGCGCGCCGTGCGCGGCGAGCACGTCCTGCAGATAGATCCGGTACGTGCCGGCCGCCGCACCTTCGTCATCGTTCAGCGTGATGCGCGGGAACACCGTGCCGATGTCCGCATCGACGCGCGCCTTCGCGCTCGACAGCGCGGCCTGCAACTGCGCGAGGTTCAGGCTCGTGCGCAGGTCGTCGGACAGCGACACCGCGATCAGCGACGTGACGCCCGCCGCATGCGACACCTTCGCCGGCTGGCCGTCGTCGGCCGCGCCGACACGCCCCGCGATCTGGATCAGGTTGAAACTGGGCGCGGCCGTCTTGCGCTTGAGCTGCGAGAACGCGAACACGCCGAGGCCGATGGCGATCAGCGCGAACGACCATTTCGGGAAACCGGGCACGACGAGAAAGCCGGTCAGCACGACCGCCGCGATCAGCAGCGCACGCGGATGCGCACCCAGCTGCTCGCCGAGCTGTTCGCCGAGCTGGCGCTGCCGCGCATCGCGCGTCGCGACGCGGGTCGTCACGATGCCGGCCGCGATCGACACGAGCAGCGACGGAATCTGCGATGCCATCCCGTCGCCGACCGTCAGGATCGCGTAACGTTGCAGCGCCTGGCCGATATCCATCCCGTGCATCAGCGTGCCGACCGCGATCCCCGCGACGATGTTGATGAACGCGATCACGAGGCCCGCGATCGCGTCGCCCTTCACGAACTTCATCGCGCCGTCCATCGCGCCGTGCATCTGCGATTCCTGCTCGAGCTTCTCGCGGCGCTCGCGCGCTTCGTCCGCGCTGATGATGCCCGCGCGCAAGTCCGCGTCGATGCTCATCTGCTTGCCGGGCATCGCGTCGAGCGAGAAGCGCGCGCCGACTTCCGCCACCCGCTCCGACCCTTTCGCGATCACGATGAACTGCACGACGGCGATCACGAGGAACACCACGCCGCCCACCACGACGTTGTTGCCGACCACGAGCCGCCCGAACGCGTCGATCACGTGGCCCGCGTTCGCGTGCAGCAGGATTAGCTTGCACGACGCGATGTTCAGCGCGAGCCGGAACAGCGTCGTGAACAGCAGCAACGCAGGAAACGACGAGAAGCTGACGGCCGACGGCACGTAGGTCGAGACCGTCAGCAGCACGACGCTCGCGGCCAGGTTCAGCGAGATCATCCCGTCGAGCGCGGCCTGCGGCAGCGGCAGGATGAACAGCGCGACGACCGCGATGATGAACGCCGCGATGAACAGGTCGGCGCGCGGCGACGCGCCCCCGAGACGCCGTCCGGACACGCCACGGCCAGCGGAAAACAACCGCTGCCAGTCGCGGGAGAGCGCCTTCGGTTCTGCCATCGTGCCGGTGTCCTGTCGTTATCGCCGGGCCGGCACGGGCAATCCTGCCCCCTGCCGCGCGGACCGTTGAATGGGACGAGTGTAGCGACGGGAAACGGTGGAAAAAGGGACGCGCCTCGTAGCGTGAAAGCGCGTTTTCCGGCGACGATCGAATCGGACTACGAAACCCGGCGGCACGCCCGGGAGCGCGCCGCCGGAACCGCTTCCATTGCGTGCGAACCGCCGGCGCGCGCACGTCGGCGGTGCGTCAGGCGACGATTACAGGCGCCGCGCGGCGAGATACGCGAGTTGCGCGCGGTTCTGCACGTTGAAGAGTTTCTCGAGCGAACGGATGTGATGGCCGACCTTGTGCAGCGACGTGCGCAGCGCGCTCGCGATCTCCTGGTCGGACAGCCCGTGCACGAGCCGGTCGAGCACCTGTTGCTGCTCGTCGCCGAGCGCGAAGCCACGCATGCGGGCGATGCGCGCCTCGAGGAACGGCAGCGCGACGCGATGCACGGCGAGGCTGACCGACAGCGCGCCGCCGATCACCCGATCGTCGATCCATTCGGTGCCGTGCGTCTCCGACGTCACGTTCACCGCGACGCGCAGGTCGAGACGCGGCGCCGACAGGCTGAAGATCACGCCGCTGTTCATTGCGTGCGCACGCAAATGGCCGGCGAGCGCCAGCACCTTGCGGTCGCCGCTGCCCTGCGCGGCCGCCTCGATCTCGTCGAGCCGCCATGCGACCGGAAAGCCGCTCTGCCGCACCTGCGCGAAACGCGGGTCGCTCTCGTAGAGCATTCCCTCGATGAACGGCTGCATGAACGTCGCCGGCGCGAGGTCGCGCAGCAGATGCGCGCACAGAATGCGCCGCCCGATCATTTCGTAGGCGCCGTAACCGAGCGTGCTGAATCCGATTTGCCGCAATCGCGCATGGCATTGCGCGAAATCGATTTGCGCAAGGTCGGTTTTACCGGATCCGATTTGAATGCCGGTAAAAAAGTCGCGCTCGATTGCCTGATATTCGTTCGAATAAGCGGCAGCGGTCGCTATATCGGCCTGTGAGAACCATTCGACGCGTGGTGCGCCGTCAGCATGTGTCATGAGGAGCCCGCCCCTTTCCCAATATATGAAACTGCGCCCCGTCACGATCTGGTCTTTTCTTTATGATTTTCTGGTAATCAATATATGCGCGCGAACATGAACCTTTCGCCGCAATTAGTATTACGGCATATTACGCATACACAGGCATTTTTGTACAATGCCCCCGCGTTTCGTCAGGGATGACGATCGGCGCATATCAAAACGATGCTCGATCGCACCGCCGCGAATGCCGTTCACGATACGGCCGCCGCCAGGCGATGCGCGTCGATTCCGAGGGATGGCTCATGTCCGATATTGCATTGCATGAAGAAGCGGTCGCCCCAACCTTTGCACGCCCGTCGCGCGGGTCGGGCGCCTGCGCGGATGCGCTGCGGGAGCGCGCCGTGCAGGTCGTCTGGTGCGACGACGTGAAGCGCGGCGACGTCGCGCAGCCGCACGCGCCGAAGCTCGGCGTCGCCGATACGCTCGCGCACGCGCAGAGCACGGCCGAGCGCAACCGGATCGTCACGAGCCTGCTGCATCTGACAGGCTTCTCGACGTTCGCGTACTTCGCGCTCGAATTCGCGCGCGACCGTGTCGAAAGCCTCTACCTGCACGAAGCGTTCACGCCGCCCACCTATCGCGGCGACTATGTGCGCCACAACCACCACGATGTCGATCCGCGCACGCTCGGCGCGCGCGTGTGCAACATGCCGATCGTGTGGGACCTGCAGCAGCTGCGGCGCGATCACCGCGAGCGCGAGGACAGCCCGTACGCGAGCCCCGCCGCGCTCGACGGCTTCCTGCAGACGATGCAGGACGACGGCATGTGCAGCGGCATCATGTATTCGATGGCCGTGCCCGGCACGCGGCTGCATGCGTTCATGAGCTTCACCGCGCCGCGCCGCACGCGCGAATGGATCACGCCGGCGACCATCGAGCAGGCGCTGTCGATCGGGCTGTCGGTGCACAAGTTCGCGTCGCCTCAACTGATCTCGACGTCGCGCGAGCGCGCGGTGAACGGGCTCACGCCGTTCGAACAGGAACTGCTGCTCGGTATTGCCGAAGGCGCATCCGACAAGGAGATCGGCCGGCGCCTCGACACCAGCGCGCACAACGTCGACTATCACCTGCGCAAGTTGCGCAAGCGCTTCGGCGTCGCGAACCGGATCCAGCTCACGTACCTGACGTCGAAGCTCGAGCTGATCTGAGCGCGCCGCAACGGCGTTTCATGAAATCGAACGCGTAAACGCACATGCCGGCCTCGCGGGCCGGCATGTGCGGGTTGCGGCGCGGTGCCGGGTCCGGCGCCGCTTCCTGGCAGACGTCCTGCGTTACTTCAGTAGCGTCATCTGCACGACCTTCACGATCACGAGGCCGACCGCGATCACGAGATAGCCGCGCAGCACGGCCATCCAGATCCGCGTCGCGACCGTCATGTTCTGCGGCTCGAGCGTTTCGAGCGGCGGCATGCGCCACGTATCGCGCAGCGAGCGATCGAGCGCCGGCTCGACCACGCGCTTGTTGCGGCGAATCAGGACCGTCGCGAGATAGCCGGTGATCGCGAGCACGGTGCCGCCCACCAGCACGTCGACGATCGCTTCGCCGCTGATATCCGGATACATCACCGATGCGGTCAGGATGATCGACAACAGCACGAGCACCCAGATCACCGCGCCCGTGAACACGTTGAGCTTCGTCGAGTTGACCCAGGGCCCAAGCACCTGGCGGTCGTTGCACAGCACGAGCAGGAACACGGTCGCGCTCGGCAGCAGCACGCCGGCCAGCGTCTGCACGGCTTCGGTCAGCAGGCCGAGCGGGCTGCCCGGGATCAGCACGAGCGTGGCCGCGGCCGCGACGATGCCGAAATAGACGAGATAGAAGCCCTTCGCGTCGGTCACGCCGCGATGCAGCGAGTGACGGATCTTGAACACGTCGCCGATCGCATAGGCGGTCGACAACGACACGGCCGCCGCACCGATGATGCAGGCATCGAGCAGCGCGACCGCGAACAGCGTCGCGCTCGTGCGGCCTGCATACTTCTCGAGGCCCGCGATGATGCCGCCCGCGTCGGTGAAGTTGCCGGCTTCCGGATGGCCGTTGAACAGCGCGGCGCTGAAGCCGATCATGGCCACCGCACCGACCAGCACGAATGCGATGCCGATCCACAGGTCGGCCTTCTCGTACTTCATGAAGCGCGGGGTGATGCGCTTGTCGATCACGTAGCTCTGCTGGAAGAACAACTGCCACGGCGCCACCGTCGTGCCGACGATCCCAATCACGAGCAGCATCACGTCCGACAGCTTCGCGTGCGCGGGCCAGTTCGGCACGAAGAAATCGCGCGTCATCTGCGCGACGGGCGGGTGGATCGACACGAGCACCGGCACGAGCAGCAGGCTCAGCACGCAAAGCCCGATCGCGAATCGCTCGAAGCGCCTGAAATCGCCGGTACTCACCGCGGCCATCGTCAGCGCGGCGGCCACGCACACGCCGGCTACCTTCGGCAATCCGAAGAAGTCGAGCACGAACGTGATGCCGATGAACTCGGTGACGATGGTCAGCGCATTGAGCAGGAACAGGTCGATCACGCTGAACGCACCCCAGAACTTGCCGAAGCGTTCGAAGATCAGGCGCGCATGACCGACGCCCGTCACCGCGCCGAGGCGCAGCACCATTTCCTGGTTCACGTACAGCACCGGCACGAGCAGCAGCAGCGTCCACAGCAACGTCGTGCCGTAGTTCTGGCCGGCCTGCGTGTAGGTGCCGAATGCGCCGGCGTCGTTGTCGCCGACCATCACGATCAGGCCGGGGCCGATGATCGCGAGCAACGTGCGCAGGCGCGCCCACCACGAGCCGCGCGCACCGGTGTCGTGGCGCTCGATCGTGCCGAGTGCACCGCGGATGTCGCCCAGGTGGGCTTCGTCGAGCACGGCGCTGCGTTCGACGGCGATCGGTGGAGAGACGTTGGATGGCGTGGACATGATGTGTTCCGTACGGCTAAGGGTTATTCGACTCGATAAGCGTGTGACCTTGGAATGCGCACGAGGCAACCGCTCGAAGGCGGATACGCGTGCGCATGCCGAGTCGCGCTCGGCACTTCTTTCAGCGGATCAACGATTTCAGCTGGTTCAGCAGGCGGGAGAACACCCGCGGACGGGCGTCGAGCGTCAGCATCGCGTCGTAGTGGTTGCGCGATTCCGTGACGTGCGGAAGGTTCGACAGCAGAAGGCCGAAGTTCATGGTCTGGCTCCGTGCGGCGACGGCAGGCGTGCCGGCCGCGTGGTGGGTGCGGGGCCAGTCCGGGGCCTGAACGACGAGTCAGGCTAGTCGGCCGGAGTGTCCCTGCGACCCGGGTTCAAAAGGGTCGGTGCATGCAACGGGCATAAGGGACAACTGTCACTGTCGTTCATGGCGGCTCCTGTGCGGTGTTCCGGAAAACACGGTTGACCGCCGTCAGGCCTGCGGGCCGCCATTCGCGAGCATGGAACAAGCATGCGCGAACGCGGCCGCCTGCCGGGCGGCGGTGAAACCGGGCAACGCATGCGAGAACGCATCACGCTAACCGGCGCGAATCAGGGTGCACGTAGGAATTTGCTGCGGAATACCGCTGCGCGCACCGTTTGCCTGGGAGACAAACGGCGGCTTCGATGAGGCACGGACGTCGGTCGCTCAGGCGGAAATTTCGTTCGAAGATCGACTACTGCAGGCGTCCAAGGCGGCGGCCCCAAGAGTGAAGATGGCGGATTCTATGGACGGCCCGAAAGTGAAGTCAACCCCTCCAAACCCCATTTCTCGAAATAAATTTCCCCCTTTCCGCCACTGAAAGATTTGCCCTTGAAACGGCGTACCGGAACCTTTCAGCGCGTCACGGCGCGGTCAGGCACGCGATGCGTGCGAACAACGGCGCGGTACCCCACTGCGCGCGCCTCCCGTCCCTGCCCAGACGCCGTCGCGCCGCGGCGGTCCGTTGCGACGCGCACGCCACAGACGTCATCTTTTGTGCGTTTTTTACTTGCACCGCAGCAAAAGTCGCGACTACAATCCGCCCCAATTCATCAAGGGAGTCCCTCCGTGGACACATGCTCTAGTTGCAGTTCGATGCCGGTCCAGGCCGGCCAAGCCATCGCGAGATAGCAGCCAGACGCATGTCTTTCGCCGCTAGCTCGCATTCGTCGGGTTAGCGCGCTTCCTCCCGGGCCGGTCATCGCCGCCTCGCCAGTCGCACGCTCCGTTACGTTCCACCCTCCGATCGCAGGCCGCATCGTGCGCCCGCGCTCGAACACGTCGTCCGGCGTTTGCCGGACCGGACGGAGGTAGCGTCATGTTCTTTCAATCGTTCGCGCTCAAGCTCAAGCGCATCGTGCACGTCGCGTGCGACCGCTCGTTCGTTTCCGGCCTCTCGCCGCTCGCCCACGCGTTCAGCAACTGGCGCGGCATGGCGCTCACCCACGTGCCGGCGACGCCGCGCCCGCTCGACTGCGTACTGGTCGCCGTGATGGCAGCCGCGGTCGCGCTCGCCGCGCTGCTGTGCGCGGCCGCGTCGCGCCTCGGCTTCGCGCAGGTGTGGCGCGTCGGCGGCTGGCTGCCGTAACCCCATCGCCGCGCGGCGTGATCCACTCGCCCTGGGCCGCCGCGCGATCGTCTCGCCGCGTTTCCCGCATCACGTTTTCGTTTCTTCAGTCTAACTAATCAAATTATCGACGGAGCCCGCATGAAGAACCCTCTCTCTCCTGTCCCGCGCAAGCTTCGCGTCAACGCACTCGCCACGCTGCTGCTGTCGCTCGCCGCCACGCCCGCGTTCGCGCAGGCGTCGTCGCCGGCGGCAACCGGACCGACGGCCGGCACCAGCGACGCCGCCGCGCCCGCACAACAGGCCGCCGATGCTGCCGCGCCCGCCCCCACCGGTTTCTGGGAGCGGTCGAACCTGCTCGGCAACATGGGCGGCCTGCGCGACCTGCTCGGCGATCACGGCGTCACGCTGAGCCTGCAGGAAACCAGCGAGTACCTGTACAACACGTCCGGCGGCACGGGTCGCGGCGGCGCGTACCAGGGGCTCACGCAATTCGGCTTCAACGTCGATACCGGCAAGGCGATCGGCCTGCCGGGCGGCACGTTCAACGTGTCGGCGCTGCAGATCCACGGCACAAGCCTCACGCAGCGCTACCTGCAGACGCTGCAGACCGCGACCGGCATCGAGGCGACCTCGACCACGCGCCTGTGGGAGCTCTGGTACCAGCAGTCGCTGCTCGACGGCAAGGTCGACGTGAAGGTCGGTCAGCAGAGCGTCGACCAGGAATTCATGGTGAGCCAGAACGCGGCGACGTTCATGAACGCGACGTTCGGCTGGCCCGTGCTGCCGTCCACCGACCTGCCGGCCGGCGGCCCCGCCTATCCGCTGTCGTCGCTCGGCGTGCGGCTGCGCGTGAAGCCGGCCGATGCATGGACCGCGATGATCGGCGTGTTCGACGGCAACCCGGCCGGCCGCACCGACGGCGACGCGCAGGTGCTGAACGCACACGGCACCAACTTCAACCTGCGCAGCGGCGCGTTCGTGATCGGCGAAGTGCAGTACGCGCTGAACGCGCCGCCCGCCGATCCGAAGGCACCGCAACCGGCCGGCCTGCCCGGCACGTACAAGCTCGGCTTCTGGTATCAGTCGCAGCACGCGAACGATCCGCGCTACGGCACCGACGGCCTGTCGCTCGCGGATCCGGCGAGCAACGGCACGCCCGCCACGCATCGCGGCAACTTCGGGTTCTATGCGGTCGCGGACCAGATGGTGTGGCGGCCGTCGGCCGACAGCCCGCGCTCGGTCGGCGTGTTCGCGCGCGTGATGGGCTCGCCGGGCGATCGCAATATCGTCGACTTCGCCGCCAACGCGGGCGTGACAGTGAAGGCGCCGTTCGCCGGACGCGACAACGACGTCGCCGGCATCGCGGTCGGCTACGCGAAGATCGGCTCGCATGCGCGCGGCCTCGACGGCGACACCGGCGTGTACACGACGCCCGGCTATCCGGTGCGCCGCGCGGAGACGGTCGTCGAAGCGACCTACCAGTACCAGGTCACGCCATGGTGGCAGTTGCAAGCCGACCTGCAGCACTTCTTCCGCCCGGGCGGCGGCATCCCGAACCCGAACGCGGCCGGTGCACGCATCGGCGACGAGACGGTGGTCGGCGTACGCACGACGATCACGTTCTGACGCGAGCCGCATGAAGACACGGGCCGGACGGCCGCTTGCGCGACAGTCCGGCCCGTGTGCTTGCGCACCGTGCGGGCACATGGCCCGCGCCGCGTATTACTCGCCGTACAGCCCGAGCAGTTTCAGCGTGACGCCGTTGGTCCAGCCGAACCCGTCCTGCAGCGGATATTCGCCGCCTCCGCCGCCACCCGTGCCGGCGCCTTCGACCACGTATTTCTCGACGAGCTTGCCTTCGGTCGCATACACATGCTTCACGTCCGACAGGAAGCGCGTGCCGATCTCCTTCGCGAGCGCCGGCTCGCCATAGCGGCGCAGCCCGTCGATCGCGATCCACTGCAGCGGCGCCCAGCCGTTCGGCGCGTCCCACTGCTGGCCCGTGTTCTCGGTCGTCGTCGCGAGCCCGCCCGGCTGCAGCAACGTCTTGCGCACTTCGCGCGCGGTCGCCTTCGCGCGCTCGGGCCATGCGACGCCCGCGAACAGCGGATACAGCGTGGCCGCCGTCACGCCGTCGCGCGACTTGCGCAACTGCCAGTCATAGTCGCCGTAATAGCCGCGACGATTCCACAGATAGCGGTTGATTGCCGCTGCACGCCGCGCCGCGCGCCCGGAGAAGTCGGTCACGCATGCGATGTCACGGGTGACCGTGCAGCCCTTCACGATCGTCGTCTCGAGATGGAACATCAGGCTGTTCAGGTCGACCGGCACGATCGACGTGGTGCGGATCGTCGCGAGCGTCTTGCCGTCGCCGAACCAGCGCGAGCTGTAGTCCCAGCCGCTTTCGGCGCCCGCGCGCAGGTCGCGGTACACCTCGTTCGCCGGACGGGAAGGCACGGATTTCGCGGTCGTCACGTCCTCGAGATACGACTCGTCGCGCGGCGTGTCGCTCGCATCCCAGTACCGGTTCAGTACCGTGCCGTCGGGCAGCACGACCACGTGGCGCGCGGCCTGCCCGCGCGGCGTCGTGGTTTCGCCCTGCATCCAGTACGCGTGCTCCTTGCGCAGTTCCGGCAGGTATTTCTGGTAGACCTTGTCGCCTTCCGCCTGTGCGGCGAGCGTGACCATGTACGCGAAGAACGGCGGCTGCGAGCGGCTCGCGTAATACGTGCGGTTGCCGTTCGGGATGTGCCCGATCGTATCGATCAGATGTGCGAAGTTGTCGAGCATGTCGTCGACGAGATCCTCGCGTCCCGACACCTGCAGCCCGAGCATCGTGAAATAGGTATCCCAGTAGTAGCCTTCGCGGAAGCGGCCGCCCGGCACGACATACGGTTTCGGCATCGCGATCAGCGAACCGTACTGCGGCACCGTGACGCTCGTGCGCGTGAGCTGCGGCCACAGCCAGTCGATATGCTGGCGCAGCGTCTGGTTCGGCGGCGGCGTCACGCCGCTTTCCGGGGGCGGCGTGAAATGCTGGCCGACGAACGTCTTCAGCGAAAAGCCCGGCTGCGATTTCTGTTGCTGATACAACTGCACGATCGTCGCGGGATCGGTATCGGGCGTCGCGTCGACGAAGGTTTTCTGGTCGGGATAGATCTGGGCGGTCTGCACCGCGACGAACAGGTCGCCGTAGAGCTGGCTCGGCGGTAGCAGCAGCGTGCGCGACGCGGGAGCCGCCGCAGCGGCAGTGGTCGCGACCGTGGACTGGCTGGCCGCCTGCGCAGCGGCCTGGTTCGCGTTGTCGGCCTGCGCGGCGCAGCCCGCGACAGCGAGATAGGCGACGGCCAGCGCGGCAGCCCAGCGCAGACGCGGCGCGGGTGGCGCAACACGTGAAGCGTGATGAACCGGGAAGCGAGAAGCAATCGATGCGGCACGACGTGACGTCATGGCGTGTCCCCTCCTTTCGATGGTGAGTGGATCGGCACGAGGTCTCGTTCGCGCGCGCGTTCGTCTCGATGGCCCTCGATCGATACGCGTCATGTTGTGGTGCGAATGGGTCCGACTGTCGCACAAAACGTGCACATCAAGCAAGTTTCGATTCGCGCGACTCGCGCAGGTAACCGCGTACCGCCCGCCACACGCGTGCTTCGAGCGCCGCCGCATCGGTCTCGCCGCGCGCGCCCGCCGCGTCGACGATCCCTTTCACGATCGCGAGCAGGTCGTGTGCGACGACGCCGGGTGCGGCGACACGCGGCGCATCGCGCTGCCCGAGCGCATGCAGCAGCGTCGCGTGGATGCGGTCTGCGACGCGCGCGGTGCGCGCACCGAGCGGCAGTCGCGCTTCCTCGAAATCGATCAGCCGCGCGAGCACCGGCCGGCGCATCTGGTGCGCGACGGCCCCGCGCACCAGCATGCGCAGCACGTCGTCGCACGACGCCAGCGCGGCTGCCCGGTCGACGTCGTCGAGCAGATGCGCACTCTCGCGCTCGACGAGCGCGGCCGTCAGCGCATCGCGGTTCGGGAAGTATTGATAGAGCGAGCCGATGCTCACACCGGCCAGCGCCGCAACGGCGTTCGTCGTGTATCCGTCGAAGCCGTCGCGCTCCAGAATGCGAGCAGCGGCCTCGACGATCGCGTCGACGGTCGCCACCGAGCGGCGCTGGCGCGGCGCCTTGCGGGGCGAAAGCGGGAAAGGCGAAGGCGATTCGGACATGGAGGGAATGCGCGTTTCCAATATGAGCAAACGCTCATATTCTAGAAACGCCTTTCCACGCCGTCAAAGGGAATCACCATGATCCGGCCAACTTCGATCGTACGCACCGCAACCATGCCGTGAAGATGCGCGTCGGGCCGCTGTTCCCGAACACCCCCTGCTGCAGCGCCAACTACGTCGAGCCGTTCCGGGATCGTTGCGTCGACAACGTCGGGATCCTGTCGTGCGTCGAAAACGCATCACATGCGTCGATCGACGACGAGGCCGCGCGGCCCGCCGGCCGGTTCCGTGTCGCACACCGACACGATCGTTGCGCCATGCGTGCGCAGTCGTTCTTTCCATACGGTTCGCCGGAAAGGACGACTGTTGCAACATGCGGAACAACTGTTGTCACGCGTGACTCAGCGGTCACATTGTGGGCATAATGGCGTCTTTACCGCGCGCCCAGCCCATGTCGCCCGTCTTTCTAGCACCGCTCATCGTTGCCTGTGCGTTGTTCATGGAAAGCGTCGACGCGAACATCATCGTCACCGCACTGCCCGCGATGGCGAGGGACTTCGGGCACAACCCCGTCACACTGAACATAGCGATCACGGCCTACGTGGTCGGCCTCGGCGTGTTCATTCCGATCTGCGGCTGGCTCGCCGACCGCTTCAGCGCACGCTCCGTGTTCCGCACCGCGATCGGCATCTTCGTCGTCGGCTCGCTGATGTGCGCGGCCTCCAACTCCCTCGGCGTGCTCACGTTCGCGCGCTTCATCCAGGGCGTCGGCGGCGCGATGATGGTCCCGGTCGGCCGCATCATCATCTTCCGCGCAGTGCCGCGCTCCGATCTCGTGCGCGCGATGAACTACCTCGCGATTCCCGCGCTGTTCGGGCCCACGGTCGGGCCGCTCGTCGGCGGCTTCATCACGACCTACCTGCACTGGCGGATGATCTTCTTCATCAACGTGCCGATCGGTATCTACGGGATCTATCTCGCGAGCAAGCACATCGCGAACACCCACGAGCCCGATCCCGGCCCGCTCGACTGGTTCGGCTTCCTGCTGTCGGCCAGCGGCGCCGCGCTGCTGCTGATGGGCCTCACGCTGATCGACGGCGCGCTCACGTCGCGCTCGAACGCGCTCCTCATGTGCGCGGCCGGCACCGCGATGCTCGCGCTGTACGTGCCGTACGCGCGCCGCAAGGAGCGGCCGGTGCTCGACCTCAGTTTCCTGAAGATCCCGACATATCACGCGAGCGTCGTCGGCGGGTCGCTGTTCCGCATCGGCCTCGGCGCGGTGCCGTTCCTGCTGCCGCTCGCGCTGCAGGAAGGGCTCGGCATGACCGCGTTCCATTCGGGGCTCATCACGTGCGCGTCCGCGCTCGGCGGCGCGGTGAGCCGCTCGACGGCCACGCATACATTGCGGCGCTTCGGCTTTCGCACGGTGCTGATCTACAACGCGGCCTTCGCGGGCCTCGCGATCGCCGCGTACGGCGTGTTCCATCCCGGCATGGCGACCTGGGCGATCTGGCTGATCGTGCTCGTCGGCGGCATCTTCCCCGCGCTGCAGTTCACGAGCCTGAACTCGATGATCTACGCGGATATTTCACCGCGCGACGCCGGCCGCGCGACGAGCCTCGGCAGCGTCGTGCAGCAGATGTCGCTCGGCCTCGGCGTGACGGTGGCCGGCCTCGTGCTGCACGTGTCGCACTGGCTGCAGGGCCATCAGAAGATGATGTGGTCGGATTTCTGGCCCGCGTTCCTGGTCGTCGGGCTGTGCTCGTTCGCGTCGATTCCGATCACGCGGCGGCTGCCGCCCGGCGCCGGCGACGAAGTCGCGCGCGGCAAGCGGCAATAGCCAGCCGCAGGCTGGCCGGTGCGGCGGAATCGCGTGGTGGGGAAGTAGAAACAGGAAATACAAAAAAATCAGCGGACATCCACTCGGGGCCGGTGCACAGCCGCATGGATGTCCGCTCAGGGCTCCTGAATTCCCGATGGGGGTTGAGAATCCAGGATTCGCTTCCTGCGTGCCATGGACATATGTGCGTCGGAAGCGGAATCGTTGCGCGCACTTTTCGTCGCGCCATGAACTGCACTATAGGGAAACTTGCGAAACCCGTCTGTCAACCATTGTCAGACGCGTTGCAGCGGCGCGGCGCACACGTGCGCCGCTTTCGCGCTAAAGTGGTCCCCGATCGCCACCTTCGACCGCCCTTCCCATGCTTACGCTCTCGCCCGCCGCCGCCCGCGCGCTGCATCTCGCCGCGCAGGGCCTGCTGACGCCGCCCCGCCGCAAGGCGACCAAGGCCGACGTGCTCGACTCGATCCGCCGGATGGCGCAGTTGCAGATCGATACCATCCACGTCGTCGCGCGCAGCCCGTATCTCGTGCTGTTCAGTCGCCTCGGCGATTTCGCGCCGCAGTGGCTCGACGAACATCTCGCCGAGGCACGCCTGTTCGAGTACTGGTCGCACGAAGCGTGTTTCCTGCCGGTCGAGCAGTTCGGGCTGATGCGCTACAAGATGCTCGATCCGTCGGGGATGGGCTGGAAATACGCGGCCGAATGGCACGAGCAGAATCGTCCGGACATCGAACGGCTGCTCGCGCGGATTCGCGACGAGGGCCCGGTGCGGTCGGCCGATTTCACGCGCGAGGATGGCGCAAAGGGCAACGGATGGTGGGATCGCAAGCCGGAGAAACGGCACCTGGAGGTGCTGTTCACGACCGGCGACCTGATGGTGTCGGAACGCCGCAATTTCCAGCGCGTGTACGACGTGCGCGAACGCGTGCTGCCCGACTGGGACGACTCACGCGACCTGCCGCCGCGCGATGCGGTGCTGCCGGCACTGCTCGACTACACGTGCCGCGCACTCGGCGTCGTGCGTGCGGACTGGGTCGCCGACTACTACCGGCTGCCGCGACGCTCGTACCGCGAGGAACTGGAGCGACTCGCGGAAGCCGGCGACCTGATTCCGGTGCAGATCGACGACTGGAAGGAACCCGCGTACGTGCATCGCTCGCTCGAGGCCTGGCTGCCGGCCGCCGAGGCCGACACGTTGCGCTCGACGGTCACGACGCTGCTGTCGCCGTTCGATCCGGTCGTCTGGGACCGGCGCCGCGCATCGACGCTGTTCGGCTTCGACTACACGATCGAGTGCTATACGCCACAGCACAAGCGGCGCTACGGCTATTTCTGCCTGCCCGTGCTGCATCGCGGCCGGCTGGTCGGCCGCGTCGATGCGAAAGCGCATCGCACGCTGGGTACGTTCGAGCTGAAGGCGGTGCATGTCGAGCCGGGTGTGCGCTTCGGCACGGGGCTCGCGGCCGACGTTGCGAAGGCCGTGAAGAAACTCGCGGCATGGCACGGTACGCCCGAGGTGACGGTCGGGCATGCGCCGCCCGAACTGCTGAAGGCGCTGGCCGGCGCGTGACGGCGTCACGCTCACGCACCCGGCCGTCTCGGCGGCACACGCGCCGCCGGTTGCGGATCAGTCGCGCAGCTTGCGAAAACGCGGCGTTCCGTCCTCGAGGTTTCCGTTGAACATCGCTTCCGGGCGCACCCACAGCCCGCGCGCGTGCGGCCACAGGTGCTCGTACACGACCACCGATTCCTCGGTTTCGGAATGGCGCGCAACGCCGATGTAGCGGTACAGCCCGCCCTTGTAGTGACGGTGCGTCGCGAGTTGTTCGGCTTCCTGTTCGGTCATGATGGGCTTCTCTTCGGCAAAAACGGAAAGCGCGTATTGTATGCGCTGCGCCGCGCGTCAGCGTTTCGCGTAGATGTCCGGGCGGCGGATCTCCATCAACCGTTCGGGGTTCGCGGACGGCCCGAAGCCGACCGGGCGGTACAGCTCGTGCGCATCGGTCGTCACGAGCATGATGCGGCGCAGCCGCTGCACCATCTGCTGCGCGAACACATAGTCGATCAGCGCGCGGCCGTAGCCGTTGCCGCGTTCGGCCGGCAACACGAACACGTCGCACAGGTACGCGAACGTCGCGTGATCGGTGACGAGCCGCGCGAACCCGACGAGCCGGTCGCCGACATACGCGCCGAAGCACAGCGAGCCCTCGATCGCCTTCTCGACCACATCGCGCGGAATGCCCTGCGACCAGTACGCGTCGCGATGCAGAAAGTCGTAGATCGCGTCGATGTCGAGTTCGCGCTTGTCGGTGGAAAATCTCAGCGTGGCGGGTGCGGCTGCGGGCACGGCGGTTCTCCGGTCGGGGTCGGAAGGCGGAGCATCGACGATACCGCGCTGCGGGGCGGCGGACAAGGGACACCGCCAATCCGCTGCAGCTGAACACAGGTGCGGCGTCTTGCCGGATGGTGATGGGCGACTACGCCGGGCACCATTGCACCTGTACGAGTAGCGCGACCTCCATCTACCTTCGTCACGGCGCCGGCAACGTCTTGTCGGCCTTGCAACGCTTCAGCGGAAGCGGCTTCGCAGCGACGATCCTCGTCACCTCACGCGAGTGCGGATCGATTTCCAGGTCGAGGCATGCGCAGCCGTAGCCGTGCTCTCCCGCGTTGGTGACGACCCAGCCTTGCGTCGACATGTCGGGCATCTCGTCGAGGCCCGGTACCGGCTCGTTGCCCATGGTCGACAACGTCCAGCTGCCGTCCTTGTCGACCAGCCACCAGTTGGCCGGCGTCGGATTCTCGAGCCATCCGCAACGTTTTACCGGCGCGGCAGCCGCTTCCGCAGCAGTAGTCAACGCGAGGGCCGCGCCGAGAACCCACATCGCACAACGGGCACGAGCGATTTTCATTTGATCGAATTCAGCCAGGAAGAAGCATCGGTAAGCCGCCAGCGCGGACGCCGGACAGCATACCGGGCTTTCCTTCCTGCGGCGCGCGCCAGCCGACGCAAGGCACCCGAATCGGTGCAGCCGGTCGCGCGCTTCGCGGGCGGCTTCCGGTCGAAGCCGAGCATCCGGAAGACGCGAAGCCGTTGCGCGACGCTCTCGCATCGCCGCAGGCTCAGGCGCAAGCGACAGTGCAGGCACCGGCGCTCGATTCGGTGACAATGTCGCCTGTCCAATAACCCTGTCACGTCGCTTCATGACCTTCCGCCTCATCGCATTCGACTTCGACGGCACGCTCGCCGATTCGCTCGACAGCTTTCTCGCGGCGCTGTCGGAAGCGTCGCGCCTGCACGGCTTTCGCGACGCCACGCCCGAACTGCGCCCCGCGCTGCGCGGAATGTCGGCACGCGACATCATTCGCGCGCTCGACGTGCCGATGTGGAAAGTGCCGCGCGTGACGATCGACATGCGCCGCCTGATGCAGCCGCGCGTCGCGCAGGTGAGACTGTTCCCCGGCGTCGACGCGACGTTCGATGCGCTCGCCGCACGCGGCATCCGCATCGCGATCGCCACGTCCAACACCGAGGACATCGTGCGCGACCGGCTCGGCCCGCGCGCCAGTGCTCACGTCGACACCTTCGCGTGCGGCATTCCGCTGTTCGGCAAGGCGCGTCGCCTGCGCGCGCTCGTTCGCGAGGCCGGTGTACGTGCGGGCGAAGTGCTATACGTCGGCGATGAAATCCGCGATGCCGACGCGGCGCGACGCGCACACATTGCATTCCAGGGCGTAGCGTGGGGCTACACCGCACCCGACGCATTGCAGGCACATTGCGCGACGCCGTTGCTGACGCGCCTCGATGCATTGCTCGATCGCGTGTGACGCCTTCTCGCACATCGCATGCGCGCGCCGACACATCGCTCGGCGTGCATGACACGACACGACAGCAAGACGATGAACGGCAGATGACACGCGCATGCATCTCATGCGTTGCATGCGCCACGTGCGCGCAAAAATTGCCGCCACCGCACGCGCATCAGGTACGCAATACCTGTTCGCGCACGTACGCCTCGTTTCGTCTTACCAACCGTTACACAAACCACAGCACGGTTGCACCTGCTACCCGACCGCTCTCCTAGAATCAGTCGGGCCGGGAAACACTTCGACCGGCGCCGCGGCAGAGCGGCGGTCGAATCCGGCCCGGGCGCGCCCGGTCTCTCGCACAGCTACGGATCACGTCATCCGTTTTTTAAACCAGAGCCCCGATCGAAAGGAGGTCCCATGAACCGCTTTCCCCACATCTCGCGCCTTGCATTGTCTGCCGCTGGCCTGCTTCTCGTCGCCGTGACGGCGACCGCGCAAACCGCCCAACCGGCACCCGCGCCTGCTGCGCCGGCCGCCGCCGCGACGCGCATCCACGAAGCCGACCAGGCGTTCATCACGGACGGCACGAAGACTGTATCGACGCAGCACGACGCGGCACGCATCGCCGATTCGCGCACGTCGGACAGCCAGGTCAAGGCCTTCGCGCAACGCGTGTCGACCGACGACGAAAAGATCATCCAGGCGATGCGTGCGGCGAGCCCGCGCGGTGTCGACGTGCCGGCCAACGATCCCGACACGGCCGTGCTGAACAGCATCAAGACCCTGCGCGGCGCCGAGTTCGACAAGGCGTATATCGAACAGGTCGCACTTGCCGGCCAGCAGAAGACGATCTCGGCATTCCAGGCCGAAATCGCATCGGGCCGCGACACGAAGCTGAAGGAAGTCGCACGCCAGTCGCTGCCGATCCTGCAAGCGCACTACGCAGACGCGCAGAAACTCGCACAGCGCCACCACCTCGCATCGGCGCAGTAACGCGATGCAGCGCCGCGCCTCGCGCGCGGCGCACCGCTTCCCCCTTCGTCGCGCTGCCGCCTCCCCTGCCGTCGGCGCGACGCACGTCACACCTTACGTCGCAAGCTTCGCCGCCAGCCGCGCACTCACCTCCGGCCATTCGTCGTCGATGATGCTGAAACGCACCGAGTTGCGCTTGCGGCCGTCCGGCATGATCCGCTCGTGACGCACGATCCCTTCCTGCTTCGCACCGAGCCGCAGGATCGCCGCGCGCGATTTCTCGTTCAGCTCGTCGGTGGTGAACTGCACCCGCACGCATTGCAGCGTGTCGAACGCGTACGCGAGCAGCAGCCATTTCGCTTCGGTATTCGCACGCGTGCGCTGCGCCGACTCGCTCAGCCACGTATGGCCGATCTCGAGCTTGCGATTCTTGCGGTCGATCTTCCAGAAGCGCGTGCTGCCGATCACGCGGCCCGATGCGCGATCGACGATCGCGAACGGCATCACGGTGCCGACCGCGCGCCCCTGCAATGCGGTCTCGATATAGGCATCGACCGTCTCCGCGCCCGGCACGACCGTGACCTTCAGGTTCCACAACTCGCCGTCGGCGGCGGCATCCAGCAGCGCCTGCCGGTCGGACGCGTCGAGCGGCCGCAGGACGACGCGTTCGCCGTAGAGGGTCGGTGGTTCGACGGAAGATGAAGCGTCGGTCATGACGGGATTCCGGAAAGTGAAGACGTTGGCGGCGAAACGCCCATGATACGGCGCCGCTAGCCGAGGTGCGCGGCCAGCCGGCGGCGGATCGCCTTCGCCTCGCCGCGCAGCGCGTCGGCGAACGCATCGACGAGCAGGCTCTTCGGCCGGTGCTCGGGCACGACCACGCTGACGCGGTACGGAAACGACCGCGTGAGCGGACGCACGTGCAGGTCGCGCCCGACGAAATCGAGCGCGGTCAGCGGATTGACGATCGCGGCACCGAGCCCCTGCCGCACGAACGCACACACCGACACGGCCGACGGCGTGTCGATCACCGAGCGCGGCGCGACGCCGAGTTGCGCGAACGCCTCGTCGATCAGGATGCGGTACGGATCGTTCAGCGACAGGCTCACGAACGGACGATCGGCGAGATCGAGCAGATCGATCGCGTCCTGGGCGAGCAGCGGATGGCCGGCGGGCAGCACGCACACTTCGTCGACCTCGAGCAGCGGCGTGAGCACCGTGCCGGCCGGCGCGACGTCGCGCTCGGTCAGGCCGAGGTCATAACGCTGCGCGGTGAGCCATTCCTCGAGCACCGGCGATTCCTGCGTCGCGACCGACACGCTGGCGCCCGCGTGAGCCTCGTGAAAGCGGCGGCACGCGCCGGGCAGGATCGCATGCGAAAACGCCGGCAGCGCGATCACCGACAGCTGGCCGTCGCGAAATTCGCGCAGGCGCGCGGCCGTTGCGGCGACGCGTTCGAGCCCCACATAGGCGAGCCGCACGTCGTCGAACAGCGTGAGCGCGGCCATCGTCGGCCGCAGCCGGCCGTGCGTGCGCTCGAACAGCGCGAAGCCGACGACCTGCTCCATCCGCGCGAGCTCGCGGCTGATCGTCGGCTGCGACGTGTACAGCATCTCGGCCGCGCGCGTCGTGCTGCCGGTCACCATCAGCGCGCGGAAAACCTCGATATGACGGTGCGTAAGCATGGTCGCCTATATCAGAAATGTATCGAATCACGACAAACCGGCATTTTACTGTATAGCCGATCCGATGCATCATCGACGCTATCCGTTCATTCGATCCGATTCATCCGCCATGTCCCTCGATTCCCGCCAGCTCGCGACGCTCGCCCAGCAATACGGCACCCCGCTGTGGGTGTACGACGCCGACGTCATCCGCGACCGCATCGCCCAACTGCGCCAGTTCGACGTCATCCGCTATGCGCAGAAGGCCAACTCGAACGTCCATATCCTGAAGCTGATGCGCGAAGAAGGCGCATGCGTCGACGCCGTGTCGCTCGGCGAGATCGAGCGCAGCCTCGCTGCGGGGTTCAGTTCGGCAGGCGAGCCGGAAGGCGTCGTGTTCACGGCCGACCTGATCGACCGCCCGACGCTCGCGGCCGTGCTGAAGCATGGCGTGACGGTCAACGCCGGTTCGCTCGACATGCTCGCGCGCATCGGCGAGCACGCGCCGGGCCACCGCGTGTGGCTGCGCGTGAACCCCGGCTTCGGCCACGGCCACAGCAACAAGACCAACACCGGCGGCCCGCAGAGCAAGCACGGCATCTGGATCGACGACGTGCCGCGTGCGATCGAGATCGTGCGCCAGCATGGGCTGAAGCTCGTCGGCATCCACATGCATATCGGCTCGGGCGTCGACTACGGCCACCTGTCGCAGGTGTGCGATGCGATGGTCGATCTCGTCACGTCGCTCGGCCATGACATCGACGCGATCTCCGCCGGCGGCGGCCTGTCGATCCCGTATCGCGACGGCGAGCCGCGCGTCGACGTCGGCCACTACTTCAGCCAATGGGACGCCGCACGCAAGCGGATCGAGCGGCACCTCGGCCACCCGGTACGCATCGAGATCGAACCGGGCCGCTTCCTCGTGGCGGAAGCCGGCACGCTCGTTACCGAAGTGCAGGCGGTCAATCGCCGGCCGAAGCATGATTTCGTGCTGATCGACGCGGGCTTCAACGACCTGATGCGGCCGTCGATGTACGGCAGCTACCACGCGGTGTCCGTGCACGGGCACGACGGCACGCTGCCGGCCGGCCGGCCGGCCGTCGATCTCGCGATCGCGGGGCCGCTGTGCGAATCGGGCGACGTGTTCACGCAGGACGCGGGCGGCGTGGTCACGCACCGCAAACTGCCGCAGCCGCAGATTGGCGACCTGCTGTTCCTGCACGATGCGGGCGCGTACGGCGCGTCGATGTCGTCGAACTACAACAGCCGGCCGCTCGCGCCGGAAGTGCTCGTCGATCGCGGCACGCCGCGGCTGATCCGCCGCCGGCAGACGATCGAGGAACTGCTCGCGCTCGAAACGTTCGAGTAAAGCCACGTCGAGGAACGCGGCGCGCGTCACCCCGCGCGCTGCACCGGCGCCATCTTCGAGAAATACTTCGCGCCCGCCACGCAGCCGACCACGACGAGCGTCACGGCGACCATCGACGGCGGCACCGTCTCGTGCAGCAGGCCTGCCGCCAGCAGGAAGCCGAAGAACGGCTGCAGCAACTGCAGCTGGCCGACGCCCGCGATCCCGCCGAGCGCGAGCCCGCGATACCAGAACACGAAGCCGATCAGCATGCTGAACAGCGACACGTACGCGAGCCCCCACAATGCAGCGGCATCGACGGCGTCGAACGACGCGGGCCAAGTGAGCCACGCGAGCGGCATCATCAGCGGCAGCGACAGCACGAGCGCCCACGAGATCACCTGCCAGCCGCCGAGCTGGCGCGACAGGCGCGCGCCTTCCGCGTAGCCGAGTCCGCACGCGACGATCGCGGCCAGCATCAGCGCATCGCCGACGACCGACGCCTGCCCGCCGTTGCGCAGCGCAAATGCAGCCACCGCCCCGCTGCCGACGATCGAGAAGATCCAGAACGGCAGCCGCGGCCGCTCGCCGCCGCGCCATACGCCGAACAGTGCGGTTGCCAGCGGCAGCAGCCCGACGAACACGATCGCGTGCGCGGACGTCACGTGCTTGAGCGCCAGCGCCGTCAGCAGCGGAAAGCCGACCACGACGCCAAGCGCGACGATGGCCAGCGACACAGCCTCGACCCGCGTCGGCCGCCGCTGCTTCAGCACGACGAGCAACAGCAGGCCGAGCGCACCTGCGATCGTCGCGCGTGCAAAGGTCAGGAACAACGGGTCGAGCCCCTGCACCGCGACACGCGTCGCCGGCAGCGAGCCACTGAAGATGATCACGCCCAGCAGGCCGCTGAGCCATCCATCGGTCGTCTTTTGCACGGGAAATCCTGAACGGGGAAAGTGGATGACCGATGATCCGCCGCCCGCGAAAAGCGCGTAAGCTACAGCCCGATACAATTCAGGCAAACTGTACTGGACAACCGGCCGTACAGTTCACTCACCATGCGCCGAACCGCCCCGCCTCCCGTCCCGCCTGCAGCGTCGCGCACGCGCGTCGAAACCGTGATGGACACCTTGCGCGCGCGCATTGCGAGCCGCGCGCTGATGCCTGGCGCGCGCGTGCCGTCGATCCGGATGATGGCCGACAGCCTGGGCGTATCGAAATCGACGGTCGTCGACGCGTACGAACGGCTGGCGAGCGAAGGCGTGCTGGTCGCACGGCGCGGCTCGGGCTTTTACGTGTCGGGCCACGCGCCGCCGCTCGCGCTCGCCGATCTCGGCCCGCGCCTCGATCGCGAGCTCGATCCGCTGTGGCTGTCGCGCCAGGCGCTCGAAGCAGCGCCGACGTCGGTGAAGCCCGGTTGCGGCTGGCTGCCGTCGTCGTGGTTGCCGGACGAGAGCCTGCGCCGCGCGCTGCGCGCCGTGTCGCGCGACGACGCCGACGCGCTGACCGACTACGCGACGCCGCTCGGCCTGCCCGCGTTGCGCCAGCAGCTCGCCTGGCGGCTCGCGCAGCACGGCGTCCATGCGGAACCCGCGCAGATCATGCTGACCGACGGCGGCACGCATGCGCTCGATCTCGTGTGCCGCCTGCTGCTGGAGCCCGGCGACACGGTCGTGCTCGACGATCCGTGCTACTTCAACTTCCAGGCGTTGCTGCGCGCCCACCGTGCACGGATCGTCAGCGTTCCGTACACGCCGAACGGTCCCGATCTCGTGCGCTTCGAGCAGGTGCTCGCCGAGCACCGGCCGCGCCTGTACATCACCAACGCGGCGCTGCACAACCCGACCGGCGCGACGCTTGCGCCGCCCGTCGCGCACCGGCTGCTGACGCTTGCGGCCGAGCACGGGCTGCTGATCGTCGAGGACGACATCTTCGCGGATTTCGAGAACGCTCCCGCGCCGCGCCTCGCGGCCTTCGACGGGCTGTCGCGCGTCGTGTCGATCGGCAGCTTCTCGAAGACACTGTCGGCCGCGATCCGCTGCGGCTTCGTCGCCGCGCGCCCGGAATGGATCGACGCGCTCGTCGACCTGAAGCTCGCGACGTCGTTCGGCAACGCGCAGATCGGCGCGAACGTCGTGCACCGGCTGTTGATCGACGGCACGTACCGGCGCCATCTCGACAGCCTGCACGCACGTCTTGCGGACGCGATGGGCGAAACGATCCGGCGCCTGACGCGCGCCGGGCTCGGCATCTGGACGGAGCCGCGCGGCGGCCTGTTCGTGTGGGCGGAATTGCCCGACGGGCTCGATGCCGCGCGCGTCGCGCGACATGCGCTGGATCATGACGTCGTGCTGGCGCCCGGCAATGTGTTCAGTCCGTCGCATGGCGCGACGTCGTACATGCGCTTCAACGTTTCGCGCTGCAAGGGGCCCGCGGTGTTCGATGCGCTCGCGCGGGCGATGGATGCGGTGCGGGCGGGTGATCGCAGCGGCGTGCCGCTGGGGGCAGGCGGAAGGTAAATGCCCGAAGCTGGCATCGGGGGAGGTTTCATACCTCCCCCACCCGCCTCACACCTCCCCCACCAGCCTCACACCTCCCCCGCGTGCGCCCTCGCCCGCACCTCGGCAAACGACGTATCGACGAGCAAGCGCCCGGTATCGAACACGGTCTCGAGCGCGTCGTCCCATTCGCCTTCCAGTGCACGGTCGTCCCACGCAACGGGCAGCGTCACAGTCCGATATTCGCCGGTGCGGCGATTGCGCAGCAACGTGAGCCGCCCCTTCTTCGAACGCTTGCCCTGATCGGTGACCGGATCCTTGCGGACGTCGTGCCACGCGCCGCCGCGCCGGATCGCCGAGCACTTCATCGCGAAACGCTGCGTATCGCGGTTGACCCGCTGCAACAGCGCACCGCCCATGCCGAACACGAGGTTGCCGGCCGCGTAGCCCGCCTCGTCGAGCGCGGAGAGAATCGCTTCGATCGACGCCTCGTCGACACCGTCGCCCTGGATCACGCGCACACGGTTCAGCACCCGCCGCCCTTTTCCATTGACGGTCGAACCGAACGATGCATCGAGCGCACGCACGGTCTGCAGCACGATCGTCACGGGGTCGCCCGAATCGGGACGCACGACGAGCGTCGCACCCGATTCGAGCACGGCCTGCCGAAGCTCGCCGCCCCACAGATCGAGTGCGGCGAACAGATCGTAGGAGTCCGATACGACCGATACGATCGCACCCGGCAAGCCGAATCGATTGATCATGTTCCGGTACGCATCGGCCTCGCCTTCGCGGCCCCACGACGTGATCGTGCTGTGCTCGGCCGCCGGCACCGAGTACGCGGCCATCGGCTCGCGATAGAAACGGTTCGCGGCCAGCACGCCGAGCACCGTGTCCGAGCCCATGAAGTTCACGAGGTGCGCGGCGCCGCCGATCGCGGCCGACTCCGCGCTCGACACGCCGCGCGCGCCGAAGTCGTGCAGCTTGAACGGCAGTTGCGCGAGATCGTCGTCGGTCTTTTCGAGGAAGCGGCGGATCGTCTGCCGCAGATGCCAGCTGCGGGTCGCGACCGTCACCGGATACCAGATGCGCAGCAGCATCGTCTCGAGATACGACGCGAGCCAGAACACCTGCGGATCGTCGCATTCGACAGTCATCAGCACGTTGTGCACCGGCACGACCGAACCCTCGGGCACCGCGCGGATCTTCACCGGCAGGTAGCCGTCGTAGCGTTCGACGATGTAGCGCCATCCCGCTTCGTTGAACGGCACGCCGTGCACCGCGAAGAAATCGCGTGCGTCGTCGATCATCGCGTGCGTGACCGGCTTGCACAGATATTCCTTCAGCAACATCTGCAGGCCGAAGAACACCGTGCGGTCGTAGCGGCCGCCGCGCGATTCGACATACGAGAACATCGCCGACGCGTCGGGCGGATATTGCAGGAAGTGCGAAGCCTTGTAGGAATCCGTATTGAGGATCGGATTGGCGAGAACCGCGGCAAGGCCGCCGAGATCGTTTTGCATGGCTAGAGCTCCTCTAGGCCGTTGAAGTGCCGCCGCGTCTGTCGCGGCGGACGGAATGCGGGGAATCAGCGGATCACAGCTTCCCCAGGAAGTGATACGCGATGTCGAAGTGATCCTCGAACATCACGTTGCGCATCTGCGCGAATTCGTTGAGCGGCACCCAGCGCGCCTTGTCGGCGTCGTCGCTGCCCTTCACGCGCGGCAGCTCGCCGGTCGGGAAGTTGAACAGGCACGCGTGCGTGATCGTGCGGCCGCGCAGCGAACGCGTCGGGTGATCGAACACCTGGCGATCCTTGATCGAGCCGCGCAGCACGGGCTCCGGCAGCTTGAGGCCGGTTTCCTCGCGCAGTTCGCGGATGCAGGCCGCATCGAGCCGCTCGTCCTGGTTCACGAACCCGCCCGGCAGTGCCCACAGGCCGCGGCCCGGCTCGCTGCGGCGACGCACGAGCAGGATGTGGCCCGAGTGCACGACCACCGCGTCGACCGTCACGAACGTGACGGGATACGGTGCGGCCGCCCACGCCTTGCGATACGCGGCAATGAATTCGGCCTCCGACTTCAGCTGCGCGAATTCCGGCTGCGTGCGAAAACGCTCGAGCCAGCCGAACACGGGTTCCGGTACGGCCCACTGCACGAAACTGTTGGTGCGTTCGGCGAAATACTGGTCGCGGATCTCGGTGGCGGAAATGTCTTCCGTCGCGTCGACGTCGACGAGCTCCCATTGCGGGAACATCCGCAGGTAATACGACGTGGCGTCCTTCTCGTGGCCGATCAGCCCGACCTTGCGCTGTGCGATGTCGCCGAGCGTGGATGCGACGGCGTCCTGCACCCAGCGCACCCAGTCGCCGTCGTTGTACGTCGAATCCTGCAGCGGCGCGATCGTCACGCGGTCGCGCTCGGACGCGTCGAGCAGCGAAGCCAGCATCTGGCGGCGCTCGTCGAACGAGAACGGATCCTTGATGGTGCGGGGCTTGTCGGTCGATCCGATCAGCACGCACACGCGCTCGGCCCGGCTCAGTGCCGACTTCAGCACGTTCAGGTGACCACGATGCGGAGGCTGGAAACGACCAATGAAAACGAGCGCGTCGAAGCGCCGGTTCTGTTGCGTACTCATGAGGCTCCCTCAAGAGATTGAAACGCTCCGGGTCTGTCCCGAAGGGTTGTATCGAATCCTAGGTGAAATCCCGAGGTGCGTCAATCGCGCCCGTTCGAGCACACGCTCGACTTGACGAAGTCTGACGAAACGCGCGTTTTTGGCGGGTTACACTCGATTTCATCCTAATCCGCGCCCTTGCCCGCCATCATGAGGATCTCAGTCAGCCGGACCGTCGGCGTCGATCGCAGGCGCCTCTTCACGTGGTCGCAGGATTACGCGCGGCGGCTCGTGTGGGACAGTTTCCTCACCGACGCCTATCTGCTCGACGGAACGACGCCCGACGTCGGCGTCGACGCGTTCTGCCGCAGCCAGTCGGGCGCGACGATGGTGTCGCGCTACATCTCGTACCGGCCGCCGCAGGTCGCCGCCGTCGAAATGGTCGAAGGGCCCAAGGTGCTCGAACGCTTCAGCGGCAGCTGGAATTTCACCGAACACACGCCCGGGTCGACCGAGGTGAAGTTCACGTACAACTTCCGCGCCCAGCCGTCCTGGCTGCGCTGGCTGCTCGAACCGCTGATCGGCGCGTTCTATCTCGTCCAGACGCGCCGGCGTCTCGATTCGTTCAAGCGCTGGGCCGAGGCCGAAGCGCTGCCGCACTGACCGGTGCGCGCCGCCGGCCGCGCCATCGGACATTTGCCAGATTCGCCGAACCCGGGGAAACTACGGGCCACCGTCATCCCGACGGCATGCCCTGCCCGAGAGAACAGGGCGCGCTCCCTGTAACGGCATCGACACAAACACAATCCGATGAGCCTGATATCCCGATTCTTTGGCCGCAAGGAAGCGCCCGAAAACCCCGTCGCGCTGGTCGCGGCCCCCGACGTCGAGAATCCATTGAGCGTGGCGGTCGTCTTCGACGGCCCGCTGCAGGTCGACATTGCCGCGCTGACGGCCGCGCTGCGTGCCTATCACCCGAGCATGAAACAGGCGCGCGTCGAAACCGAGCCGACGCTGGAGCAGGTATTCGGGCTCGCCGGCTGGGGCGACCATGTCGTCCGGCTGGTCGGATTCGATGCGCCCTATCCGTCCGACGCGCTGGAGACGTGCGTCGCACCCGCCCACTACGGGCAGGACCTGAAGCAGCAGGTACGCGCGAGCCGCAGCCACGTGATCCTCTACTACGCCGGGCACGAAGCGAATCCGCTCGACCAGTATGTCGCGCTGGCGGCGGTCGCCGGCGCGCTGGCCGAGCAGAACGGCGTCGCGGTGCCGAACGAGCATGCGCACACGTCGTTGCCCGCCGGCGTCTTCAACGCGAAGGAACTCGGCGAAGAAAGCCTCGAGGTGCTGCGCGACATCCCGCTGAACCTGTTCTTCTGCGGCTTCGTGAAATACGAGGTCGAAGGCGTCGAAGGCGTGTGGATGCGCACCTATGGCGCCGACGTGTTCGGCCTCCCCGATTTCGCCGCGCTCGCGGCTGGCCATCACGAAGGCGAACGCTATTCGGGCATCTTCAACAACGTGATGCACTACCTGCTGGACAGCGGCGCACGGATGCACGCGGGCGAGACGATGCAGATCGGCTCGGAAACGTACATGAAGCTGCGCGAACCGCTCGAACACGAGTATTACCTGCGGGGTCCTGCGCAGGTGCTGGTGGCCGAACTGATCTCGGCCGACGAAATCAATCGCTGAAACGCACGTCGATGCGCGGCGCGCGGGGGCGAACGTTCTCGAAACGAACCGCGCGCCGCCACGCCAAATGACGGCTGCGTGACAGTCGTCCACCCGATGAGGAGATGTCCGTGTTCGGCATTCGCGTCGCTCTCACGCTGGCCGCGATCGGCCTTTCGTTGTCGGCCCATGCAGACAGCATCGACTGCTCGCGTGCGAAGACACGCACCGATCGCCTGATCTGCGGCGACAAGGCGCTCGTCTCGGCAGACACCACCCTGTCGAACGCGTACTACGATGCGATCGGCATCGCGGCCGACCAGCAGGCCGTCGTCCGGTCGCAACGTGCATGGCTCGCGCAGCGCGATGCGTGCGCCGACGCCGCGTGCATCGCCACCGCGTACCGCGACCGCACGGCTGCGCTGAAGCAGGTGAAACACGCGGGCTGGAAAACCTACCGCGATCCCGCGCTCGGCATTTCGTTCGAATACCTCGCGAACCGGCAGGTGAAAAAGCCGTGCCCGGAAGGCGGCAGCGACCATTGCGTCGCGATCGTCGGCCGGAACATGACCTACAGCAGCAGCTTCATCTCGTTCGAGATCGTCGACGGCGCGCTGGAACCGGTCGCGGAGAAAGAAGCGGGCTTCGTGAAGGACGACGACGGCAAGTGGGTGACGTCGTACGGCCCCGGCATTCCGCAGGAAGTCGAGCGCTTCTCGGGCCCCGGCTGGCGCGGCATGCGCGCGACGATCACGTGCGGTATCAGCGATCCGGAAACCGGCTTCCATGCTGCCGGCGGCGAATGCTACTGGGCCGTGCTGAGCAACGGCAAGCGCTCGGCCGTCGCGGGCACGCAAGGCATCGTCGGCACCGACGATGCGACGCTGCACAGCGTGTCGACGTTCCGGTTCGAACGCTAGCGCGTCACGAACGTATCCGCGCCCGATTCGCGGCGCAACATCGCTTCCGTGATGGCGAACAAGGTGCGAAATGCGTGTTCAAGCCGACACGCCGCCACGCGCCACCTGCTGCCGAACCTGCGCGTGCGTGCCGAGCGCGGCGGCAATCGCATCGACCGCTTCGGCCGCGCGCGCCGCGCCGCACATGAATGCGTCGACGGCCGCGAAGCAATGCTCGGGCCACGTGTGGATCGTGATGTGCGACTCGGCGAGCAGCACGACACCCGTTACGCCGTGCTCGCCGCCGAAGTGATGGAAGTGCGCGCCGATCACGCGCGCGCCGGCCTGTCGCGCGGCGCCGGTGAGGATCGCTTCCAGCCGCGCGGCGTCGCGCAACAGCGCCGCATCGATGCCGGCCAGATCGGCCAGCACGTGCGAGCCGAGCGTCGCGCGTGGCGGCTCGATCCCATCGCGTGCGGTCATTTGTGCGACCCGTACGACGAGTAGCCGCTGCGGGCCGACGAACTGCCCCAGCCGCTGCCGCCCGAACCGCTGCCGCCGATCGACGCGCAGCTGAACAGCGTGACGACGAACAGGCCGTAGAGGCCGTAGAGGATGTACCGGATCACGACTTGCCCCCGTCCGACGCAAAGCCCTTCCACAGCCATTCCGGCAGCCACAGCACCAGCAGGCCGACCAGCACGTAGACGGTGCGGCCGCTGAACGAGAACAGCGTTCCCATGTTGAAGATCACGAGCAACGCGCTGAACACCCACGGCAGCGGCGCGAAACTGTGCGGACTTTTCCCCCCGAACAGGCCCGTCGACGCTGCCGCCCCCGAAGCAGCAGCAAGCGCCGGCGCGCTGAAACGTTCGGCAAGCGCGCTGCCCGACAGCGGCCGGGCGCGCGACCAGACGATTTCCGCATCGCTGCGCTCGCGCGTCAGCTTGTCCTTCTGCCAGCCGTAATCGACGATCGACGTGCGATCGCCCACCTGCACGCGCCAGTTGAACGCACCGACCACGTAGACGACCTCCGAGTCATATTCCTCGCGCAGCCGGTAGGTCTTGCCACCGTCGGTCACGTCGGAATCGCTGCCGATCGTCGGCCATTGGTCGAGCACCTTCACGCGCTCCCAGCGCCCCTCGCTCTGCACCAGCCACAGGAAGCCGCGCTTCGGGTTCAGCAGCAGGTATTCGTCCCAGGTCTCGTCGTCGCCCGGCACGCGGCAGCGCATCATCCCGATCACCGTGTACTTCACGCCGTCGAACGTGCCGATCGCACCGAGTTCCAGCGCACCCTTCACCGCGTCGAGCTTGCGCTGCGCCGCGAACACGGTCTGCTGCTCGGCCGTGCACTGCACGCCCGCGTGGCAGCTTCCGCATACGACGTAGTCGGCCACGTTCGGCAGATACGACAGCGGCGCGCCGCAGCTCGGGCACGCGAACGGCACCATCTCCGAGCCGCGCTTCTCGCGCGTGTCGTGTTCGGTGTCGCGCAGCCCGGTGAACGCGAGCGCGTCGAACTCCAGTGCCTCACCTGTGTAGACGGCCGGGCTGCCGCCGTTCGAGTCGGCGTCGGAATAATCGTAGGTCGCGAATGCGTTGCCGGTCCGCAGGTCGACGACACGCGCCTCCCAACCCGTATCGACGCGGAACGGCAACTCGCCGTCGCCGCCCGTGCACCGCGCGGTACGCACGTCGGACACGAGATACGCGCGGCCGCCGTGGTCGATCCGCATGCCCGGCTCGAGCGTGCCGAACGCGGGCCATGCGCCGCCGGACGCATCGTCGGGCTCGCGCACCGTGACCGCGTACTGGCCCGACGCATCCGACAGCCAGCCGAACGCGCCGTCGTCGAACACGACGTACCACTCGCTCCACGCGCCGGCGTCGTAGGTCATCTGGATGCGCCCGAGCACCGTGAACGCGCGCTTGCCGTAGCGGCCAGCCGTGCCGATCTGGATCGGCGACGCATCGTCGAGCACCGTGGCCAGCTCGCCGATCCGTTCGACGTCGGCGCCGCGCTTGAGCAGCGTGCTGCGGCAGAACGCGCAGACGGCCATCACGGCCGCCGCCGAGCGAAACTCGACCGGCGCGCCGCACTGGGGGCACGAGGTGCTGAACATGCGCGACGTTTACCGGGTGAGCTTCGCGAGGATCTCGGCCTTCGCGCGCGAATATTCGTCTTCGGTCACGAGCCCCTTGTCGAACAGCGCCTTCAGCTGTTCGAGCCGCTGCACGTAATCGGTGCCCTCGGCCGGCGCGGCAGCGACGGGCGCCGCGGCGGGCGCGGGCGGTGCGGGCGGCGCCGGTTGCGCGGCGCCCGCGATCTGGCCGGCCATCGCCTGCCCGATCGCCGCACCGGCTGCGAGCCCCGCGCCGACCCCGGCGATGCCGCCCGGGTTCTGCGCGGCGAGCGGAATCGCCTGCGCAGTCTGGTATTGCGTGGCGCGTGCGAGATCGCCGGCCATCCCCGCGCCGATCCGCAGGTCGAGCGCCTTCTGCAACTCGGCCGGCAGCGACACGCTTTCAACCGCGAACGCGTCGAGCGCGAGCCCGTAGCGCGTGAATACCGGCACCAGCGCCTCGGCGACGCGCTGCGACAGCAGCGACTGGTTCGCGGCCATGTCGACGAACGGTACGTCGGCCGAGCCGAACGTCGTGCTCATCGCGGTGACGACCAGGTTGCGCAACTGCTGCTCGAGATCGTCGACCGTGTACGCCGCGCGCGTGCCGCTGACCTCGCGGTGGAACGCGGCCGCATCGACGATCCGGTACGAGTAGATGCCGAACGCGCGCACCTGCACGAAGCCGAATTCACGATCGCGGATCGTCACCGGCTGCGCGGTGCCCCAGCGCCGGCCGAGCTGCAGCCGCGTGCTGAAGAAGTAGACGTCCGACTTGAAAGGTGATTGAAAGAATTTATCCCAGTTCTTCAGGTACGTGAGTACCGGCAGCGTATTCGTTTCCAGCGTGTACAGCCCCGGCTGGAACACGTCGGCCACCTTGCCTTCGTTGACGAAGATCGCGACCTGGGTTTCGCGCACGGTCAGCTTGCCGCCGTACTGGATCTCCTGGTCTTCCATCGGATAGCGCCAGGCCAGCACGCCGTCGGTGTCTTCCGTCCATTGCAGGACGTCGATGAACTGCTTGCGGATGAATGAACCCAGACTCATGTCGGTCTCCTCGAAACGCGTGGCGCGTCAGGTCAGGCAGGCGGCATTGATGATGCCGACGACGAGCGACGCGGTGCCCATCAGGCCGCCCATCGCGACGTTGCGATCCTCGATTGCATGATTCATGCCGGGCATCAGGCGCGTCAGCGCCGCATAGGTGATCAGTTGCACGATCATCGCGCCGACGGCCCAGATCACGACTTCGCCGAGCGTCGAGTTGTGCGCGATGCTGGACGCGAGCGTCAGGCAGAAACCGATCAGCGCGCCGCCGAACGACAGCGTCGCGGCCGCGTTGCCGTCGCGGATCAGCGCCAGTTCGTCGAACGGGGTGACCTTCAGGTACACTGCCGCGAACACAAGAAGCAGCACGAACGCCGACAGTAAATGAACCGCATAAAGATAGGCACTATTCATTCTTTTCCTCGGATTTTGTGCTCGGTTCGCCGCCCCGTCGCCGGCCGGCCCGCACGGGCCCAGCTGACAAAAATCCGCGCCAGTATATCCACATTGCCGAACACTGCACAACGGATGCGCCATGCTGCATAGGCGTGCGCTCGTCCTGTCGATTCTCGTGCTCGCGTCGTGCGGGCTCGGCTACGAACTGATCAGCAGCGCGCTGTCGAGCTACCTGCTCGGCGATTCGATCCTGCAGTTCTCGTCGGTGATCGGCACCTACCTGTTCGCGATGGGGATCGGCTCGTGGCTCGCGAAGTTCGTCGAGGACGACGACGTGCTCGACCGCTTCGTCGACATCGAGCTGCTCGTCGGCCTGCTCGGCGGCGTGTCGGCCGCGCTGCTGTTCGCGGTGTTCGCATGGCTCGCGGCGCCGTTCCGCGCGGCGCTCTACGCGCTCGTGCTCGCGCTCGGCCTGCTGATCGGGATGGAGATCCCGCTCGTGATGCGCGCGTTCCAGCAACGGCGCCAGGCCTTCCGCCACACCGTCAGCGAAGTGCTGACCTTCGACTATCTCGGCTCGCTCGCCGTGTCGCTGATCTTCCCGCTCGTGCTCGCGCCGCGTCTCGGCCTGCTGCGCACGAGCTTCCTGTTCGGTCTCCTGAACGCGTTCGTCGCACTGTGGACGACGCACCTGTTCCGCGACGAGATCCGCAACGTACGCGGCAAGCTGATGCGCGCGGCGCTCGTGATCGGGCTGCTGGTCGCCGGGTTCGCGCTGGCGGACCGCATCACGCACTGGGCCGAGCACGGCGTGTATGGCGACGAGACGATCTATTCGGAAACGACGCCGTACCAGCGCATCGTGCTCACGCAGTGGCACGACGACATGCGGCTGTACCTGAACGGCAACCTGCAGTTCTCGTCGCGCGACGAGCATCGCTATCACGAGGCGCTGATCCATCCGGCGATCGGGGCGCTGCCGTGGGCGAAGCGCGTGCTCGTGCTCGGCGGCGGCGACGGCCTGGCGGTGCGCGAACTGCTCAAGCACCGCAATCTCGAACAGATCACGCTCGTGGACCTCGATCCCGCGATGACGAAGCTGTTCTCGACGTCCGTGCCGCTCGTCAAGCTGAACCAGGGGTCGCTGAAGGACCCGCGCGTGCACGTGATCAACGATGACGCCGTACGCTGGCTCGAATCGAATGCCGACGTGTACGACGCGATCGTCGTCGACTTCCCCGATCCGACCAACTTCGGGCTCGGCCGGCTGTATTCGGTGCCGGTGTTCCGGCTGCTCGCGCGCCACCTGTCGGAGAACGGTTATGTGGTGATCCAGTCGACGTCGCCGTACTTCGCGCCGCACGCGTACTGGACCATCATCGCGACGCTGCACGAAGCCGGGCTCAACACCTGGCCGTATCACTGCTACGTGCCGTCGTTCGGCGACTGGGGCTTCGTGATCGCCGGCAAGCGCCGCGACTTCACGGTGCCGACGCACTACTCGGTGCCGACGCGCTGGCTCGATGCGCAGACGGCCGCCGAGATGTTCCACTTCCCGGCCGACATGCCGGCGCTGCCGATGTCGCCGAACGAACTCAACGACCAGCCGCTCGTGCGCCGCTTCGACGACGACTGGAAACACGTGCTGCGCTGATGGACCGCCGCACGTTCCTCGTCGCGTCCGCGGCCGCGTCGCTCGCCGCATGCGGCCGCACCGGCTGGATCGAGACGACGCCGCGCGTCGGCTACCCCGGCATGCGCGAAGGCCACGCGCTGCGCGACCATGCCAGGCTGCCGCCGCCGTCGGGCACGATCGAGACGGATGTCGCGATCCTCGGCGCCGGCGCGGCCGGACTGTCGTGCGCCTGGCAGCTCGCGCGCGCAGGCCACAAGCGCTTCACCGTGCTCGCGGGCCCCGAATTCGGCGGCAATGCGGCCGGCGGGCGCTTCGGCGAGCTCGGCTATCCGAAAGGCGCGCACTACCTGCCGCTGCCTTCGCTCGAATCCGCGCATCTGCGCGACATGCTCGCCGATCTCGGCGTGATCGAATCCGCGCCGTTCTCCATGCGCCCCGTGTACGACGAGCGCGCGCTCGTGCACGCGCCCGACGAACGGCTCTTCATCGCCGGCCAGTGGCAGGACGGCATCGTGCCGACCGCCGGCCTCGGCGCCGACGAGCTCGCGCAGCAGGCGAAGTTCTTCGCGTACACGGACGGACTGCGCGCCGCGCGCGGCACCGACGGCCGCAAGGTGTTCTGCATCCCGATCGCCGAATCGTCGCGCGACCCGCAATGGCGCGCGCTCGACCGGCGCTCGTTCCGCCAGTGGCTGCTCGACGAGGGCTACACCGCGAAGGCGCTGCACTGGTACCTGAACTACTGCTGCCGCGACGACTACGGCGCGGGCTACGAGCACGTCTCCGCCTGGGCCGGCCTGCACTATTTCTCTTCGCGCGGCGGCCATGCAGGCGATGCGAGCGACGGCGCGGTGCTGACCTGGCCCGACGGGCTGCACACGATGGTGACGAAGCTGGGCGATTCGATCACCGCGCGCACCGGCTCGAACGCGTGGTCGCGGGACGGCTTCGCGGTGCGCGCGACCGAACGCGCAGGCGGCGTCGACGTGCTGTGCGCACGCATCGGCGACGACGGCACGCTGTCGACGTTCACGCTGAAGGCGCGTCGAGTCGTGAGCGCGATGCCGCTGTTCGTCGCGGCGCGCGTGTTTCCGCAGCTTGCCGCGTATGGCTTCGAACCTGCGCGCGACCTGCCGCCGCGCGCGCCGTGGCTCGTGTCCAATTTCCTGCTCGAAGGGATGCCGGCCGAAGCAGCAGGCGTGCCGCTCGCATGGGACAACGTCGTCTACGACGGCGCGGCGCTCGGCTATGTGGTGTCCACACACCAGTTGATCCGGATGTCGCCACCGACGCGCTCGGTCTTCTCCGCGTATCAGGCGTTGAGTACTCAGACGCCTGACGATACGCGCCGCTGGCTCGCGCAGGCGCAGCCCGACGCGTTGCGCGAGCAGGCGGCGATCGACCTGCAGGCCGTCTACGGGCGCGAACTGTGGAAACACGCGACGGCACTCGAGATCACCGTGCGCGGCCACGCGATGGCGACGCCCGACGTCGGCTTCCTGAGCCGGCCCGGCCTGCTCGCGCTACGTGATGCCGACGGCCCCGTCGTGTTCGCGCACGCCGACCTGTCCGGGCTGTCGCTGTTCGAGGAAGCGTCGTACTGGGGCACGCTCGCGGCCCGGCGCGTGCTCGCCTGACGGCCGACGTTCGTCATTGCGGCGCCGCCACCCGCTATAATCGCGCGACATTCCGACTGCATCGAGCAGGCCGACGGCGCCGCACCGTGCGACGCGCCGCATGCCCTCCGCGACAACAACAATGACGAACCGTACCCTTCGACGCCTTCACCCGCTCGTGCGCGCCGCCGCGCGCGTGCTCGCATGCGCCCCGCTGCTCGGCGCGCCGCCGGCGCTGCATGCGGCCGACACGGCCAGCACCGCCGCCTCCGGCATTGAGCCGGCCGCCGGCCGTTACATCGTCGTCGACACCGGCCATACGCCGGCGCACCCCGGTTCCACCGGTGCGAGCGGCCGCGTCGAATACCTGTACAACCTCGACCTGTCCGGCGCGGTCGCCGAAAAGCTCGCCTCGCACGGCGACCGCGTGCTGCGCACGTCGGCCGACGGCCGCGAGATCAAGCTCGATCAACGCTCGACGCAGGCGCCCGACGCAAACCTGTTCGTGTCGATCCATCACGACTCGATGCAGCAGCAGTTCATCGACGCGGGCCGGCAACGCGAATTCCGCGGCTTTTCGGTGTTCGTGTCGGAGCGCAATCCGCACTATGCGGAAAGCCTGCGCTGCGCGAAGGCCATCGCCGAGCGGCTGGTCGCGGCTGGCGAACGGCCGTCGCTGTATCACGCGCAGCCGATCCGCGGCGAGAACCGCCCGCTGATCGACCCGCAACTCGGCATCCACCGCTTCGACGATCTCGTCGTGCTGCGCACCGCGCCGATTCCGGCCGTGCTCGTCGAAGCCGGCGTGATCGTCAATCCGGACGAAGAAGCACGACTCGCGCGGCGCGAGACGATCCAGCGCCTGTCCACCGCGATAGCGGGCGGGATCGACGCATGCACGACGCCGCAATGAATGACGATATCGCCCGTCGGTCTCAACGGTTTTCACCCAGTCAGGAGCATCACAATGAAAAAGAAGAATCTGTTCGCATCCTGCGCGCTGCTCGCGCTCACCGTTCCGTTCGCCGCTCACGCGGCCGGCTGCGGGAAGCCGCGCAGCGCGTTCGACCAGGTGTACTGCACCAGTACGCAGTTCTCGCAATCCGACCGCGATCTGAATGACGAATACGGCCGCCTGCGCAAGCAGCTGAGCGGCGACCAGCAGGCGACGCTGAAGGCCGGCCAGCTCGCGTGGCTGAAGCAACGCGACGCGCAGTGCAGCGAGACGCGCGGCAGCAGCTATCTCGTGGATATCCAGTGCGCGAACGACATGACGCAGTCGCGGCTGTCGTTCCTGCGCGAGCGTGAGCGCGAATGCTCGAGCACCGGGTGCGTGACGTCGAAGCTCGGCGAGTAAGGTCGTCGCACATGCCGTGCCGCGATGCGCTTCGCGGCATGGCACGCTCGAAAGGAACGACGATGCGGCATGAATTCTCCGAAGTCCTCAACGACCTGATCGACTGTTTCCTCGTCGGCGATCTTCTGCTGCTGAAGCGCTACAAGGAAACCCATCGGCTGTCGGACAACGTCGCGTCCGAGTTCACGACCGGCGACAGCGGCGACCATGCCGTGGTCGAAGGTATCGTCATTCCGCTGGCCGGCATCGAGAATCATCCGTACACGATCATCTTCACGCTGGATAACGACACACCCGAATTGCTGAAGGCCGGCAGCCGCCTGCAGCATCGCCGCGGCGGATACGTACTGCGCGTCGAGCATCGTTCGGTGATGCTTTACACGTGGCGCATTCTCGAACGCCTCACCGACGACACGGTGAACGCATTGCTCACGCGTTATCGCGAACCCGGCGGGCCCGTGATCGAACTCGACAACGGCTGGTACGACGTCGAAATCCTCGGCGGCGAAGCACCGCGCAACGGCTGGTTCGAGCCCGCGTTCGAGTTCGTGCTGAAGAAAACCGAGATGCCCGCCGACGCATCGCAACTGGATCTCGGCTACAGTTTCGCAATCGCCGCCAGTCTGGATCCGGCGGATTGAAACCCGCGCGCTGCAACGCGGCGCATGGCAACCGGTCAGGCGAGGCACGCATGGCACCGAACACCACGACGATCGACATCCGCGCCGCCACCTCCGCCGACGCACCGGCCATCGCCGATATTCACGTTGCGTCGTGGCAAGCCACCTACACGGACATCATGCCGGCCGCGTTCCTCGCCGGCCTGTCGGTCGAAAAGCGCACGGCCGCGTGGCGTTACGCGCTCGACGCCGGACGGCCGCGCGTCGCGCTCGCGATGACGAACGACCTGCCTGCCGGCTGGATCGCCTACGGTCCGACGCGCGACACCGACAAGGATCGCGCATGGGGAGAAATCGAAGCGATCTATCTGCATCCTTCGCATTGCGGCCGGGGCATCGGCGCGGCGCTGGTCGATCACGCATGCCGGTCGTTGCATGATGCCGGCCATGCATGGGTATCGCTCTGGGTCCTGATCAAGAATCGACGCGCCAGGGCGTTCTACGAACGAGAAGGCTTCGTCGCCGAGGACGACATCAAGACGTTCGAAATCGACGGGACGCCGATCGAAGAAGTGCGCTACTGGCGCGCACTTCCCTGATCGGCTTCATCGACCGGCGCGGCCATCAAAGGAACCACCGATACTCCCGCGCGCCGATCTCGTTGCGGAAATCCAGTTCCTCCTGCCGCTTGTTCTCGCAATACACCATCACGAACTCGCTGCCGAGCCCTTCGCGCACGGCCGGATGATCCTGCATCGCGGCAACCGACGACAGCATTTCCTTCGGGAAGTCGATGCCGCTGCCGCGATCCTCGTTGAGCGGCGCAATCGGCTCGCGCTTCGCATCGAGCCCGTGCTCCATCCCCGACAGGATCGCCGCGAGCACCAGATACGGATTCGCATCCGCGCTCGCGAGCCGGTGCTCGATGCGCAGGTTGCGTGCATCCGACTCCGGAATCCGGATGCACGCGTCGCGATCCTCGAAGCCCCAGCTCGCACGGCTTGCCGCGTTCACCATCGACCCATAGCGCCGGAACGCGTTGTGATTCGGCGCGAACACCGGCATGCAGTGCGGCAGCAGCGCAAGGCAGCCGGCCACCGCGTGCCGCAATGGACGCTGCCCGTCCGCCGCGAGCAGGTTGCGGCCCGCGTCGTCGTACAGGCTCACGTGCACGTGCATCCCGCTGCCCGGCGCATGCAGGTACGGCTTGCCCATGAAACTCGCGCGATAGCCGTGCCGCAACGCGACGCCGCGCGTGCTGCGGCAGAACATCGCCGACCAGTCGGCCGCGCGCAGCGCATCGTCGGTGTGGCCGAAATTGATCTCGAACTGGCCGGGCCCGAGCTCGGCGGTGATCACCGTCGCGTCCACCCCCTGCTCGCACGCGACGTCGACCATCTCGTGCAGCACGTCGGAGAAGCGCGACAGCCGCTCGATATGCATGTTCGGCTGATCGTCGCGATCGTCGCTCAAACGGTCGCGCGGATACTGCGGCATCCCTTCCGCGAGCTGCGCGTCGAACAGGTAGAACTCGAGCTCGAACGCGACGACCGGCCGGATGCCGCGCCGTGCGAACCGCTTCAGCACGCGTGCGAGCACCTCGCGCGGCTCGAACTCGACCGGCGAATCGGTGCCGTCGGTCGTGATCAGCATCTGGCCGAGCGGCTGCTTCTCCCAGGTCACCGGCTTCAGCGTGCCGGGGATCAGCCGACGCACGGCGTCCGGGTCGCCGTCGTTGAAACAGTAATCGCCGATCTTGTAGAGCCCGCCCTGCGTGCCGAGCAGGATACAGTTCTGCGGCAGTTTCAGCAGCGAACCGGCCGCGACCTTTTCCAGCGCATCGATCGGATAGCGCTTGCCGTAGAAGTGTCCGGGCAGGTCGAGGCAGATCAGGTCGACATATCGAATTTCAGGGTGCGCCTGCCGGAATGCGCGGACTTCATCGACCAGCGCGGGAACGACGTCAGCCATGTCTCATCCTTTCCATGTCTTGGTATGGCGGTGCCGCGACGCGGCGAACCGGATTCATGCGGCACACGTGACCCTGTGAGCCGCATTTCAATCAGTACTGCAAACAGGCTGCGTGGCGCGACCGCTTGCAACACTGCGCGCCCCGCGGACAACTCAGGTGAATACCCAGATCACGCGCGTCGGCGCTTCGGTCAGGTTGGCGTAACGGAAGCGCTTGTGCGCGGGAAGCTGGAATGCATCGTTCGGCCCGAGCGTGACGGGCGTGTCGTCACCGTCGACCCAGATCGTCAGTTCGCCTTCGAGCACGAAGCCGCCCTGCTCGTCGCTGTCGTCGACCGGCCGCTCGCCGCTGCTCGCGCCCGGCGCGAGATGGCTTTCGAGGATCGAGAAGCGCGAACGCATGTTCGGCGACACGAGCATGTCGGTAATGCCGGCCGCGTAATACACGGTGCGCCGCTCGTCGGGCCGCGTGACCCACGGCACGCTGCGCGGCTTGCTCAGGCTGTAGAAATACGTGGTCGGCACGCCGAGCGCCTCGCCGATCGCGGTGAGATCCGCGACCGTCGGGCGCGACAGCCCGCGCTCGACCTGCGACAGAAAGCCGACCGAGCGGCCGATCCGTTCGGCCAGATCGTTGAGCGTGACCTTGCGATGCTTGCGCAGGTCGCGGATCAGGATCGCCAGACTTTCTATCTCTTCCTGTTCGTTCATGACGGGTTCCGGTGGATCAGACGGTATCGCGCAGACGGTACCAGGCCTTGCCGATCGCTTCCAGCGGCGCGGCGAGCCGGTCGCCGCCAGGGAAGCGCGGATTGCGGATGCGCTGGTACTGCGCGAGCAGGCGTTCGTCGCCGAGCACGGCGTCGGCCACCGCGCGCGCGCCGGCGAGCGTCGGGAGCACGCCGTGCCCCGAGAAGCCCTGCAGCCAGAAGCGCTGCCCGTGGCGGCCGATATCCGGCGTGCGCCGCATGCTGATGTCGATATGGCCGCCCCACGCGTAGTCGAGCGGCACGCCGGCCAGCTGCGGGAACACGCGTTCGAGATGCGGTCGCGTCGCCGCCGCGATATCGGCGGGAATGCCGCCGAGGTACGTGCAGCCGCCGCCGAACAGCAGCCGGTTGTCGGGGCTCAGGCGGAAGTAGTCGGGCACGAACTGGTTGTCGATCACGCAACTGTTCTGCGGCAGCAGCGCCCGCGCGACGTCCGGCGCAAGCGGTGCGGTCGCGACCTGGTACGTGCCGACCGGCAGCAGCCGGCGCGCGAGATCGCGATCGAGCCGGTCGACGTATGCGTTGCACGCCAGCACGAGCACGTCCGCACGCACTTCGCCGTGCGCCGTACGCGCGACGTGGCCGCCGGCCGTCTCGCGGCAGTCGAGCACGCGGCTCTGTTCGTAGATGCGGCCGCCCGCGCGCTCGATCGTCTGCGCAAGGCCGAGCGCGAGCTTCAGCGGATTCAGGTGGCCGGCCTCCGGATCGTGGAGCGCCGCGAGATAGCGCGTGCCGCCGATCCATTCGGGCATCTCGTCGCGGCCGATCACGCGCAGCCGGTCGTAGCCCCAGCGCTCGGCCGCCTCGTCGCGGGCCTGTTCGAGCATCGCGACGCGGCGTGGTCGCACGGCCGCCCACAGGCTGCCGGGCCGGTAGTCGATGTCGAAGCCGTGCCGCACCGGCAGTTCGCGCACTTCGGCCGCCGCCCAGCGCATGCTGTCCCACAGCAGGCGCGCGCCGTCGCGGCCGAGCGAATCCTCGAGCGGCTGCATGTCGCACGACCAGCCGAGCAGCGCCTGGCCGCCGTTGCGGCCCGACGCGGCCCACGCGACACGGCTTGCCTCGAGCACGACCACGCGCTTGCCTGCGAGCGCCAGGCGCAACGCCGTATGCAGCCCGCTGAAGCCCGCGCCGACGACGAGCACGTCGGCGTCGATGCGTTCGTCCAGCTCCGGACGAAGCGGGATCGGCGCCGGGTAGGTGCCCGCGTAGTAGCTTGCGACGTGTCGGTCGGACTGCACGAACATGCGGACTCCGTGAAATTTACGCCGAGAAATTTCATGAAAAATTAGCACGACAATTTCACACGAGCAAGCGCGTCGAAAAGCGCCTGGTGCGCCCGACGGACTAAAGTTGCGCGCTTTTCGGTCGACTTCAGCGCTGCCTGACACTATGCAGAAATGGTGCAACTTGCTTTTTCTCTCCCTTCGCAGTTGCAGGGGAACCAGCTCCCAAGGCATGCGTAGTCGATGGAAATAGTGGCGCCAAGAGCGAGTGCGTTCGATGCCCCGACGATACGTGCCGAGTCCGCTGCCGTGCCCGATGCGACGCTTTGCGATCACGAGCCTGATGCCGCGTTCGCGCAGCACGCGTCGGTGTCGCTTGGAGTCGTAGCCACGACCGGCGTAGATCACAAGCGGTTCGCTCATGGATGGCCGCGCAAGCCGCGAATCGGTGGAATCGCGTCGATCAAAGGCAGCACTTGCGCGACGTCATTGACATGCGCGCCGGCCAGGACCGCGGCAAGCGGCGCGCCGTTGGCATCGGTAACGATGTGGCGCTTGGAATCGGGTCACGCGCGATCGGTAAGGTTCGGTCCAGTTTTTGGCCCACCCGATCGGCGCGAATCGATGATGAATCGACGACACTGTGTGACGGTTACAGCTTTGTCCAGATCCGACAACGACCAGGCCGACGCGGTTTCACGGATCCACTATTTACGCGGAAACAGGCAGAGAATATTTTTTCGATTAAATGTCCTACGCAGCGTCATCGAAAAACTGCGTAGATTGATTGATTTCGAACGACTTCCGATCTTTACCACGAATCCATAGCGGCTCACGCCCCCTACCGCTCCAGGTCTGGCCGGTTACTGGATTGTAGTACTTGGCGTTATGTTTTCTCCGTTTTGAAAACACGTCGTCCGGCTTGAACCCGAATTCCTCCACACACTCACGAATCTCCTGAAGAACACGCCCAGAGATCTTCAGGCGTTCCTGCTCAAGCATTTTTTTCACGGATTCAGAATGCTTCAAGTAACCCCGATAGGTCTTCATCGAATTAGTCTCAAGACGGACTCGCTTCGGCATTCAACTTGAGCTCGATCGATATCCGGAAATTTCAAAGAAAAATATACTTAACCGAACTTTGCAGGGCAAAAACTCTTTCGACGATGAGGAACAAATACTGCCCCTCTTAGGCAAAACATCCTTGTCAGCTTGACCATATGTGCATTACTGATGTTTTATGTCACACATGTGGCGCGATACCGATTCCAAACCAAGTCGATTATCCATTCCGACCGAATTGTACTCAGCGAACATTGTGAGGACATTGCCGATTCCGGCATTCACGGAAAATTGACTGCCCGGATCGGCAGAGGACATCGCGCGAACGGCGACATGTAGGAGACGTTGCCGCCCACGTTGGCGGTCGAATTCGCGCCGCCGGTGGCATGGCCCATGTTCACACCGTAGCTGAACGCGTTGTCAACGCCTGGCGAGCCCATTGCCGACTGCTGGACCACGGACGTGCCGCCGGTATCGTGCTGCAGACTCGTCGACGAATACACCACGCGCGAACCGAAGTTCAACGGGATCGACAGGTTCAGCATGAAGCGGTTGTCCCAATCAGGTACGCAATAAATGGGATCCGATCACTTGATGAATGCGTCCCGCCAATGACGTAACGTTCGCACAATGTCTGCGCAGTAAAGTGCAAGGAATCGGATCGCAACTGCGTTTTTTTCATCAAACGCCTTTCCCGAAGAAATTGTCTGACTAGTCTCGGTAACTGCGAAATTAATCACTTGCGTCACTCGTCGCGGGCCCTTGTTCAATGAGCGCATCCACTACGACTTTTCTCGCGCATACCTTGGCGATACGTTTCGAATGGATTTCGCCGAAATGCCTGCCCAGATTTCCCACGAGGCTCGAAATGAAATTGAAGCAGTTCCGCCGATGTACAGCGGCAATCGCGCTACCGATATCGTGATCACCTCCGCCGCCGTCGCGGAGCGCAAGACAACCAACACCATGATCGGCGTGGGTATCGGTACCTTTGCGAGCGCACTGCTGTCGCACGGCAATCCGTAAGCCGCGGGCGGCTTCATCCGCAACGTGGCGACGCACGATCGTCGTCACGACAACCGCAGCTATCAGAACACCCACGGGCAACACGCCACCGATCGTCAATGGAATGACGCGCGCCGTTGGTGACGCTCGTGCCGTCCCACTCACCAGCCCGACCGGAAGCGGTTGGCCTAACATCAAGGAGCATGATTTTGGACTTTCTCTCTGTCGTCGCCGCCGTTGTCGTGGGCGTGTTGGGCGTCACCGTGGCTCATGCAGCCGCATCGGGCAACGACACCGACCAGGTCGCCGTGCGCCAGACCTATATCGCCAACAGCTTCACCTTGATCGATAGGAACCACAACGGCGTGATTGATCGCAACGAATGGAACACCTTCCTGACTCAGTATCTTGAAAAGCAGCGGATCGCGTTCGACGTATCGTTCGACGCGGCCGACACGAACCACGACGGCAAGCTCAGCCGCGCGGAAGTACAAGCGGCCAACCCGCTGCTGGCAAAGTACTTCGACCAGATCGACACACAACACCACGACTATCTGACCAAAGAGGATATTCACACCGCGATGCGCGAGAAGATGGCAAGCTCCTTGACCAGTAAACGTGAGGCCAAGCGCGATCACGCTATATACTGAAAATGCGATCCGACGCGATCGAATCGGCATCGGCGCACTCGAGCTCCACATCGCCTTCCGTGACTGACTTCAACGTGTCGATGACCTATGCGCATCCTGTTGATCGAAGATGAACTCGAACTGGCTTCGGCCATCGAGAGCGCGCTGGAAAAGCGGAACATCGTCGCCGATTGCGTGCCGAGTTTAAGCGAGGCGCGTTTTGCCATCCGCGAATCCCAGTATAAGGTCGTGCTGCTCGATCGCGGCTTGCCCGATGGCGACGGCGTGTCCATCATTTCCGACCTCCGCGCCGCTGCGCCCGGCATTCCCGTCATCATGCTGACTGCAGCCGGCTCGGTTGACGCGCGCATCGAAGGGCTGGAAGCAGGCGCGGACGACTATCTCGCCAAACCCTTCTCGATGGACGAACTCGTGGCGCGTATCCGCGCGCTCGCCCGGCGCTCACCCAGTCTGCAAACGCATATCGTCGCGGTTGGTGCGCTCGAGATCGATCTCGTGTCGCTTGTCGCCACCATCCATGGCGTACCGTTCGAACTGCCGCGCCGCGAATTGCTTGCCCTCCAGGCGCTGGTCGAAAGCACGGGGAAAACCGTACGACGTGATCAACTCCTCGCACACGTCTATGGCTTCGATGAAGACATCCAGTCGAACGCGCTGGATGCTCACATTTCGCGGCTGCGCAGCAAGCTCGCATCGCGTGATGCCGGCGTCGAGATTCGCCCTATCCGCGGCATCGGCTATCTGCTTTCCACTACCCAATGAATTCTTTCAAAACCCTGTCCATCACCCAACGAATATCCATTACGCTGATCGGCACCCTCATCATCGTCGCCATCGCATCAGGTATCTGGTCCGGGTTCTACTTCCTGCGGGGGGAAGTCTCCGGCTACGTAATGGACGATCGCATCGACGGCACGATCCTCAACGCTGTCACGCGCGCCCCCGACGGGCATCTCGTGTTGCAAGGATCGCCGCAACTCAGTTCGCTCGAACGCGAATCGCCTGCGCTCTGGTTCGTCGTCCGGGACCGAAACGGCGATGAGATCCGCTTCGGCCGCATCTCACCGGCTTGCGCATCAGTGGTCGCAGCGTTGCCGCGCCTGTTCAGCGGCAGCGCGACGGATCTCAACGAGCAGTTCAATCTTTCCTGCAAGATCAAATCGATTCGCACGCATCTCGGCGAGATTCAGATCGCCTACGGCGGTGGCCCGATGTTACCGGCATGGAAGGCGATCGCAATCATGGTCATCAACTACCTTGAAGTGCCGTTCTTTCTGCCTCTGCTGGTCGTCAACATTGTGGCCATCCCGCTCGTCGTGGCAACGGCGCTGCGAAGGGTCATGGACGTCGCCCGACTCGCGCGCTTCGTGAACATCGATAGTCCTGGCCTGCGTCTGCCCATGGAGAGACTGCCACTTGAAATCGTGCCGCTCGTCAGCGCATTCAATGCCGCGCTCGAACGTCTCGATTCGGGACGAGCGCAGCAGGATCGCTTCATCGCCAACGCCGCCCACGAGTTGCGCACGCCGATCGCGATCATTCGCGCGCGCCTGGACGCGCTGGAGAGTGGGCCGCTGAAAGTCAAGCTCGAGCAAGATGTCGCCCGCCTCGTCGAGCTGACCGACGAGTTGCTTGACCTCCAGACACTCAAGAATGCCACGCCGCGCATGGAATTGCTGAACCTCGTCGCCCTGATGCGCGACACGCTGGCCGAGCTCGCACCGGTCGTGCTAACTGCCGGGCACGATGTCGAACTCGTCAGCGAAGGCGAGCGGCTCGATGTGTTTGGAGACCCGACCTCGCTCAGGCGCATCATCGTCAACGTCGTTCAAAACGCCATCCGACATGGCGGCGATTCGGTCACGCTCACCGTCACCCTCCGTACCGACGCGACTCAGGTCTATATGGAATTCGTCGACACTGGCCCAGGCATTCCACCCGCTTGGCGTGACCAGATATTCGAATCCTTTTCGCGTTATACGCGCCAGAGCCCAGGCGCCGGTCTCGGACTGAGCATCGTCCGCGAAATTGCACAATTACATCACGGGAACGCCAGCTACTTCGAACCACCGACACGCGGCACCGGCATTCGTATCAGTCTGCCGCATGCAGCAGCCGGATCAGATCCGGGCGTTTGATCCCATCATCGCGCCCTCGCAAGAAGGTCTCACAGACGTCATCGGACGGGGCAACCGAATAGTCGGACGCTCAAGAGACCGTCGGAATACTCAATCCATCAACGCATTCAGTATCACGCCTCTCAAACAGGTTACAGATGGGGGGCGTCAACGATGACACGAGCAAATTTCAACAAAGGGAAATCATTCATGACTGCGCTTCGTCGCGCCGCATTGGCACTTTTCACGATAGTCCTGGCATTGCCGTTTGCTGGGTGCATCGACAGCACCATTGTTCCGTCGCCAACCTGGGAAGCGGGAAAACCGTCGGCTGTTCAACGAAGCACGCGCTTCGGCGCCGTCAATGGACTCGATCACAGCGCCATCACGGGCGTGTACGCGTGGCTTGGTGTTCCGTATGCGCAGCCGCCGGTCGGCACACTACGCTGGATGCCGCCCGTCGACCCTGCACCGTGGGCCGGTGTGCGCGCCGCCCAACAGTTCGGACACTCGTGCGCGCAAGGCGGTGGATACTATGGTCCCGCGCCGAATGACGCACCCTTTGGCCTCGCGGTACGAGACGGTTTCGGCAAACCGGTTGGCAACGAAGACTGCCTGACGCTGAACATATGGCGTCCGGCGGCGGCACACGACCCACTTCCGGTTATCTTTTTCATACATGGCGGCAGCAATGTCTCGGGATATTCTGCCGATCCCATCTACGACGGACAGGCACTTGCGAAGAAGGCCAATGCCGTGGTCGTCACGATTAACTACCGCCTGGGTATCTTCGGCTGGCTGGACTTGCCACAACTCAAGACCGGCAACGCACTCGCGGATTCCGGCAATTTCGCGCTGCTCGATCAGCAGCAGGCGCTGAAGTTCGTGAAGAATAACATCGCAGCGTTCGGCGGCGATCCGGGCAACGTCACGGTGATGGGGCAATCCGCAGGTGCGGTCAATGTGTGGGCCCTCCTTGTTTCACCACTGTCAGCCGGACTGTTCCAGAAGGCCGTACTGTTGAGCGGCGGCATTTTGAACGCTTCCCGGACGAAGGCACAGACCTACTCGCAGGCGTTGCTAACGGCGATCGTCATTGCCGACGGCAAGGCAAAGGACGCGACGTCCGCGCGGATCTGGCTCGCGTCGCGGCCAAACGCGCAGGTCGCCGAGTACCTTCGCGGCATCTCGGCCGACAAGTTGCTCACGGTGACGATTGCGAACCCACAACTGGGCGGTGCGCCCGCGCCAATCGAAGACGGAGATGTCCTGCCGGTGAATTCGTTCGCAGCGCTCAAGGCGGGGCGATACCGGAAGGTGCCCATCCTCGCCGGCAATACGAAGGACGAAGGCACGTCGTTCGCCAACCTGTTCGGTGCGATCTCGCGTACCGGCATTTCGGGCTTCAAACCAAACGACTACGATCGATTCGGCATGCAGTTCAATTTCGATCCGAATGCGCAGGGCACCCTAGCCGAGTCGGATTTGATCAGCGCGCCGTATCTGCCGGCGGCGACATCGCCGTCCGGATGGAATGCTTTGGTCGAGGTCGTCACGAAGACGACGTTCCTTGCCGCAGCGACGCCACCACTCGATTCGCTGGCCTCGCAGCAACCGGACAAGGTCTGGTACTACCGCTTCGACTGGAATCAAGAGCCGGCACCGTTCAACACGGTGTACGGCGCAACACATTCGCTGGATCTGCCCTTTATATTTGGCAACTTCGGCAAAAGCGTGTTCTCCTTCGCGTACAGCGACGCGAACAAAACGGGGCGTCAGGCATTATCGGACACGATGATCGCCAGCCTAGCGGCGTTTGCAAGAAGCGGCAACCCGAACACGCCTGCGCTCGGTGCTGACTGGGCGAATTATCCACACAAGATGGTGCTGGATGCGTCACCGATGCAACTACGCATCAAGGCAGAGTAATCCGGCGCATCCCCGCGTATTGTCCCGTCCACCGATAGCTAGCGTGCATGTGATCCATCGACCCGGTGGATCCGATCCGCTACCTGAATACCGAGGCCCACTTGTTTCAGCACCGCCCCAATCCCCTTGCTTGAAATGCGCGGCTGCTTCGTGTCGCCCCCTCTTGGTTCAGGCGCCAAAATCGGTAAAAAGCACCCGTATCGTCAATGCCGTAATGTCCACACAATTTCGGTTCCGTATAGTACGGATATCTTACGTTGACTCGATAGCAACGCGAAAGCACTCGCCGTTCGTGTCTTGACCGTTCCCCCATCTGAGTCAAGACACTTTGCGTGGCGCCTTTGAGCGCCACGCGCTTTTCGTCAGCATACCTGCCCCGATTTGGCTAGGTGCTTTTGCACGGCGGGTTGACCTGCCTTTCTTTCTCGAGAGCCAGAGTTCTCTTGCTCGAACCCGTTGGCGTACGTTATTGGTCGTCGTGTCGTCCGATTCAGAAAGGAGTACTGATATATCAATCTCATTCGATCGAATCCAGATCGCGACGTTGCTTGCCTGAAAACTATCCACGCCGTTCATCGACGCAAAACGACTCGACTATTGACCTTTTATTATGAGCAAGTACGCACCTACCATTCAGCTCGATGGTGAAAAAATCGTCACCGTCATGGAACCCGGGGTCAGATATTCGGCGACGGCCCTAAGCGCCGCCACCCGGATTTCCATCTCGCGCGTGACTCCGGCCCTCGCTTATTTAATCGACGTGCACCGCGTCGTTTGCCACGTCACCCGTCAGCGCCATCAGTACGTCCTCCGTGAAGCCGACGGCACACACAAGGAATCTAAGCTCGTGTGTGCATCAAGACCCCATCTGACCGGATACGATCAGCAGATGCGCCGGTTCGTGGACTTATGCATGCTGGCGCGGCCGCCTGTTGCAATAGCCTCACCCCACGACGCGACGGAAGCACCATCTGTTTCACCAAACCCGTCGGAAACCTGCTGATGCCTTGGTCTCGCTTCGCCTTCGTGGCAACCGTCAAGGAGGATGACGTCGATTCGCCTCGCCGGCACCATGCTGCGCCCGAGCGCTGCACACCGTGCACCATGCCAAGCAATTGCATGGCGCGGGGACGCCGACAAAATCGCGAGCATATCGGTGCAGTCCGAAACGCACGTGGAATCGTAGAGGCTGGCTGGTTCAGGTCAATATGGCTATGTCATCGGCATTCCCGGCATCACGAAACACCTTTTACGCGGTAGAGACATTATGGCTATCACCAAAATCGATCCGAACAGTGCCTTGATCGCTGTAGATTTGCAGAAAGGCATTCTCGCCATGGCGGCCCCGGCTGACGTGGAGCGGATTATCGCCAACACCACCGAGTTGGCCAACACGTTCCACGAACTTGGCCTGCCCGTCGTCTGGGTACGCGCACTCGGACTCCCGAACGGTCGAGTCGAGTCCAGCCCACCCGTCGGGGAGCCACGACCTGACTTCGCTGAGCTGCACGACGATCTTCCCTTCAAGGAAGGAGACCTGGACATTGCAAAGCGGGCGACCAATGCGTTCTTGTCCCAGGACCTTCATGCGCTACTCCAGGCGCGCGGCATCACCAACGTGATTGTGATCGGGATTGCTTTGGGGATCGGTGTGGAGTCGACCGTGCGGGCAGGTTTCGATTCCGGCTACTCGATGACCGTTGCGTCCGACGCCACCACGGATCCTATGCCGGGTCGCGCGGAGGCCGTGTTGAAATTCACTCTGCCGATGTTCAGCGAATCAGGTACCACCGCAGAGATTCTCAAGGCACTGCGCAATGCCCACGCCTGACTGTGCCGCGACTTTGCCGGCACAGGGCAAGGCGCCGCTCTCGATCGGTTTCGTCACCGCCCTCTAACAGAATAAATGGTTGATGCATCCACCGCAGCGGGGCGTTTCATTTCATCGTTGAGACTACCCGCCAAATGACATCACGCGACATCCGGATGACTACGAGAAAAGATTCCTCGGCCGGACGGCTACAGGAAACGTGTCGGGCCACATTTCCTGCTCGAGATTACTGGCAGCATTGAATACTCTATAAATTGCAGCCTACGTGCATCACTCATTTTCACTTCGCCATCTACGAAACTCTACGCGTGACGATCTCCCATCAACGCGAACCTAGAACCTATAGGCAACAATCGCAACGACGTTCGCCGACACGCGCTGCATGACAATCGGGCTGTCACCGATGTCGCCGACAAAGCGCGTCAACTGCCCGGCTGTTGACAACGACCAATGTCGATTGAACATATGTGTCCACGTCAATCCAAAATCCACGGCATTGATTCCGCCGCCAGGAATGTACTGCCGGAATCCGGACGCTACACTTTGTGGCTGACTCACGCCCCACATCGTGCGGTTATAGCTCCCCGAGCCAATATGAGCGACAACTTTCGTCGCCAGTACGTCCGTTGGCGTAATTATCAACGGCACTTGGAGCGCAGTACGCCACGAGTCGCCGATCCTGCGGTTGCTGACGGGAATATCTCCGGAAACACTGACGAATCCTGCGCCCATGAACTTATAGCCGGCCGTCACGGTCGCGACAACCGCATTGGGTACATTCCCCATCCCCCGCAACACATCCGAGCCGCTTGCAAATGATTCATTGGTATCCTTACGACCAAATGAATAATTTATCGAACCATCGATGTAGAAATTATGCGGCAGGTCAAACTGGTAACCTACGCCACGCGTCGTATCGAGGTAGATACCCACCGGCGTCTTCAAGTTCAGATACGGTATCGGTACAGCGCGGTACTGGTCACTACCAAGGTATCGGGGCGCTATACCGACGCCGACGCCGATCGTGGCTTCGTATCCAGCCGCCAACGCCGTGGACGAGATAGCAATGCTTATAGGAACCGAAATGAGGCTTGATATAAGACGTAACTTCATTTGGAATCTCGAAAGATAAAACATCGACTCTGAGCAGACGGTCAAAAAAAGCGCCCAGAAGAAAATTGGCCTTTCCGGAATCACAGGCGGCATTCAATCCTGACTCGGATTGTATGAAGCAAACATTGTGAGAGCGTTACCGATTCCTCGCGGTGCTTGTCGAAGTACACGACGCTCGCCATCCAAGAACCCGTTGCGCCGGGATCGATCTCGACTCCGTCGCGTGCATACATGACTGCTTTGCAGTGCTACGGGATGTGGTCGGCGAACTTCCACACGCGACGTGAGCAAGTAGCACTCGCAAGCGCGCGATCAACATCGGAGCAAAGCATGTTGACGCAGCTTAGTAGACGGTGCCTGTCCTAATGGCAAGCATGGGGCGGTATCGAGGCGCTGGCTGTAATCCGCCAGTCCCGGAAGAATTCCCTGAATGGAGAAAAGGGTTGCGATCGAAACGTTGGCCAATCTGACGGAGCGTGTCGCCTTTGCGCTACCGCCCACACATCAGTGCCTTTCGAGGCTCGATGCAGTGGATCCTGAGACGCCGTCTCATTTGCAACACTTCCGCAGCTTACGCAGCGTCACTGGGATTCACTTCGAAAATGCCCCGGGATCGTCCGTCAATCTGCGTTGCTCCATGTGCTGCATCCAGTCGATGTCGGCCTGTACGGAGCGAGATGGCTCAGCCACGTGAAATCGGGATGTCGCGTTGCCCAACTTCGCCACAATCACCTCACCTGCCAGCATCGCTGGTACCTCTTCAACGCGAGCGGCGTGCTCGCGCTCCGGCTCGATGTTATTCGGACTGAATCTCGAACGCCGAAGCGCACGACTTGATTCCCTGTGGATGCTAAGGTGAGCGCTGACACGCGGCCGGACTCTATCCGAGAAGCCAGCCGTTGATCGCCGGGAATCCTCTCCGTACTTTGCACGGACGCTTTGCTCCTCGGCACTCTGTTGTAATTTTTGATTCGAGACAACCTGTTTGGCAGTAACCGGCAATTCTGTTGCTCCGGTCAGGATGTTCTCAGGTTCGCGGCCGACAGGGCGAAGCGACATCAGCCACGTCAAAACCGCGAGCGCACCAGCAGCAATACCTACGCTTAAGCGCGTCGGACTCGACCTGCGACGCGATGCGGGGCCGCAGGCGCTGGACGTGACGATCGCGCCGGCCGGGCCAGAGCTCAGTCGAGGGGCTTGCAAGGAAAAACGCGGAACCTTCGGAAAGTATCGCGGCTGCCAATGACTCGCCCAGATCACAAAGTGCGCCCGTTGCACAATCGCGCGAATGCAGTTCGGAGCTTCTCCTCCCGCCATCGATAGAACAGGATGCAGCGCCCAGTCACGATTACTCAGTGACGTCAGTGCAGAGAAGGACGGGATGCTCAATGCTCCCCCAATGCCGACAAATCCGTCGATAGCTGCCATGACTTAACCTTGAATGAACGAAACGGACCACGACGTCACTATCGCAGTCCACGCGTAGATGCTGTTCAACTTCTGCACCCGTACGCTACCCAAAAGACAAATGGCCTGGACCGATGGTCGATCTTGCTGCGCCCGCCCTGCCAACCTGGTTGCAACTTCACAGCTGCGCATTCGGCCGTTGAATTGCAGTTATGAGAATTCCACCGCTCGCGATGCGATTGGCTTTGACGATCTCGATGATCGCCCTGCGCCATAGTGCTCGATGCCGCGATCGATACGCCCCCTGTACTTCAAGACCCGGAGCATCGCATTGCGGACAAGCTGCCTTGACCACTCGACTCCGGCGTTTCGGTGCCTGCCGGAATGCGCATGGTGATTAATCGCCATTGAAGTGTCCGACATCTTCGGGTGGATGGTTACTGCCTTTATCCGATGGCGGCCGACTATTCGTCACATCGGCAAGCACCTCCCGAAGACGCCGGAACGTTTGGACTCTGCATTCCTGATGCGCGGCCTGGCCGCGACCAGCCAGCCGCGATCTGTTCAATTGAAAAACGCTTGCGCTTCGCGGCAAACCTCCTGCTGGTTCAGGATCAAGTTTGCCGCACGCTCGCGCACAGATCGGTCCGGAATGCCTAAAGCGGATCAAAGAGCCTCGACAGAACTCATTACCACTGGTACGACATACCGGCACCCCACACTCGGTTACTGCCGCTGTAGCTCATGCCGACCCTCACTTTGAGGTTCTGCGTGACCCGTGCGGTCGCGCCAAGCGCACTTGCCTGGTAGCCCTTGTAGTTTGCAGTGCCCACGCCGACCGCCAGAGTCTTACCCTCATCTACGTCCGGAATCATCGTCAAGGCGGTCGCCGCCGCAATGCCCGAGTACGCGTCGTGCGCAACTGAGTCAATCTGCCCTTGCATGCCTGACATCCGGTTTTGGATGCCTGAGACGGTACTGTTCAACTGCCCGACGTTGACCGCATCCGTGTCGTTCACGCCGGCCGCGACGTTTGTTACCCGGCGCTCATGCCCGGCCGAGCCGACGGATACCGTGTTAGGTTCATTTGCAACGGAACCGGCGCCCAGTGCAACCGAATTCGGCCCCGATGCCGCCGCGCCCCGACCCAACGCGACACTGTTGGGGCCAGAGGCAATCGAATTGCCACCCAACGCCGTGCTGCCCTCATCGGTCGCAGCAGCGCTCTCGCCGAATGCTGCACTGCTGACGCCCAGCGCCTTCGAGCCTGCACCGGTGGTCGTGCTGTTCAGGCCCGATGCCACCGAGTTATTGCCTGTTGCCGTCGTACCGTTAGCCGTCGCCACTGCATTCTGCCCCGTTGACGTTGCACCTGTACCCGAGGCCTTCGAGCCTGCACCGTTGGCCGTGCTGTTCTCGCCCGACGCTGCTGCGTTGCTACCGCTCGCAGTCGTGTTGCTGTTCGATGCGCTCGAACCCGCACCGGTTGCAGTACTATTTCCGCCCGATGTAGTACCTGGCGCGGCGGAACTCTTCCCCTCCGCCACAGACGTGCTCAGCGACGACACCTGCGATGACAGCTGACCGTACTGCGCGGCGAAACCCTGCTGCAGCGAGTAGAGTTGCGAGCCATTCACTGCGTCCGTGCTCGTGGCGGCGATCGAACCAGATGCCACGTTGGTCAGCAGAACCTGCGTGGTCGCGCCCACGCCACCTAACGTCACCTGCGCCTTCGATGCCGAATCGTAAGTCACAGTGTGGTTCAGGATGCCCGAGACGGTGCCGTTCAACTGCCCGACGTTGACCGCATCCGTGTCGTTCACGCCAGACGCGACGTTTGTTACCCGGCGCTCATGGCCAGCCGAGCCGACGGATACCGTGTTAGGTTCATTTGCAACCGAACCAGCGCCCAGTGCAACCGAGTTCGGTCCCGATGCCGCCGCGCCTCGCCCCAACGCGACACTGTTCGGGCCAGAAGCGGTCGAATTGCCACCCAACGCCGTACTACCCTCACCGGTCGCAAGGGCGCTCTCCCCGAATGCCGCACTGCTGACGCCTAGCGCCTTCGAGCCCGCTCCGTTGGCCGTGCTGTTCACGCCCGACGCTTCCGCATTGTTACCCGTTGCCGTCGTGCCGTCTGCCGTCGCCGCGGCATTCTGGCCCGTCGACGTGGCGCCGGTGCCCGAAGCCTTCGAGCCCGCACCGCTGGCCGTGCTGTTCACGCCCGACGCTGCTGCGTTGTTACCCGTTGCCGTCGTACCATCTGCCGTCGCCGCAGCGTTCTGGCCCGTCGACGTGGCGCCGGTGCCCGAAGCCTTCGAGCCCGCACCGCTGGCCGTGCTGTTCGCGCCCGACGCTTCCGCGTTGTTACCCGTTGCCGTCGTGCCGTCTGCCGTCGCCGCGGCATTCTGGCCCGTCGACGTTGCACCAACGCCCGACGCCTTCGAGCCCGCACCGCTGGCCGTGCTGTTCACGCCCGACGCTGCTGCGTTGCTACCACTCGCTGTCGCGTTGTTACCCGATGCGCTCGAACCCGCGCCGGTTGCTGTACTACTCCCGCCCGATGCTGTCCCTGGTGCGGCGGAGTTCCTCACGTCCGCAACAGACGTGCTCAGTGACGACACCTCCGACGACAACTGACCGTACTTTGCGGCGAAACCCTGTTGCATCGAGTAGAGTTGCGAGCCATTCACTGCGTCCGTGCTCGTGGCGGCAATCGAACCAGATGCCACGTTCGTCAGCAGAACCGGCGTCGTGGCACCCACGCCACCTAGCGTAATCTGCGTTTTCGACGCGGAATCGTAAGACACGGTATTGCCAATCGACGATTTCAGATCCGCATTGACTGTGCTGAGGCTACTGGACAGCGACGCGATTCCATTCGTCGTACTAAGCAGTGAGGTCGAAAGCGATCCTACACTCCTATCGGCTGTGAACAGCCCGGTCGACAAGGACGTGAGGCCATTCGACGTGGCCGTCGACAAAGACGTCAGTTGGCTAACGTTGACCGCGTCCGTCTCGGCTACTCCCGCGTCAACACCCGACAGCTTTCGCGCACCCTGGCCACCCGTAAAATCCACCGTCTTGCCCGGCGACCCGGCGCCAACGCTAATGGTGCCGGTCGATGCATCTTGCGTCACCACGCCAATACCCTTCGACGCAACTGTCGTCGACAACGACGACAACTGGGACATGTTGACCGCATCGGACGGCTTGATACCAGCAGCCAGGCCACTGATCAAAACACCGTCGGCCGTGTTCGACATTGTCAAAATATTGCCGGTTGCACCTGTCCGAAAATAAATAGCCCCTTCCTTTCCGTCGAGGACAATCTGAGTATCGTCCGCCGTTAGTCCAACCCAAGAAGACGGACTACCCTGTTTCAACAAAGTCCCTGCGTCCAAACCATTGATCCAGCCGGCAGACTCACAACCGTTGCCGATATTCAGCAACGTTGACGTCAATCCCTGGCTATTATTAACATTAATACCAAGGGGACCCGGGCCAACGTAATGAGCGCAGACCGAGGCATTATTTGCTGCCATAGCCTCGCTCGCAAACGGTCCAACTGTCCCCATCGCTGCAAGCGATAGAGCCCCCAGAAGTGGCAACTTAAGGGGTTTTCTTTGGTTGACATCAACCTTTGTGCTACTCGATGTTCCGCCAATACGTCCGACGGCCTGCTCCGATACGGCAACCCACGTACCCGTCGTTTCACGCCATACTGTTTTGTAAATCGTGTTCAAGTCTCACCTCGCGAAATAAATATTTAAATCTCAGCAATAATGAAATACAATTTTCGTTTTTTTGACTTCCAAAAAATCGCCTTGACACGACACATATCAATCACGCCCGATTGATTTTTATGATCTGCGCCAACCAACACCGCCAAGTCAGATTCGTGAAATTTCCGCCAGACTCATCAAAAACTCGTCTTTCCATGCGGCGCTTCGATGCATGGAAATTTCTGAAACCGGCTTGTCGGAAATTTTTACTCGATAATTGTTATGCGTACCACTTCTATGCTTTAACAAACTAAAAATTCGAAGCGCACGCCACTCACGACACAGAAACTCTCATTGGAATTTGCGTAGTAATGAGCTCTTGTGACGTGAAAAATTTGCAAACAACAACAAACACGCGACATAGGTTGCGCATCGCAGCAGGTGACGTTCTTGACGGCGTCACTTCGCGGCATCGCCCGAAGCCGGAGAAAGCGTCTCAATCAGCGCCGCCACACCCCCAAGTGAGCGATAGCGTGAACCATGAACAACGGAGAGAGAGCCTTACTGCTGCTCCAAGATGAGTTCAACACGCCGGTTTTTGGTGCGCCCCTCCTCTGTCGCATTGGATGCAACAGGATTCGATTCCCCGAATCCGGTCACAACGAGACGCTCCGCAAGTAATCCACGCTCGCGCAGGTACTTCGCAACGGCACGCGCTCTGCGAGTTGAAAGCGCGTTGTTGTAGCGATCGGACCCAATTCCATCTGTATAACCCGACACCTGTACGACACGGAATCGCTTGCCTTCGGCTGAACTGATTACAGCATCCAGTTCACGCCGACCGGCGGGTTTCAAGTCGGACCGATCAAAATCGAACAGAGCGTCGCCGTGCAACAAGACCTTCGCGGGCAATTGGGCGGCCGGCGAGACCACGACCGGCTCAGGTCTGGCCGGCATGTCGCAACGGAATACCAGCCGAGTCCTCGACCGGCCGTGAAGCCCACCGGCCTCGAGCACGTACACCGACGGCGAGCCGGGTTCACTTTCGCAAAATTCCCGCGCTTTCTTCAAACACGATCCAGTCTCTTCAAAGAGCCCGGCGCATACGACTTCGAACGTTTTCGGTGGAATCTGGCCATTTTCCAACGGCCGCACATCTGCGGTCGGTCCGGAATAGGCCGTGCAGCCCGCGAGCGCACACAACACAACCATGATTAAATTATTCATTTCCCAGGTCCGGTCCATTTATTTGTTATCGTCACTTTCAAACTCAATGATCTCGCCCGCCGCACAACGAGACCTCAAATGCGTCACGTCAATTGTCAGCTCGTTACGACTCAGTGCACATAAATGTGATGGCACCTCGCTCCTTCACGCCCAGCACTTTAACGTCCTTCCCCTCGCACACCTTCGCCGCACGATGCGAGCATGCCTTCCACCCCCCAAGCAAGCCCGAGCAGGTGATCCGATAGTGCTGAAGACCGCTATCGTCCTTGGTTGAATAGAAGTCGGTGAACGGAGTAACAGAAGAACCACACCCGGAGAGAATCACCACAAGCACTAATGGAATATATTTCATAAAACGCTGCGGCGTTGATGTATAGTCATTTGGATATATATAATCCAAAAACAAAAGCCTTCGGTCGCTCAAAAGACACAACATGCGCCAAAGCAGACCTCAACAAATAAGAACCAGAACGAATCGAGGCAGCGCTCGCGACACCCCAAAACAGCATTGCACTCACTTTCGTATTCTATGGAGCAAACATTGTGCGAACATTACCTATTCCTCGCACCTTTATGGTATTTAAACAACAGGCACGCGACTCCAAACCCAGCACTCTGCATTGCAACGCTCATGAAATCGATTCAAGCCAACAAGCAATCGCTATAGCGTTCCTTCATACGTTCAATAATTTATGATTCTCCTCAGTAGCTGGAGGCGACGACATTGAGCGGATGAACTCAAAGCATGCTTTCCGATATTTGCAGATCGAAGACGCACGGCGCGTTGCCGCCGAAGATCTTGGCTTTCGCGGTATCGGACAGATCGGGATGCGGCTCGACGAGTGAGCCCCCTGCTCGCCGAGTGGGAACGGATAGTCGTAGCCGAGCAACACGCGGTCCTCACCCATCGTGTCAAACAGCCGGCGTAGTACGCCACGGCAAGTCGCACGACGTGCCCGACGACGTCAACGACTTCTGGACGAACCGCAGCTTCCACCGCTACGCCGATTACGCGCTGTCGCCGGCATTCCACGCAGGCCTCGACCAGCTGATCGCACAGGGGCACGCACAACGCTGCGCGATCATGTGTTCGGAAGCCGTGTGGTGGCGCTGTCACCGTCGCATCGTGTCCGACTACCTGGTCGCGCGCGGCGAGACGGTGCTGCACATCATGGGCCCCAGCCGCGTCGAGCCCGCGCGCCTCACGGCCGGCGCGGTCGTCCGTCCGGACGGCACGATCGTGTATCCGGACGTCGAAGGTGACGCCGCCGCGCCTGACGAAAACACCTGACCGGGCGCGCGACACCGCACGCCAGCCTGCGCGCAGTACCGGCTTCCTGCCGGTGCGATCCTGCATTACCATCGGGCGTCCACCGCGCCTGCCCGCATCCGGCAAGCGGGCCCGCCACCTCTCCCGTTGCACACCGATGCTCGCTCTCATCATCGTCGCCGGCCTCTGGGCCGGCCTTCAGAACGCCCTCGCGGGCGGCGGTTCGTTCGTCACGCTGCCCGCACTGATCGTGTCGGGCATGTCGCCGCTCGCGGCCAACATCACGTCGACGGTCGCACTGTTCCCCGGCCAGGTGACGACGGGCTGGGCGAGCCGCAACATGGTGAGCGGCGTGGGCAGGCTGCCGTTTCGCGCACTGTTCGCGATCAGCGTGGCCGGCGGCGCGCTCGGCGGCCTGCTGCTGCTGAAAACGCCGTCGTCGATCTTCTCGCACCTGGTGCCGTGGCTCGTGCTGTTCGCGACGGTCGTGTTCGCGTGGGGCAGTTTCTTCCGCAAACCGGGCGCAGGCGCGCAACATCTCGGCCCCGTCGCGGCCGGGGTCTCGCAATTCCTGATCGCGATCTACGGCGGCTACTTCGGCGGCGGCATCGGGTTCCTGATGATGGCCGCGCTGACGATGGCCGGCCTGCCGCCGCGTCACGCGATGTCGACCAAGAACGCGCTCGCTGGCGTGATGAACGCGTCGGCGGTCGTGCTGTTCGTCACCTCGCCGCACCTGCACTGGCGTGAGGCGATCGCGCTCGGCGGCGGCGCAATCGTCGGCGGCCTGCTCGGCGCGTGGGCGCTGCATCGCGTGAACGAACGCGTGCTGCGAATTGCAATCGTCTGCATCGGCGCGCTGCTGACCATCGGGTTGTTCGTCAAACCGATCTGACGCACGCACACCGTTGCCGCGGCAGTCTCCGACTCACCGTCGGCGGCCCGGCACAAAGCGATCCTGCTCGGCGCGAGCCTCCACGATTTCCTGCTGCGGCGTCCTGTCCGGCCCGACCTTCGCGTTCACCCGAACGGCCGCACACCGATCAGCAGGCCGTGCAGGAACAGCGCGAACACGGCCCAAGCGACGAGTCCGGCCGCAACGGCCGCGACGTCACCGGCCAGCCCACCGGCCGGATAACGGACGCCGTCGCGGCGATCGCGTGCGCGCGACACGACGAAATCGACGATCGCCCACACGAAGAACGCACCGAACAGCACGACCGCGTGCACGGTGCCGTTCACGAGCAGGTGCGCGACCGCCCAGACCATCACGCCGGCCAGCATCGGGTGCCCGACGAGCGTCTTGATCCGGTTGCGCGGCACGTACGACGCCGCGATCAGCACGAACGCGACCGCGGTCAGCATGCCCGTCAGGTGACGCACGCCAACCGGCGACACCCACAGCAGCGTCGCGCCCGCGCGGGCGATCCCGTACCCCCAGACGATCAGGACGAAGCCGACGATCGACGCGATCGAATAACCGCCCTTCCAGCCCTTCTCGCCGATCCGCTCGATCGTCGTGGAGCGCCAGCCGTCGGCGACGATCCGGATCGAGTGCACACCGAGGAAGATCGCTAAACCGAGAATCAGGACGAGCATCGACTGTCTCCGTCTGAAATGATGAGTGGGGAAACATCCCGCGCGGCGTACGATGCGCCGTTCGCGGAGCCGGCGGCGAGGCCGGCGCGGGCCGCGCCAGGCACGGGCGCAACCCGCGCCGATCATAAACGCCGGGGCCGCCGTTGTGAAGCATGGAGGACGTGCGGCACGTCGAGCTCGATGCGTTCGACCGTCCGGTCGTGCGGGCCTGTGGCCGTTCAGCGCACCGATCGCCCGGTGATGGGTACGCCTGAAAGAAAGGACGGCGAAAAGCGCGAGGCTGCCGCTTTGCGCGACCGGTACTACGGTACTACGTCTGCTTGCGCTTCGCCGGTTGTGTCGGTGACGGCTCACGCGCGGATTTCGATGCCGGTTTGGCTTTCGCCACCGAGGCCTGCTTCGGCGTGGACTTCGACGCCGTCCCGGATGCCGTCTTCCGCGCAGGTTTCGGCGCGGATTTCGGTGCAGGCTTCGGCGCGGATTTCGATGTCGTCCCGGCACCCGCCTTCGACGCCGGTTTCGGCACGGCCCTTGCCTTGCGCTTCGGCGGCCCCGCCAGCAGCGCCGCGCGATACGCGCTGCGGCACCAGTCGAACAGCGCGCCCGCATCCTCGAGCACGTCGGCCGGCGTTTCGTAATAGCCCTCGAGCGCGACGGTTCGTGTGGGCCTTGAATACGAGAACGGCCCCATGCCCGCCGCGACGAACGCCGGACGGTTCACGTCGTCGACACGCAGGAACAGCGACCCGCGCGACATGAAGCCGAACATCACGCCATCGAGCCGCATCGCCGCCCCGCTGAAGAACCGTGCGACCTCGACCGTGCCGAGCGGCGCGAGCTGGTACGCGACCTCCTCGCCGTGCGCCTTCTCCGACTGCCAGCTCATGCGGCCACCTCGCAGCGCTGCGTCCATGCATCGAGTTCGGCGTCATCGAAACCGGCGGCCACCGCACTCTCGCGAATCTGCCGCCACGTCGCGCGGTCGACCGGGATGCCGGCGGCCCCGCGTGCGGCGCGGCTGGCGTCCTCCGGCTCGCCGGGCACCAGCACCGGCGCATCGCCGGCCTGCGGCGACGCCTTCGCCCACGCGACGAACGCATCGGCCTCGCGCTCGGCGTCGGCCGCTGCGAACGCGTTCGGGTCGATCAGCACCGACAGCATCCCGTTGACGATCGCGCTCGTCTTCTGCAGCGTATCGCCGTGCGTCGTATGACCGCCGACCAGCGCGCCGCCGAAGATCTCGCACATCGCCGCGAGCGAATACCCCTTGTGCAGCCCGAACGGCAGCAGCGCGCCGAACGGCTGTTCGTGCATCACGGCGGGATCGTCGGTCGGCTGGCCGCGATGATCGATCAGCGACCCGGCCGGCACGCGCTTGCCCTGGTTGTAGGCCACACGTGTCTTGCCGTACGCGATCGCGCTCGTCGCGAAATCGAGCAGCAGCGGCGGCTTGCCCGCCCGCGGATACGCTGCGCAGAACGGGTTCGTGCCGAAACGCGGGTCGGTGCCGTGCAGCGGCGCGACGAGCAGGTCGCCCGGCACGTTGACGAAATGGAACGACACGAGCCCCGAGCGCGCACACTGCTCGGCCCAGTGCCCGATGCGGCCGAGGTGGTGAACGTCGCGCAGCCCGATCGCGCAGATCCCCATGCGCCGTGCGCGCTCGATCCCTTCGACCATCGCCTCGAACGCGATCACCTGGCCGAAGCCGCGCCCGCCGTCGATCGTCAGCACCGCGCCGCCGTCGCGGACGATCGACGCGTGCCCGTTCAATTGCAATTGCCCTTCCCGCCACGACGCAACGTAGTTCGGGATCATCCCGATCCCGTGCGAATCGTGGCCCGCGAGATTCGCGCCGACCAGGTGATCGGCGACGAGCCGCGCCTCACGCTCGCTGCTGCCGGCCCGTTCCCAGAGTGCCGCGACGAATGCATGCAGCGGTTCGGCGCGCATGCGCAGCGGTTCGGTATCGGGCGTCGGCAGTGCGGTCATCGGCAACACTCCATCAGGTCGGGCCCGGTCGGGCAATCGGTACTTCAGGCGTAGCGACGATCAGCGCGCGGTCGCGATCACGTCGGCAACCGCTGCGGTCAGCTTCTTCGCGTACGGCACGTGCAGGAACTCGTTCGGGCCGTGCGCGTTCGACTTCGGCCCGAGCACGCCGCATACCATGAACTGCGCTGCGGGGAAGCCTTCCTGCAGCACGTTCATCAGCGGGATCGTGCCGCCGAGGCCCATGTACGCGCAGTCGGCGCCGAAGTGGCGGCGCGACGCGGCGTCGAGCGACGACGCGAGCCACGGCGCGAGATCCGGCGCGCTCCAGCCCGTCGCGGCACCTGCGTCCGGCTTGAACGTGACCTTCGCGTTGTACGGCGGATCGAGTTCGAGCAATTCCTTCAGCTGCTGCACGGCCTGCGCGGCATCGACGAGCGGCGGCAGGCGCAGCGACAGCTTGAACGCGGTGCGCGGGCGCAGCACGTTGCCGGCATCGGCGAGCGCCGGCATGCCGGCCGCGCCGGTGACCGACAGCGACGGACGCCACGTCGAGTTCAGCAGCGCCTCGCGCGGATCGGTCGTGGTCGGCAGCACGGGCTTGCCGTCCGCACCGCACGCCCACGGCAGCCCCTTCCACACCATGTCGCCGAGAATCGCGGCGGCTGCCTCGGCTTCGCGCACGCGGCTCGACGGAATCTCGCAATGGAACACGCCCGGCAACAGGTTGCCGTTCTTCGCATCTTCGAGACGTTCGAACAGCTGGCGCATCACGCGGAAGCTCGACGGCGCGATGCCGCCGTAGACGCCCGAATGGATGCCTTCTTCCAGCACCTCGACCTGCAGGTCGCCCGACACGAGGCCGCGCAGCGACGTGGTGAGCCACATCTGGTCGTAGTTGCCGGCGCCCGAATCGAGGCAGACGACGAGCGACACCTGGCCGAGCCGGTCGCGCAGCGCGTCGACGTACGGCAGCAGGTCGTAGCTGCCCGACTCTTCGCAGGTCTCGATCAGGCCGACGCAGCGCGGCCGCTCGATGCCCTGCTCGTCGAGCGCGCCGAGCGCCGCGAGGCTCGCGTAGATCGCATAGCCGTCGTCCGCGCCGCCGCGGCCGTACAGCTTGCCGTTCTCGAATTTCGGTGTCCACGGGCCGAGGTCCGCGCGCCAGCCGTCGAATTCGGGCTGCTTGTCGAGGTGACCGTACAGCAGGATCGTGTCGGTGCTGCCCGAGCGCGTGGCGGGCGTCTCGAAGAAGATCACCGGCGTGCGGCCCGGAAGGCGCACGATCTCGAGCTTCAGGCCCTTCACGGGTTGACGCTCGGCCCACTGCGCGGCATCGGTGACGACGCGCTCGAGGTAGCCGCGCTTCGCCCAGTCGGGGTCGAATGCGGGGCTCTTCGCGGGAATCGTGATGTAGTCGGTCAGCGCGTGGAGGATTTCATCGTTCCACTTGCGCTCGATGAAGGTAACGAGCTTGTCATGGTCGAGGACGGGGGTAGTGTCGACGGAAGTCATGGTGGGGGTGCCTGGATCGGGCTGACGAAAACCCAGATCATACGCCGATGCTCCCCCGCCGGCGCCTCCTTCCTGGCCGTTCAGACGACCTTCGGGAACGCGTCGCGCAGCCCTGCCGCGCAGGCCAGCGCGTCGTCCCACAGGCGCCGCGTCAGTGCCCCCGCATCCTCCTCGCGTGCGAGCGCCGCGGCCTCGCCCGACCACAGCAGCGAGAAATCGTCGCGGCCCTGCCGCTCGAACGCGCCGCGCAGCGGATCGACCGCGGCCGTCGCGAGCGGGAACGCGGGCGCGAGCGCACTCATCGGCCCCTGCTCGCGCATGAAACGCGTCAGCAGCCCGCGCGCGGGGCGGCCCGTGTACAGGTTGGTCATGCGCGTGCCGTCGTCGCGTGCGGCACGCACGGCCGCACGATGCTGCGCGGAGCGGCCGGCCTGCGGCGTCAGCAGGTAGCCGGTGCCGATCTGCACCGCGCGTGCGCCGAGCGCGAACGCGGCCGCGATGGCGCGCCCGTCGGCGATCGCGCCGGCCGCGATCACCGGCGCGCGCACCGCGTCGACGATCTGCGGCAGCAACGCGAACAGGCCCGGTTGCGCATGAATGTCGTCGGTCAGGAACATCCCGCGATGGCCGCCGGCCTCCGCGCCCTGCGCGACGATCGCGTCGACGCCGCGCGCATCGAGCCAGCGTGCTTCCTCGACGGTCGTCGCGGACGAAATGACCTGCGCGCCCGTGCGTCGCACGCGCTCGAGCAGCGTGTCGTCCGGCAGCCCGAAATGGAAACTCACGACGGCCGGCCGCAGTTCCTCGACGACAGCACACATCGCGTCGTCGAACGGCGCGCGGCCGGGGCCGCCCTTCACGCTGCCGGGATCGAGCCCGGCTTCCGCGTAGTAGCCGGCGAGCGCCGCGCGCCAGCGCGCGTCGACCTCGGCGTCGGGCGCGGGCGGCGCATGACAGAAGAAGTTCACGTTGAACGGCGCGGGCGTGCGTGCACGGATCGCCGCGATCTCGTCGCGCAACTGCTGCGGGCCGAGCGCCGCGCATGCGAGCGAACCGAGCCCGCCGGCTTCGCACACGGCGATCGCGAGCGGGCTCAGCGAGCCGACCATCGGGGCCTGGATCAGCGGCAAGCGGGAAGGTAGTGTCGTCATCGGCATCCTGGTTCGGAATGAACGGTCATCGTCATGTCGGTCGTCGTTGTCGTCGTCGCGCACGATCCACCCGGTCGGGCGCGCGCTATCGTCCGCCGCGATCCATCCCGCGCCGGTACGCGGCGGGGCTCGTCGCCGCGACGCGCCGGAAGTGCCGGCGCAGCGATTCCTCCGAGCCGAATCCCGCGCGCGCCGCGACCTGCGCGAGCGACAGCGCGGGCTGCGCCTCGAGCATGTCCTTCGCGACGTTCACGCGCTCGCGGATCAGCCACGTGAGCGGCGACATCCCCGTCGCATCCGCGAACTGTCGCTGCAGCGTGCGCGTGCTCATCGCGGCCTGCGCGGCGAGCGACGCCAGCGTGTGCGGCTCGGCGGCGTGCGCGCGCATCCAGTCGATCAGCTTCGCGAGCCGGTCGGTGCCGCCCGGCGCGACCGGACGCGGCACGAACTGCGCCTGCCCGCCGTCGCGGTGCGGCGGCAGCACGAGGCGCTGCGCGACACGGTTCGCGATCGCGCCGCCGTGATCGCGGCGCACCAGATGCAGCAGCATGTCCAGCCCCGCCGCCGAGCCGGCCGACGTGACGATCTGCCCTTCGTCGACATACAACGCATCGGGATTCACGCGCAGCGCCGGATAGCGCGCCTGCAGGCGTTCCGCGTAGCGCCAGTGGGTCGTCACCGTAAGCCCGTCGAGCACGCCGGCCGCCGCGAGCACGAACACGCCCGAACAGATCGAGCAGAGCCGCGCGCCGCGTCGATGCGCGGCCCGCAGCTTCTTCAGCAACGGCTCGGGCGGCAGTTCGTCCGGATCGCGCCAGCCTGGAATCACGATGGTGTCCGCGCGATCGAGCGTCGCGAGCCGGTACGGCGCGGCGACCGTGATGCCGCCCGCCGCGCGCACCGGCCCAGGCTCGCTGGCGCATACCGCGAAGCGATACCAGTCGACGCCGAGCTCGGGGCGCTCGAGCGCGAACAGTTCGACCACGCAGCCGAATTCGAACGTGCAGAGGCGATCGTAGGCGAGCGCGACGACGAGATGATTGTGCATGGCGCGATGTTACCGGAACTTGTCGATCGCGCCACTGCCGCAAAACCGGCCGAACCGCGATACTGCCCTTCATCCCGGCGCGTTCCGCGCCCTTCGACCCGGAGAACCTGCCCATGTCCTACGTCACCGACGTGCCCGCTGCCGACAGCCCCGCCGCCCTCGCACATTTCGAGGCCTCGCTGCGATTCGAGACCGATTGCTGGGACGTGCACGACGCGTTCGCGTCGGGCACGCCCGATTTCGTCCTGCTCGACGTGCGCGGCCCCGACCAGTTCGCCGCCGGCCATGTGCCCGGCGCACGCAACCTGCCGCACCGCAAGATCATCGAGAGCAAGCTCGCCGGTTACCCGGCCGGCACGCTGTTCGTCGTGTACTGCGCGGGCCCGCACTGCAACGGCGCCGCACGCGCGGCGATCCGGCTCGCGCGCCTCGGCCGGCCCGTCAAGCTGATGATCGGCGGCATGACCGGCTGGCTGGACGAAGGTTTCGCGTCGAGCAACGAAGTGCAGCCGATGAACGCCGAAGCCGGCTGATCGTCATTAAAAGCGCAACAATCAATTGCCGGCACACGAACGGAAAAAGCGCGACAATCAGCCTCATTGCAGTTCGGACGGAGCAGCACCATGCATGATGAAGTCCTGATTCAAGTGGCCGGTTCAGTCGCCGCGATCGCGATCTATTTTCTGCCGGCCGTGATTGCCGACAGGCGCGGCCGGCACGACAAGCTGACGATCGCGATGTTCAACGCGCTGTTCGCGTGGACCGGCATCGGCTGGCTGATGACGCTGTACTGGGCCTGCCAGCCGAACCCGCGCACCGACGTCGCGCAGGCGATCCTCGCGAAGCGCCGCGGCATCAGCATGCGGACCTTCTCGACCGGCCTCGTCGAACGCGTGCAACGCCGTGTCGCCGCCCAGGAGCAATGGGCCGAGAAGCAAGGCTGCCGTTAAGTCCCTTTTTCCCTTTCACCGTGCCGCGTCGAACTTCGGCATCCTGACGTTGGTCGACGCGCGGTAATTCCAGTTCAATCCCTCGTGCGGCGGCCAGCCGCCTGCGCGCAAGCACGCCCCGAACGCCCCTGCCGTCACCGCCCGCGCGATCCGCTCGCCCGGGCAGCCATGCGGCCCCGTGCCGAAACCGAAATTCGGCCCCGCCGCGCGGCCGGGCGTCAGCCGGTGCGGTTCGCGGTGCACGGCCGGGTCGCGGTTCGCTGCAGCGAGCACGACGAGAATCGCGTCGCCGGCTTCGACGGTCACGCCCTCGATCGTCGTACGCGCCGCGACGAAGCGGCGCGTGTTCTGCACCGGCGAATCGAAGCGCCCGACTTCGGCGACGAATGCGTCGAGCGCGGCGTCGTCCGGCACGGTGCGCCCAGCGTGGGCTTCCCCGTTCCAGGCCACCAGCGCGTTGCCGAGCCACGCGGCCGTCGCTTCACACGTCTGCGACAGCAAGCCGACGAGATTCGCGACCAGCCCGCTGCTCGCCTGCCAGCCCGACGCGCGGGCCGCCTGCTGCACGGCGGCGACGAGCGTGCCGTCGTGCGCACGCGTCTGTGCGACACGCTCGGTCATCCGGTCGAGCAATTGCCGTGCGCCTTCGCTCGCACGAGCCAGCGCCTCTGCATCCGACAACGGCGACAGCGCGGCGACGAAGTCGACAACCCGCGCCGCGATGTCGTCGAGCTGCGTTTCGTCGAAGCCGAGCAGATCGGCAACCGCGCAAACGGGCACGGTCATGCACCACGTATTCAGCGCGGCGGCGTCACCCGGCGCCGGCAACCGGCGCGCGGCAAGCTGCGCCGCGCGATCGCGCAGCGCATCCGTGTCGATCGGCGCGAACGCCGCACGCAGCGCCTGCTTCGGCACGTCGTGCCGCAATGCGCCGTCGTTCATGCGCACCAGCTCGCCGAACAGCGCGCCGGCCGTCGTGCCGCGCAACGCGGGCGGCACGGGCGTGTCCAGCGGGCGAACGCGGCAGGCCGGATGGCCGAGCACGGCCGTCACGGCCGACGCGCGGCTCGCGACCCACAGGCCGAGCGTAGCGTCGAACGCGAGCGGCGGCCCGTCGACGAGCGTCGCGTAGTAGGGATAGGGATCGCGGTGCGTCACCGCTGCAATGGGATCGGTCGGGTTCATGCGCTCAGTATCGATGCAGTGCATCGCCGCATGTTTCGGGTTCGCGTGAAATGTCGCTGCGCGGGTGCCGCGCGTCGCGGCATCGCAACGACAGGCAATCGTCAGGCGGCCGACCGGTAGCGGTGCGACTGCATGCGCATCCGGACGCGCCCGGCCGAAATCGCCCGCGGCTCGGGCACGACCGTGTCGTGAGGGAACATTTCCTGCCGGAATTCGCCGTTTTCGTCGAACCACTGGCAGATCAGCCAGTCGCCGTCGTCGAACACGACCGGCCCCGCATAGGTGACGGTCATGCGCGGCCCGCCGGTTTTCAGCGTCACGACATCGCCGACGCGAAACCTGACGCGCTGATTTTCTCGGTTCGTCATCGCTCTCTCGGATTTTATATATTGATATTCCCGGCGGCCCGCCGACCGGTCATTTTGAATATGCCGCAGATTATCAATCAAAAAACCCGACAGCAACTGCCAAAATCAAAAAAGCATCGCTCGGGAAAATGCAACGATGCGCGGCATCGGCACGTGCGGCGGACCGCTGCCCGCCCGATCCGGTGCGGTTTGCGCGGAGGATCGGGCCAAACGGGGGAAATGCGGGGAATAGACGATGGTTTTCGCGCCGCCATCGGCGGTTAATTCAGATGTGAAATAGATTGATTATTGTCAATCAACGTTTTCACTGGAAACGATCCCATGTTTTATTGACGATCATTCGCCGAACTGAATCGGCGAATTATCGGGTGCCGCGAACCAGCGGTTGATGTCGCGCCCCGGCACGGCCGTCTGCGCGAACGTGAACGTGCCGTCGCGCGCCATCTCGGTCGCGGCGCGCAGGAACGCACCGAGCGCGGCCCGCGCCAGCGCGCCGCCGACGCTGACGCGCTTCACGCCGAGCGCCGCCAGCTCGTCCAGGCTCAGCAGCCCGCCCTGCAACCCCATCACGACGTTCACGGGCGCGCCGACCGCCCGTGTCACGGCCGCGATTTCGCCGGCATCGGTGATGCCCGGCGCATACAGCACGTCGGCGCCCGCGTCGCGATAGGCGACGAGCCGTGCGATCGTGTCGTCGAGGTCGCGGCGGCCGTGCAGGTAGTTTTCGCAGCGCGCGGTCAGCGTGAACGGAAACGGCAGCGCACGCGCCGCTTCGACGGCCGCCGCGATGCGCTCGACCGACGCGTCGCGCGCGTAGATCGGCGCATCGGCGCGGCCCGTCGCGTCCTCGATCGAGCCGCCGACCGCGCCGGCCTCGGCCGCGAGCCGGATCGTTTCCGCCACCGTGTCGGGCGCGTCGCCGAAACCGTTTTCGAGATCGGCGCTCACCGGCAGGCCGCCCGCTGCAACGAGATCGGCAATATGGTCGAGCATCGCGTCGCGGTCGATCGCGTTGTCGGGCTGGCCTTTAGAAAATGCGTAGCCGGCGCTCGTGGTGGCGAGCGCCTCGAAACCGGCCATTGCCAGCAGGCGCGCGGTGCCGGCGTCCCACGGGTTCGGGATGATGAACGCGCCGGGGCGCGTGTGCAGCGATCGGAAAGCTTCGGCGTGGCGGGCTTGCAGGTCGAAACGGGTCATCGTGGACTCCCGGTTGGTGATGACGGGTGAGCTTACGCCGGTCGTGCACGCGACGTTTCAGCGATAGCCGAAATGTCGTCGCACGACCGGAAAAAGTCCGAGGCGCCGGATGCGCGCTGCCGGCCGCCTTCGCTTACGTCGATGCAGGCGCCTCGCCGTCGATGCCGAGCAACACGTCGGTGACGGCCTCGGAGAACCGCATCGTGCGGCCGTCTACCAGCACGGCGTCCGGTTGCGACGGATCGCGCGTCGCCTGCGGCACGCCATGTGCGATCAGCACGCGCGCGCATGCTTCCCAGTCGGGTAGGTCGGCGCCCTCCGGTTCGTTGACGGACGCCCACGACAACGTGCCGAGCGCGTCGCTCCCGAATCCGTGCTGCTCGCGCCAGCTTGCGCCGTGCGCGAGCAGGAACGCCAGCAGCTCGGCATCGCCGCGGAACACCGCATGATTGAGCGCGCTCGCGTCCCAGTCGCCGCCGCGCGCGGCGATCGGCCAGCCCAGTTCGACCATGACCTTCACCGCGTCACGCGAACCCCAGGCGGCGGCATCCGGCAGCTGCCGCAGCCGGTCCCCGGTCAGCGCCGCCGGCAATTCGGGATGCTGCGCCTGGATGCGCCGCGCGTCGTCGGCGTCGGCCCGTGCGCAGGCCGCCACGAACGCGTCGTCCGCGCCGAGCGCCTCTTCCGCGCCGGCGTCGCGCAATAGCGCCGCGACGTCGGTCAACCCGGCCTGCATGGCCAGCCGGTACGCACTGACGCCCGCCGGCGTGCAGGCACGGGGATCGGCGCCGGCCGCCAGCAGCGCGGCGACATGGCGCGCCGAGCAGCGCACGCCGATCGCGCGCAGCAACGGCGCGCCCCACGTCTGCGCGAGCCCCGCTCCGGGCGGCTCGTTCGCGTCGCCACCATGCGCGAGCAGCAGCTCGAGCGCACCCGCATCGTGCATGTCGAACGCACGCCGCAAGGCATTCGTGCCGCCCACCTGCGCGCCATGCTCGAGCAGCACACGCGTGCAGGCCGGATTTTCCAGTGAGTGATACAGCGATTCGCCGTCGTTCGGGTCGGCGCCGGCCTCCAGCAACATCGCCGTGAGCACCGGATCGCGATTGACGCCCGCGGCGCCATACAGCGCCGACAGCGGCGCCGACTCGTCAGGCTCGGCGAGCGAAGCCGGCGGGAACCGGTTGCCGATCCGCTGGTTCGGATCGGCGCCCGCGTCGAGCAGATGACGCGCGCAAGCGCGCAGCCTGACGGCGAACGCCGGAATCTGCCCGAGCCGCGAATGCGTGACCGCGACCAGCGGCGGCAGCTTCAGCGCACCGTCGGCACGCGCGATCCAGCCGGGATCGGCGGCCAGCGCCGCCTTCACGACGTCGAGATCGCCGGCCGCGCACGCGATGGCTGGATCGGCCGACACGAGATCGGGTTGGTCGAGCAGCAACTGCGCGGCGACGCGCGGCCGCGCCGCGTCGCCACCGCCGGTCACGTCGCCGCCGTAGGCCAGGCCGAGCCAGCGCCGGACCAGCAGCGACCGCTGCTGCCGCGCGAGCGCCTGTGTTTCGACGAATACGCCGAGATCGGCCCACGACGCGAAACCGTACTCGCGCGCAATGCAGGACTGTGCGTCGTGCAGGCGCAACCCGAGCGCGAGCGCTTCGTCGTGCGTGCGGTTCCGGGCGGCGGGGAGAAACCGGACGAAGCGGGCGACAGCCTGCGCGTCGCCTTGCCGGTACAGGCGCAACAACGCCTTGGCCTGCTTTTTCAGATGGTCGGGATGAGCGTTGGGAGGCAGCTTGTTCATGCGGATCCTCGTGCATAAATGGCCGAAGGTCCGCAATACCGCCAGCACAAAGGATGGGGGAAAGACTGGATTTGCTGCGACAGGTGGGTTCAACCCTTTCCGCGGACCCGGAAGCGACCTGCATCGCTGCCCGGTATCGTAGGCGACGGCCGGCGGCATCGTCAATCGTGCCGCCGGCGGCGCCACTCAGCCCGCGAGCCTCTTCGTCAGGAAAATGCGCGTGTGCCCGACCGGATAGTCCGGCAACTCGCCGAAGCGGACATAGCCGCGCTTCTCGTAGAACGGCCGCGCCTGGAAATCGAACGTGTCGAGCCACGCGCTGTGGCAGCCGCGCGCGACGGCCTCCGCTTCGGCCAGATCCATGATGCGCGTGCCGGCGCCCTGGCCGCGCGCGGCCTCGGGCACCACGAGCAGGTCGACGTGCAGCCAGCCGAACGCCGTGGCGCCCCACAGGCCGCCGACCACCGCGCCGGCCGCGTCGGTCACGACCACTGCCAGCGGCCGGAATTCGGCCGGACCTGCCTGGCTTTCGTTGAATCGCACGAGCGGCGCGACGATCTGCTTGCGGACCTCGGCATCGCCCGCATCGGTCACTTCGTAGGTGAACGTCATCGGTTACGTCGGGTTGAATCGAGAATGGGGAGCCGAAGCCGCATGTGCCGCGCGCGTCAGACGACGTAGGCGCCCTTCGCGTGCAGTTCCGCTTCGGTACGTTCGAGCTCCGCGATCGCATCACTGCCTTCGAGTGCGAGCAACTGCGCGACCAGCGCCTCGGCCATCGCATGCGCGGCCACCAGCGAAGGGAAGAACGACGGGCTGTCGTGCGTGAAGATCAGTTGTGCGTCCGCGTTCAGCGCGATCGGCGAGACCGCGCTGTCGGTGATCGCGACGATCTTGCTGCCCTGCGCCTTCGCAGCCTGCGCGACGCGCTTCGCTTCCGCGGAATACGGTGCGAAGCTGACGACCACGGTCACGCTCTGCTTCGCGATCGTCCGCAGCTCCATTTCGAGCGAACCGGCGACGCCGTTGAGCAGCGACACGGTCGGGCGGAACAGCCGGTAGCCGTATACGAACCCGAACGCGATCGGATAGCACGAGCGGAACCCCGCCACGTGCACGTGCGATGCCTTGCGGATCAACTTGGCCGCGTCCGCGAGCGCATGCTCGTTCTGCGCGGCGGTGGCCGACAGGTTGTGCTGCTGCGCGGCGAGCAGGTCATGCGCGAGCGACGCCTTCGCGTCGGGCCGCACGAGCGAGCGCGCGCGCTGCGTGAGCGGCTCGGGGCGCGTGCGCACGCGCGCGACGCACAGGTCGCGCAACTCGTTCCAGCCGGGGAAACCGAATTGCTGCGCGAACCGCACGAGCGACGCCGGCTGCACCTGCGCGCGCTGCGCGACCTTGCGCATCGACGACGTGGCGACTTCGTCGGGATGATCGAGCAGGAAGGCGGCGCCCGCCTGGAATTGCGGGCTCAGCTCGGAAAATTGCGCCCGGATCCGGGACGCGAGTTCGTCGAAATTGGCAGCCATCGTGGTGGGAACGGGAACCGGTCGTTCATGGTATCACCGGCCCCGCACGCACCGGTCAGCGCAGCACTTCGACGTGATCGGCGTCGACCTTCACGCTGCCCGACCATTTGCGCTCGAATTCGCCGGTCACCTTCACTTCGTTCTTGTCGCTGACGGGCTGGCCGGCCGCCCACAGCTTGTGGTCGATCTCGACGCGGATCGTGCCGGTGGCGTCGGCGAACTCGTAGTCCTCGCCGCCGACGTGCTTGACGATGCGCCCCTGCAACTGCACGTGCTGGTCGTCCTTGCCGTTGGCGAGCAGTTCCTTCACGGTCGTCGTGGTCAGCGCGGACGGCCCCGTGTATTGCGCGTAGACGGCGGCGGGCAGCGTGGCGAGCGCAACCGCCAGGATTCTGGCCAGGTGTTTCATGATGTCGGTCCTCTTCTTCGATGTGACGCCGCGCCCCGTTGAGCACGACGGCGCCAGATTACGGACCGTAAGATTAAGCAAACCTGAAGGGTCTGCCGAAGCGACATGGTGCCGCATTGGACGAGTACGAAAGGCCCGCCGCGCCGCGCCCGCATTTAAGCTTCGCCTAAGACGCGTGCGCTTATCATGGGAACCCCGGGCGTTGCTGCGCCCTGCTGAAGAGACACCAATCCATGCGCGTACTGCTCGTCGAGGACGATCCGCTGATCGGCAGCGGGCTCGAACAGGGCCTCAAACAGGAAGGCTTCGCGGTCGACTGGGTGAAGGACGGCGACGCCGCGTCGCTCGCGCTGCGCTCGACCGGCTACGGCCTGCTGCTGCTCGATCTCGGGCTGCCGAACCGCGACGGCCTGTCGGTGCTCGCCGCGCTGCGCCGCCGCGACGAAAACCTGCCCGCGATCATCATCACCGCGCGCGACGGCGTGCCCGACCGCATCGCGGGGCTCGACAGCGGCGCGGACGACTATCTCGTCAAGCCGTTCGAGCTCGACGAGCTGCTCGCCCGCATTCGCGCGGTCAATCGCCGCCACGCGGGCCGCGCGCAGACGACGCTCGCGATCGGCCCGCTGCGGCTCGATCCCGTCAAGCACCTCGTGTGGCTCGACGACGACGAAGTGCCGCTGTCGCCGAAGGAGTTCGTGCTGCTGCACGAACTGATGCGCGAACCGGGCGCGGTGATTTCGCGCGAGCAGTTCGAGGAGCGGCTGTACAGCTGGGGTGAGGAAATCGAGAGCAACGCGGTGCAGGTGCACATCCACAACCTGCGCAAGAAGCTCGGCCACGACATGATCCGCACGGTGCGCGGCGTCGGCTACCGGATCGGTGACGGCACATGACGCACGTGCAACGCGCGATCGCGCACTGGCGCAACGCGTCGCTGCGGCGGCGCCTGCTGACCTGGCTGCTGCCGGCCGCGTGCGTGATCGGCCTGGTCGCGAGCGCGGGCACCTACTGGGGCGCGCTGCGCGAACTCGACGACCTGCTCGACGACCAGATGCGCAGCATGTCGAAGCAAATCGTCGTCGGCCCGAACGGCGAGCTGTCGTTCAGCGACCACGCGAACGGCAAGCACGGCTTCGAGGCAAGCGACCCCGATGCGGTGCTGCTGCAGGTCTGGCGCAACGGCTCGCTGGTGTATTCGACCGACCGCGATTCGAAGCTGCCGCCGCCCGCGCAGAAGGGCATCGCGAGCGTCGACGTCGGCGGCCAGCCGTGGCGCACCTATGTGACGGAACGCGGCGGCACGACGATCCGGCTCGCGCAGGCGCGGCACGCGCGCTGGGAAGCGATCGCCGCCATCGCCGTGCACCTGCTGTGGCCGGTGTTCTCGATGCTGCCGCTGCTGGCCATCGGCCTGTGGTTCGGCATCGGTGCGGGGCTGCGGCCGCTGCGCACGATCGCATCGGGCCTGAAACGCAGGAATGCGAACAACCTCGAACCGGTCGACGTCGCGTCGATGCCGAACGAGGTTCGCCCGCTCGCGGAAGCGATCAACGACCTGCTCACGCGGCTCGACCGCTCGTTCACGCTGCAGCGGCACTTCATCGCCGATGCCGCGCACGAATTGCGCACGCCGATCATGGGGCTGTCGATCCAGTCGCAGCTGCTGCGGCGCGCGGCGACCGCAGAGGAACGCGAGCGCATCCTCGCGCAGATCCAGGCGGGCACGACGCGCCTCGGCCACCTCGCCGAGCAGTTGCTGACGCTCGCGCGCCTCGAACCCGATGCGCAGGCGGCCGCGTCGGCGTCGACGCCCGTCGATCTCGCCGCGCTGTGCCGGTCGGTGGTATCGGACCGCGCACGCGTCGCCGACGCGCACCAAATCGATCTCGGCGCGATCGTCGCCGCGCCCGTGATGGCGGCAGGCAACGTCGACACGCTGCGCGTGCTGCTGAACAACCTCGTCGACAATGCGATCCGCTATGCGGGCAACGGCGCGCGTGTCGACGTGTCCGCGCGCGTCGACGGCACGACGCCCGTGCTCGAAGTCGCCGACGACGGCCCCGGCATTCCGGAAGCCGAACGCACGGACGTGTGGGAACGCTTCTATCGCGGCGAAGGCGCGCAGGCCGTCACGTCGTCAGGCAGCGGGCTCGGGCTGTCGATCGTCAAGCGGATCGCCGAACAGCATCGCGCGACGGTCGCACTCGGCACCACGCAGGGCGGGCGCGGGCTGACCGTCACGGTGCGGTTTCCCGCACCGGTCTGATGCGCGCGTGATGGGCGGCTTTTCCACAGAATATGTTGGCAAGCTTGTGGACAACCGTCCATTAACGGCACCAAGCCCTTGATCGGAAAGCGTTTGTCGCGCATGCGCGGCAAATGCGCCGCGCGGCGGCGATCCGGTGCGCGATGCACCGCACGCGGTCAGCCACGCACCCGATTCAACCGTCATGCACAATCCGTCGCAGCCGATGGATCCTTCCTTTTCGATCCACCAAACAGATTGCGATCGACGCGGAGCCGGTCGTGCGCGTCAACGTGTTCACGCTCGCCCCTGCGGACGAAGCCGGCTTTCTCACCGAGTGGAAAGACGATGCGGAATTCGTGATCTGCACCGCGCAAGTGCGCGTGCGAAACGTGGCAGCGCGTGGCATCCACCGTCATCGCGAACGCGGACTTCTCCACAGAAAATGTTGGCAAGCTTGTGGATATCCTGCGCACCGCGACGCTAAACCCTTGATCCGATGGACTTTGGCACGCGTGATGCAGACGCGGCCCGGGCGCTGGCCGTTGCACGCCCCGCTTCGCCTCGGTTCGCATCACGACGCCACGACGGATGCACGCCGCGACCGCCGCACGCGTGCGGGCCGGCTGCCGCGCCACTTACCCACAGATTGTGTTGGCAAGCTTGTGGATATCCTGCGCAAGCATGCGCTAACCCGTTGATCGGCTTGCCATTCATGCGCGGCGCCACCGTTTCGGCAACACGCGGCGCAAGCGCGTGCGAAAGCGGACGATCCGGCGCAACGGCAACACGCTGCCCGCGCCTTGACGCCCGTGCACGTCACGCATCAAGATCATGCGAGCCGCACGCGGCCGCGCATCGGCGGCGTCGCGCCGCACCACGACACATCACCCCGAGGAAGACCATGGAACACTTCACCGCGTGGCAGTTGCTCGTCTCGCTCGTGCTCGTCGCCATCGTCGTCTATCCGTACGTCCGCATCGTCCGGCGCACCGGACATTCGGGCTGGTGGATCCTGACGATGTTCGTCCCGGTCCTGAACTTCATCATGCTATGGGTGTTCGCGTTTGCACGCTGGCCCACGGTCGACGATCGGCAGCGCTGAACATCGCGGCGACGGCCCGCGGGCTTGTCCACAGATTGTGTTGGCAAGCATGTGGATAGCCTGCGCATACCGCGACCAAGCGCTTGATCCGAAAGACTTTGTCCGCGCCGCTTCGAATGGGGCACGCGCGCGGCAAATCGCCGGTTGCGCACCCGCCCGTGGCGTGACACGCCGCCTGCCGTGCCGGTCGACTTGCTTGTCCACAGATTTTGTTGGCAAGCGTGTGGATAGCCTGCGCATACCGCAGCCAAGCGCTTGATCCGAAAGACTTTGTCCGCGCCGCTTCAAACGCGGCACGGCGGCGCGCGCGATGGCGAACGCGGCCGCACGCTGGCTTGTCCACAATTTTTGTTGGCAAGCATGTGGATATCCTGAGCATGCGCGACCTAAGTCGTTGATCGCACAACGTTTGGTCACGCGGGTCACGACTGCGGCACGGCGTGCATGCGGATCGCGCCGCGCACGCCGCACCGCGCCGTTCAACCGAACGTCTGCGCGACGATGCGCGCGACCGACGCGATCACGTCGTCCTTCGCCCGCGCATCGGCTTGCGCCTGCGTGTAGTACACGACCAGCACGATCGGCGCGCCCGACGCCGGCCAGATGACGCCGGCATCGTTCGTCGTCCCGTAGTCGCCGGTTCCCGTCTTGTCGCCGACCGTCCACCCGGCCGGCACGCCTGCGCGGATCCGCTTGTCGCCGACCTTGTTGCCGCGCAGCCAGGTGACGAGCTGCGCACGCTGCGCGGCCGGCAGCGCCTCGCCGAGCGTGAGCACGCGCATGCTCGCGGCCATCGCGGCGGGCGTCGTCGTGTCGCGCGGGTCGCCCGGCAACGCGGTATTCAGTTCGGTCTCCCATCGATCGAGCCGGAACGCGTCGTCGCCGATCGATCGCGCGAACGCGGTCACGGCGGACGGGCCGCCGATCAGCTTCATCAGCAGGTTCGCAGCCGAGTTGTCGCTGTACTGGATCGCGGCCTCGCACAGCGCGGCGACCGTCATGCCCGTGCCGACATGCTTCCCGGACACCGGCGAATAGTTGACGAGGTCGGCCTGCGTGTACGTGACGTGCTGTTGCAGCAGGCCCGGGCGATCGACGCTCTGCGCCAGCACCGCCGCGCTCAGCATCGCCTTGAACGTACTGCAGAACGGGAATCGCTCGCCCGAGCGATGTTCGACGACGCGGCCGCGCGCGGTGTCGATCGCGTACACGCCGAGACGGCCGCCCGCGTCGCGCTCGAGATCGGCAATCGCCGCCCCGGCAGCCGCGGGCGCCACGGCGTCCGCAGCCGCCGCTGCCTGACTGGCCGCATCCGGCGCCGTGGCCTGCCGCAATGCGCACGCGGTGGCGGTGAGAACGACCGGCGCCGTCGCGGCGGCCAGCAACAGGGTTCGACGTTTCGATGAGTAGGTCATGTCGGTTGTCTCGTGGTGGAATGGCGGCGAATCGAGGTTGAAACGGCCGGCCGCCGAGACAGCACTATCGAGACTTTACGGTTGCCTGACAAGCAACGATAATTGAGCGCTGACAAAAGAAATTCTTATGACCAAGCTCCGCCCTCATCTTCCGCTCAATGCGTTGCGCGCGTTCGAATCGTCGGCGCGCCACCTGAACTTCACGCGCGCCGGCCTCGAGTTGAGCGTGACCCAGGCCGCGGTCAGCCAGCAGGTGCGCTCGCTCGAGGAACGGCTCGGCTGCACGCTGTTTACACGGCTGCCGCGCGGCCTTGGGCTCACCGACGAAGGGCGCGCGCTGCTGCCCGTGCTGAGCGACGCGTTCAGCCGCATCGAGACGGTGCTCAAGCAGTTCGACGGCGGGCGCTTCCGCGAGGTGCTGACGCTCGGTGTCGTCGGCACCTTTGCCCTAGGCTGGCTAATGCCGCGACTGAAGCAATTCGGCGATACGCACCCGTTCGTCGAGCTGCGGCTGCGCACCAACAACAACGTCGTCGACCTGGCGGCCGAGGGTCTCGACTTCGCGATCCGTTTCGGCGAAGGCAACTGGCCGGCGACCCGCAACGAGCCGCTGCTCGATGCGCCGCTCACCGCGCTGTGCACGCCGGAAATCGCGCGGCGCCTCGCGCAGCCGGCCGATCTCGCCAATGAAACGCTGCTGCGCTCGTACCGCACCGACGAATGGCACGGCTGGTTCGACGCCGCGCAGCTCGAGCCATGGGCGGTCAACGGGCCCGTGTTCGATTCGTCGCGGCTGATGGTCGAGGCCGCGATGCAGGGTGCGGGAGTCGCGCTCGCGCCGGCCTGCATGTTCGCGCGCGAACTGCAGCTCGGCCTGCTCGCACGGCCGCTCGATATCGACGTGTGCGCGGGCGGTTACTGGCTCACGTCGCTGAAATCGAAACCGCTGACGCCGGCAATGACGCTCTTTCGCGACTGGATCGTGGCCGAGGCGGCCGGCACGACGCCGGACGCGTAACGCAGCCTCGCTTGTCCACAGAAAATGTTGGCAAGGATGTGGATATCCTGGGCACCCAGGATCCAAGCCCTTGATCGTGCACGCATTTGCTTTCCGGTACACGCATCGGGCAGCCTTTGTGCAGGGGCTTCGCACGCCTGTCGCATTCGGGCCCGATACTCAACCAATGCGACGCAATCGATTGCGAGTTGTCCACAGATTTTGTTGGCAAGCCTGTGGATATCCATCAGATCCGGCGCGTAACATCTTGATACACAAGGGTATTCGATATCCGGACCTTGAGCGGTCAATGGTGTGGCACCGGAAAGGCATTCGCCCCGTACACCGGACGACCTCCGGGCACGCACCGCGCGTGTGACCGAAAGGCCGGCCGGTTCTCCACAGATTATGTTGGCAAGCTTGTGGATATCCTGCGCAGCGCCCACCTAACTCATTGAGCGCACGGGGTTTTGTGCTTCATCTGCAGAATCGGGCAGCGCCGGCGCAAGCAATGCATCAATGCCGGTCGAGCCCGCCGCGCAATTCGCTCGCCTTGTCGCGCAGCGCTTCGTAGCCCGAACGCGCATGCTCGGGAAGATCGGGATCGCCGATCAGTGCGCCGAGCGTTTCGATCAGGCTGAACAGGATGCCCTTCGCCGCGCCGACCGCGATGCTCTGCGATTCGATCGACTTGTGCAGGTGGTCGACCGCCGCTTCCAGATTCTCGAGCTTGTGCTCGCCGTCGTCGGGCCGGTTGTCGGTCGTCATCGTCTACCTCCGCCATCGTTCAAGGGTCATGTCACGATTCTATGCCGCCGGGCGCGAACGTGGCGCGACATCGCGCAACGTTCGCGCAGCACGGCGCTACAGCACCGCGACGACCTTCACGCGGCCCGGCTGCTCCGCCGCCGCGACGACCTGGCCGTCGACGCGGCGGAACGTCAGCGACACGGTTTCGTCGCCGACGCGCAGCGCGTCGATCCGCAACCAGTCGACCCCTTCCGGCAGCGCCGGGCGCTCGACGCGCACCTCGTGGCGCGACGCGTCGATGCTCACGCCGAGGCACGCCTGCAGCATCATGAACGGCGCACCGGCCGCCCATGCCTGCGGCAGGCAGGCCACCGGATACGCGGTCGGCGGTTCGCCGCGTCGGCGCGGGAACCCGCAGAACAGTTCCGGCAGGCGCATCTCGAAGCTCACCGCCGCCTCGAACAGCGCGCGCAGCAGGTTCACCGCGGCCGTCTTGTCGCCGTAGCGCGCGAGCCCGCGTGCAATCAGCGCATTGTCGTGCGGCCATACCGAGCCGTTGTGATAGGCCATCGGGTTGAAGCGCGGCTGGCCGGCCGCGAGCGTGCGAATGCCCCACCCCGTCTGGAACAGCGTCGAGCCGAGCACGCCGGCCACCGCCGCGCCGCGCTCGGCGTCGGGCAACCCGAACGCGAGCAGGTGGCCCGCGTTCGACGCGAACACGCGGCACAGATCGCCATGACCGTCGAGCGCGATCCCGTAGAAATCGCCTTCCGGCATCCAGAACAGCGCGTCGACCTGCTCGCGCAGCGTCTTCGCGCGCAGCGCGTAGCGCGTTGCGTCGGCCGCGTGGCCGCGCCGGTGCGAGCATGCCGACATCGCATCGAGCGCCGCGCACGCATAGGCCTGCACTTCGACGAGCGCGATCGGCCCGTCGGGGAAGCGGCCGTCCGCGTGGAACACCGAATCGTGGCTGTCCTTCCAGCCCTGGTTCGCGAGGCCGCGCTCCGACGTGCGCTGGTAATCGAGCAGTCCGTACGGATTGCGGTCGCACTTGTCGATCACCCATTGCGCAGCGCGTTCGAGTGCGGGCCACAGTTCGTCGATCAGCGCATCGTCGCCGGTGCGTTCGACATAGGCGCCGGCCAGCACGATGAACAGCGGCGTCGTGTCGACGCCACCGTAGTACAGCGCGAACGGCACCTCGCCCGTGGCGGCCATCTCGCTGCGGCGGAACTCGTGCATGATCTTGCCGGGCTCCGCGTCGCGGAACGCGGACGTTTCGCGCGCCTGGTGCTCGGCGAGAAAGCGCAGCACGCCGCGCGCGAGCGACGGCTGCAGCCACAGCATCTGCAGCGACGTGATCACCGCATCGCGGCCGAACGGCGTCGAGAACCACGGAATGCCCGCATATGGGTACGGCCCCGTGTCGAGCTGCGTCGTGAGCAACCCGAGATCCGCGAGCGAACGGTCCAGCCATGCGTCGAACAGCGGATTGCCGGTGTTCACGCGCGCCATCGACTCACGCCGCGCGCGCATCTCGCGATGCACGCCGACGAGCGCGGTGCGCAGCGCGACGCGGCCGCATCCGGGCCCTTCGCCGTGCGCCGGGCCGAGCGTCGCATCGACGGTCAGGTAGATCGACACGCAGGCCTGCGCGGCGATCGCCAGCGTGTAGTCGGCACGATCGACCGACAGCGCGTCAGGCGCCGGCGAGAAATGCACGGTCACGTTGCGCTCGACGCTGTCGAGGCCGTCGTAGCGCAACCGCACCGCGCCCGCATCGACGCGCGGAGCAACGACCGTGCCGCGCTTCGGGCGCCGCGTGCCGCGCACCTCGAACATGTCCTTGAAATCGGCCGCGAACGACAGCGACAGCGGCACCTCGGCTTCGCTCGCACCGTAGTTCGTCAGCGTCAGCGCTTCGTACAGCACGTCGCCCGCGAGCACGCGCGTCCGCTCGATATGGATCACGCCCTCGGGCGTCTCGTGGCCGCCGAGCGGCGGCAGCGGGCGGTTGGTCAGGTGCGCGGTGAACGACGCGTTGTCGGCGCTCGTCGCGCCCGACAGCAGCGACGGCGCACGGCCGCCGAACGTCAGGCGCCATTTCGACAGCACGCGCATGTCGTCGACGAACAGGCCGTCGTCATGGCCGCCAATGTCGCCGAGCGCGTCGCTGACGACGAACGCGTCGCCGGATTTGAGCACGTACTGGTTGTTCCGCGCGAGGGCCTGCGGATCGGCTTCGGGTGCGATGAAGGCAGGGCCCGACGCGGTGGTCGGGGCGACCGGCGCGACTTGCGGCGCCTGCGTCGTAGTGGCTTCGGCGTGATTCGGCATCGATGCTCCTGTGTCGAGGCGCAACGCGCGGCGCGCGTCGCGTGTTTCGCACAGGATAGGCCAGAACGGGGCATGTGCGCAGCGACGACAAAGAGGCGACGCCCGGCGACGTTGCCGTCGCCGCCTGGCGTCGCGCACAGGCACATCACGTGCAGCTCAGAACTTCCACAGGATGTTGCCGAGGATCGCGTTGTCGCGCACGCCGCTGCCGTACTGGCCGCTGTACGTGAGGCCGAGCGTCAGGCGCTTCGTGATGTTCGCGTCGATACCGGCTTCGAGCACCGCGCTGTCGCGCGCAATCGGCACGCCCGACACCTGGAACGACGTACCGCCGTTCGCGAACGTGAACGCCGACGACGGCCGCACGTTGCCGAACGCATGGCGCCAGCCGACCGTCCCGCGCGCGGTGAACGTGCCGCTCCCGATCGAGCCGAGTTGCGACGCCGCGCGCACGCCGAGTGTCGAGAAGCCGACGTGAGTCGTCTCGCCGCCGGCACGCAACGCGGCCGCGCCACCGGTTTCCGTGTAGCCGTCGGTATGCAGGTTCACATACGCGAGGCCCGCGAACGGTTCGATCGCGACGGGCCCGACCGGCAGCGCGTACCCGACTTCGCCGAACACCTGCGCCGAATTCGCGTTGTAGCCGGCCGAGTCGTGATCCGAGAAGCCCGCGAAGCCGGGGTAACGGTCGCTGTTGATCCGGTACCACGTGTACGACGCGCCGCCGCGCACGCCGAGCGCGCCGTACTGCGCGCCGCCATACAGCGACAGGTAGTAGCTGTTCACCGCCGCCGACGCGCTCTGGTCGTTGTCGAGCGAGCTGTGCGTGACGCCTGCCGCCAGACCCGCCCGCCACTTGTCGTTGAGCGCCATGTCGGCACCGGCGATGAAGCCCGTCATGCTGCGGTTGATCGTCGACGCATTGCCGTCGCCGGTGAGCCGGCTGCGGCCGCCGAACGCCTGCCCCCAGACGACCGGTTGATACGGCGTGCCGCCGTAGCAGCCCTCGCGCGAACCGATCCGGCGTTCCGGCGGCAACGTCGGATCGGCCGCGCCGGCCGTGTTGTCGCCGCACAGCGCGGCGCCGCCCGACGACAGCGCGGCAAGCGGGCCCGATCCGGGTGCGAGGCCCTGGCGGACACGGTCGGTCACCGCGTCGCGCACGTAGCGGCTGTCGAGCAGCAGCATGCTCTTCAGGCTCGCCTGCAGTTCGCCGTCGAGCAACCCGTACGCGCGCCGTGCGGTGGGCGCGTCGGTCGTCAGCACTGCGTCGTACAGCGGGTTGCCGGCGCCGAGCCCGCCGAGCGCGGTCGCGACCGAACGCTGGTTCGGCGTCGTCGCGACGTCCGGCAACGACGTGCCGTTCTCGACGAGCCGCAGGTACACGTGACCCGGATCGTAGCTGAGCGTCGGCATCAGGAACGCGTAGTTCGCGTTCACCTGGCTGAACGTGCCCTGCACGCCCGACGCGGCCGTGAGGATCGTGTAGGTCGTGCTCGGCTGGTAGCCGCTCTGGTTCGCGATCACCTGCACGGTGCCGCCGTTCAGCGTCGCCGTGCCGCCCGCCGCGAGGCTGCCGCTCTGTTGCGGCGACGCCGCGACCTGGAACGTCGAACCCGGCTGGAACGTGACGTTGCCGCCCACGTTCAGCGCCGCGCCCGGCTGCGACGCGGCCGCCGTCGCACCGCCCTGCACCACGAGGCCGCCGACCGTGCCGGTGCCCGTCAGCGTCGCGCCGCTCTGCACGGTGACGTTCGACTGGCCGAGCGAGCCGTTGACGGCGAGCGTGCCCGCGCTGACCGTGGTCGGGCCGCTCAGCGTGTTCGTGCCCGTCAGCGTCAGTTGGCCGCTGCCGGCCTGGGTCAGCGAACCGGCGCCGGACAGCACGCTCGCGATCGTCACGTTGCCGGATTGATTGACGACCAGCGCACCGTTGTCGACGACATTGCCGGCCACGCTGCCCGACGTGCCGCCGTTACCGAGCTGCAGCGTGCCGCCGGCCGCGATCGTGGTGCCGCCCGTGTACGTGTTGCCGCCGGTCAGCACCTGCGTGCCGCTCGCCACCGTCACGCCGCCCGAGCCGCCGATCGTGCCGCCGAACGTGCTGCTGCCGCTGCCGTTCAACGTCAACGCGTTGCTGCCGAGGTTCACGTTCGTGCCGGCCGCGCCCGACAGCGCGCCGATCGTCTGCGCGCCCGTCGCGCCGCTCGCGTCGAACGTCGCACCCGCGCCAGCGAGATTCACCGCGCCCGTCGATGCGAGACTGCCGCCCGCGCCGAGCGCGAGCGTGCTGCCGCCGATGATCGTCGTGCCGCCCGTGTAGGTGTTCGCGCCCGTCAGCGTCTGCGTGCCCGTACCCGCAACCGTCACGGCACCCGTGCCGCCGATGGTCCCGCCAAACGCGCCGCTGGTGCTGCCGTTCAGTGTCAGCGCATTCGTGCCGAGGTTCACGCTGGTGCCGGCCGCGCCGGTCAGCGTGCCGATCGTCTGCGCGCCCGTCGCACCGCTCAGGTTGAACGTCGCGCCCGTGCCTGCCAGATTCACCGCGCCGGTCGATGCGAGACTGCCGCCCGCGCCGAGCGCGAGCGTGCTGCCGCCGTTGATCGTCGTGCCGCCGGTGTAGGTATTCGCGCCGGTCAGCGTCTGCGTGCCGGTGCCGGCGAACGTCACGCCACCGTTACCGCCGATCGCGCCGCCGAACGTGCCGTTGCCGCTGCCGTTCAGCGTCAGTGCATTCGCGCCGAGGGTCACGTTCGTGCCTGCCGCGCCCGACAGCGTACCGATGGTCTGCGCGCCCGATGCGCCGCTCAGGTTGAATGTCGCACCTGCGCCCGCGAGATTCACCGTGCTGCCCGACGCGAGACTGCCGCCCGCACCGAGTGCGAGCGTGCTGCCCGCGTTGATCGTCGTGCCGCCCGTGTACGTGTTCGCGCCCGTCAGCGTCTGCGTGCCGGTGCCCGCAACCGTCACGGCACCCGTGCCGCCGATCGTCCCGCCGAACGTGCCGGCACCGCTGCCGCTCAGCGTCAACGCGTTTGCACCAAGGTTCACGTTCGTGCCGGTCGCGCCCGACAGCGTGCCGATCGTCTGCGCACCCGATGCGCCGCTCAGGTTGAACGTCGCGCCGGTGCCGACCAGATTCACCGAGCCGGTCGATGCGAGGCTGCCGTTCGCGCCGAGTGCGAGCGTGCTGCCGCCGTTGATCGTCGTGCCGCCCGTATACGTGTTCGCGCCCGTCAGCGTCTGCGTGCCCGTACCCGCAACCGTCACGGCACCCGTGCCGCCGATCGTCCCGCCGAACGTGCCGGCACCGCTGCCGCTCAGCGTCAGCGCGTTCGCACCGAGGTTCACGTTCGTGCCGGCCGCGCCCGACAGCGTGCCGATCGTCTGCGCACCCGATGCGCCGCTCAGGTTGAACGTCGCGCCGGTGCCGGCCAGATTCACCGAGCCGGTCGATGCGAGGCTGCCGTTCGCGCCGAGCGCGAGCGTGCTGCCGCCGTTGATCGTCGTGCCGCCCGTATACGTGTTCGCGCCCGTCAGCGTTTGTGTGCCGGTACCGGCCAGCGTCACGCCGCCCGTCCCGCCAATCACGCCGCCAAACGTACCGTTGCCGCTGCCGTTCAGCGTCAACGTGTTCGCGCCGAGTTTCACGTTCGTGCCGGTCGCGCCCGACAGCGTACCGAGCGTCTGCGCGCCCGTCGCACCGCTCACGTCGAACGTCGCGCCGGTACCCGCGAGATTCACCGCACTGCCCGACGCGAGACTGCCGCCCGCGCCGAGCACGAGCGTGCTGCCCGCGTTGATCGTCGTGCCGCCCGTATACGTGTTCGCGCCCGTCAGCGTCTGCGTGCCGGTGCCCGCGAACGTCACCGCGCCCGTGCCGCCGATCGCGCCGCCGAACGTGTTGTTGCCGCTGCCGTTCACTGTCAACGCATTCGCGCCGAGGGTCACGTTCGACCCGCCCACACCGGTGAGCGCGCCGACCGCCTGTGCGCCCGTCGCACCGCTCACGTCGAACGTCGCCCCGGTGCCGGCGAGGTTCACCGCGCCCGTCGCCGCGAGGCTGCCGCCCGCGCCGAGCGCGAGTGTGCCGCCCGCGTTGATCGTCGTGCCGCCCGTATACGTGTTCGCCCCCGTCAACGTCTGCGTGCCGGTGCCCGCGAGCGTCAGGCCGCCCGTCCCGCCGATCGTGCCGCCGAACGTGCTGTTGCCGCTGCCGTTCAGCGTGAGTGCATTCGCGCCGAGATTCACGTTCGTGCCGCCCGCGCCGGTCAGCGCGCCGAGCGTTTGCGCACCTGTCGCACCGCTCACGTCGAACGTCGCACCGGTACCCGCGAGATTCACCGCGCTGCCCGACGCGAGACTGCCGCCCGCGCCGAGTGCAAGCGTGCTGCCGCCGTCGATCGTCGTGCCGCCGGTGTAGGTGTTCGCGCCCGTCAGCGTTTGCGTGCCGGTGCCCGCGAACGTCACCGCGCCCGTGCCGCCGATCGCGCCGCCGAACGTGTTGTTGCCGCTGCCGTTCACTGTCAGCGCATTCGCGCCGAGGGTCACGTTCGTTCCGCCCGCGCCGGTCAGCGCGCCGATCGTCTGCGCGCCCGACGCGCCGCTCAGGTTGAACGTCGCGCCCGCGGCCGCGAGATTCACGGCACCCGTCGCCGCGAGGCTGCCGCCTGCGCCGAGTGCGAGCGTGCTGCTGCCGCCGATCGTCGTGCCGCCCGTGTAGGTGTTCGCGCCCGTCAGCGTCTGCGTACCCGCGCCGGCCAGCGTCAGGCCGCCCGTACCGCCGATCGCACCGCCGAACGCGTAGTTGCCCGCGCTGCTCAGCGTCAGCCCGTTGCCGCCCAGGTTCACGTTCGTGCCGCCCGCACCGGTCAGCGCACCGATCGTCTGCGCGCCCGTCGCGCCGCCCAGGTTGAACGTCGCGCCTGTCCTGGCCAGATTTACCGTACCGGTCGACGCCAGGCTGCCGCCCGCGCCGAGTGCGAGCGTGCTGCCCGCGTTGATCGTCGTACCGCCCGTATAGGTGTTCGCGCCGGACAGCGTCTGCGTGCCGGTGCCCGCGAGCGTCAGGCTGCCCGTGCCGCCGATCGCACCGCTGAACGTGCCGCTGGCGGTCCCGCCCAGCGTCAGCGCGTTGCCGCCGAGGTTGAGGTTCGTGCCCGCGACGCCCGACAATGCGCCGAGCGTTTGTGCGCCTGTCGCGGCGCTCAGATCGAGCGTCGCGCCCGTGCCCGCGAGGTTCATCGCGCCGGTCGATGCAAGGCTGCCGCCCGCACCCAACGCCAGCGTGCCGGCGTTGATCGTCGTGCCGCCCGTATACGTATTCGCGCCGGTCAGCGTGGTCGTCGCCGCGCCGTTCTTCACGAGACTGCCCGCACCGGAAATCGCACCACTCAGGTCGAGCGCATTGCTGCCGCCCAACGTGAGCGCCGCACCCGTGCCGAGGGTGACCGCGTTGGCCACCGACAGGCTGGCGTTCGTATCGAGCGTCGCCGCACCGCCGACGTTTACCGTGCCGGTGCCCAGCGCCGAATTGTTGCCGAGCACCACGCCGCCGCTATTGAGGTTCGTGCCGCCGGAATAGGTGCTCACGCCGTTCAGCGTCTGCGTGCCGGTACCCGCGAGCGTCAGGCTGCCCGTGCCGCTGATCGCACCGCTGAACGTGCCGCTGGCGGTCCCGCCCAGCGTCAGTGCGTTGCCGCCGAGGTTGATGCTCGCGCCCGTGACACCCGACAGTGCACCGAGCGTCTGGCCGCCCGTCGCGGCGCTCAGGTCCAGCGTCGCACCGATGCCCGCGAGGTTCATCGTGCCGGTCGATGCGAGACTGCCGCCCGCACCGATCGCCAGCGTGCCGCCGTTGATCGTCGTGCCGCCCGTGTAGGTGTTCGCGCCCGTCAGCGTCGTGGTCGCCGCGCCGTTCTTCACGAGGCTGCCCGTGCCGGCAATCACACCGCCCAGCGCGAGATTGTTGCTGCCGCCCAGCGTCAGCGCCGCACCCGTGCCGAGGTTGACTGCGTTGGCCACCGACAGGCTGGCGTTCGTATCGAGCGTCGCCGCGCCGCCGACGTTCAGCGCGCCGGTGCCAAGCGCCCCGTTGTTGCCGAGGACGAGGCTGCCGCTATTGAGGTTCGTGCCGCCCGTATAGATGTTCGCGCCGTTCAGCGTCTGCGTGCCGGTGCCCGCGAGCGTCAGGCTGCCCGTGCCGCCGATCACGCCGCCGAACGTGCCGCTGGCGGTGCCGCCCAGCGTCAGCGCGCTGGCGCCGAGATTCACGCTCGTGCCGGCGCTGCCCGACAACGCGCCGATCGACTGTGCACCGCCCGCGCTGATGTCGAGCGCGGCACCCGGATTGACCAGGTTCACCGTGCCCGTGGACGACAGGCTGCCGCCCGCGCCGATCGCCAGCGTGCCGGCGTTGATCGTCGTGCCGCCCGTGTACGTGTTCGCGCCCGTCAGCGTCGTGGTCGCCGCGCCGTTCTTCACGAGCGCACCCGCACCGGAAATCACGCCGCTCAGCCCGAGCGCGTTGCTGCCGCCGAGCGTCAGCGTATTGCCCGTCCCGATATCGATCGCATTGCCGACCGTGAGATTCGCGTTCGTATCGAGCGTCGCCGAGCCGCCGACGGTCAGTGCGCCGGTGCCGAGTGCCGACGCGTTGCCGAGCACCAGGCCGCCGGCGTTCAGCGTCGTACCGCCCGAGTAGGTATTCGCGCCGGACAGCGTCGTGGTCGCCGCGCCGTTCTTCACGAGGCCGCCGCCGCCCGAGATCGTGCCGCCCAGCCCGAGCGCGGTGCTGCCGGCGAGCGTCAGCGTCGTGCCCGTCGCGAGGTTGACGGCATTCGCGAGCGACACGTTGGTGGTCGCGTCGAGCGACGACGAAGCGTTCACGTTCACCGTGCCGCTGCCGAGCGCCGTGTTGCTGCCGACGGCGAGGTTGCCGCCGTTCAGGTTGGTCCCGCCCGTGTACACGTTCGTGCCGGTCAGCGATTGCGTGCCGGCGCCCGACAGCGTCACGCTGCCCGCGCCGCCGATCGTGCCGGCATAGGTCGCGTTGCCGGTGGCGTTGATCGTCAATCCGTTGCTGCCGAGAGCCACGTTCGTGCCCGCCGCGCCTGCCAGCGAGCCGATCGTCCGCGCGCCCGACGCACCGCTCAGGTCGAACGTCGCGCCCGCGCCGGTCAGGTTCACGGTGCCGGTCGACGCAAGGCTGCCGTTTCCGCTCAGCGCGAGCGTACCGGAATTGATCGTCGTGTCGCCGGTGTACGTGTTCGTGCCGGTCAGCGTCGTGGTCGCCGCGCCGTTCTTCACGAGGCCGCCGGCCCCGGAGATCGTGCCGGTGAGCCCGAGATTGTTGCTGCCGCCAACTGTCAGTGTCGTACCCGTCGCGAGATTGACCGCATTGCCGAGCGTCACGTTCGTGCTCGTGTCGAGCGACGCCGACGCGTTGACGTTGAGCGCACCCGTGCCGAGCGCCGAGTTGTTGCCGACCGTGAGGCCGCCGCCGTTCAGGTTCGTGCCGCCCGTGTAGGTATTCGCGCCGGACAGCGTCAGCACGCCGCCATCGTTCTTTGTCAGCGCGCCGCCGCCCGACACCGCGCCCGACAGCGTAAGCCCGGTCGCGCCCTGCACCGTCAGCCCGCCCGCGCCGATCGTCACGCCGTTGGCGACGTTGAGCCCCGCCGTGCCGGCCTGCAGCGCGCCGCCGATGGCCGTGACGGTGCCCGTGCCGAGCGACGCGTTGTCGTTGATGATCGCGACGCCGCCCGCCAGCGTCGCGTCCTGCGCGGTGGACGCACCGTTGATCGTCCAGTTGCCGCTCGTGACGTCGAGGTGATTGAAGTTGATGTAGTTGTTGGCCGCGATCGTGCCGTTCGCGGGAGCGCCCTGCTGCAGGACGAGCGTGTTGTTGCCGCCCGCGCCGCCGTCGACGACGCCGGTCGCCGCGACACCGAGCGTGACCGGACCGACCGTGATGTTGAACGCTCCGCCAGTGCCGCCTGCCGTGTTGACCGACGAGCCGGTGACCGCGGTAAACGTGTTCGTGCTGTTCGCGCCCATCGACACGCTGCCGTTGATCACGCCCGAGTTGGTGAACGTATTGCCCGCCCCTGGCGAGTTGTTCGAGCCCAACGACACCCGCCCGGTGATCGTCCCGCTGTTCGTCACGTTGACCTGGCCGCCGCCGTACGCAGCGACCACGGGCGCATCCGCGCCGACCAACGTCGCACCGACCAGCGGGGTGGAACCGATCGAACCGGTGTTCGTGATGTTGGAAACGCCGCCCGTGCCGTTCTGGACCGACAGCGCCATGCCCGTCACGCCACTGATCGCCACGCCGGTCGAGCCGTTCATCACGCCGTTGTTGGTGATGTTGACCGAGCTCGCCGCCGCGTTGCCGATCACCGCGCCGCTCGACAGTATGCCGAGCCCCGAGCCGAGCGCGGACGGGTCGATCGTGCCGTTGTTGGTCAGCGTGGCGTTGTTGCCCGTCAGCGACATCGCCGTGCCGCCGACGCCAAGCAGCACGCCGACGCTTGCGCCGGGGTTGACGGTCGCGTTCACATTGTTGAGGTTGCTCGAGTAACTCGGCGCCAGCGGGTTCGCGACGCCGGAACAGGTCACCGTCGTGCCCGCCTGGCTGCAGGTCGCATGGGCAGGCACGATACCCGCGCCGGACAGTGCCAGGAAAACACCCGTGGGCAACAGCAGTCTCGGAAACGGCTCACCGGCTTTTTTCGAACGCGCAAGATTCATGCTTTCCCTCGTTTTTGGTTTTGATATGGGTATGGCAGCCGCACCGAACGGCGCGCAGCAGAAAATCGCGGACAAAAGCGTCCGCCCCGGCAGTCGCGATGCAACGTCGGTTTATTCAAGGATGAATTTTCAATCAGCCCGGGATCGGGATGGCAGACGCAAGACTAGTCGAATGACATGATGGCGGCCCCTGTTTTTCTGCAGCGACTTTCTGGTTGATTTGATTACTGCCCTGCTTTTATCAGACAAGGCTATATCAAACTCGAACCGTTTTCCAGTCGATGTTTAACCATCGGATCAAGGGCCGGCAAGCATGTATTTTTTACCCACCGAAAGGCGTCCGGCGGCGCCTCTGCATGTTTTTCGTCTTTGTTATTTGATTTTTCGCAGAAAGAGCGGAATCGCCGCATCCGTGAAAACGCTGATGCGCATTCTCGATTCAAGGTATATGAATCCCGCAGTGCAATATTCAAATTCCCGAAAATCGCCTACGCGGATAATCAGCACTCACTTAATTACCGGAGAAAATCGGGATTTTCTGGATCCTGATGGATTTATCCGGATTTCCGCATTGCATCAAAATTGCAATGCGAATCGTTATCGCCTGCCGAGTGTCGAATATATTCGTGCTGCGGAGAGGAAACGACAGGAAACCGGAAAAAAGAGAGAGAACCACGCGCGCCGGAAGCATTCGCCCCGCGGCGCGGCGCGTTACGAAAACAGGCTCATCAGATAAAGCATCGGCCGGAACGACAGCGGCCGCGCATCGGGATTCACCCACAGCCGCACCGCATACATCGCGTATGCCGGCACTTCGCGCCAGCTCGAATAGACATCACGCAACTGGAAGCGGTGCGGATACGCGGCAGAGATGTTCGCCCGCGCGATGCCGACGCGCTCGAACGCGAGCCGGGCCCGCGCGAGGTGGTAGTACTGGCTGACGATCAGCACGCGCGACAGCTTGTGCGCCTGCAGGTAAGCGAGTGTGTGCTGCGCGGTCGCGAGCGTGTTGTCGCCCTGGTCGTCGACCGCGATCCGGTCGGCCGGCACGCCGCGCGCGACGAGATAGTCGCGCATGGCCGTCGCCTCGTCGAGCCCGGGACCGTCGATCGCGCCGCTGACCAGAAACGCCGGGCACTGCCCCGCGCGGTAGCAGCGCACGCCGACATCGAGCCGGGCCGCGAGCACGGGCTTCGGCGCGCCGGTATCGTCGAGCGCGTTGCCGAAGATCACGGCGACGTCCGCCGGTTCACTCGGCATCCGCATCCCGTGGACGACGATCGCAACGGCCGCCGCGATCCAGAGGCACGCGAACACGGCCAGCAGGCGGCCCGCTCGGGCCGCGAAGCCCCGTTTGGTTCGATATTTCAAGGTTGTCGGTCTCTCAGGTCGTCGGGCGTGCCGGCTCGCCCGGCGCCCGGACGGGCGCAACACCCTAGCATGGCGCGCTCGCGCCTGTCCACGCGGCGGATCGATGCCGGAAGGTCGGCGGCCGTTCGACACGACGACCGACGCAGTGCGTGGCGGCAAGAGGGAGACCGAAAGAGTGCGAAAGCCTGCGCGACCGGCCGCGGAACCGGCTCAGTCGGCCGGACACATCGACAGCCGCCCCATCGCCTCGCCGGCGCCGCGCACCGCGCAGGTGGCCGGTTCGTCGGCGATCCGGGCGACCAGCCCCGTCTCGTCGTAGAGCAGGCGCTCGAGGTCGGCGAGCAGCGCGCCGCCGCCCGTCAGCACCACGCCGCGATTGGCGATGTCGGTCACGAGCTCGGCCGGCGCGTTTTCCAGCACCGACTTCACCGCACCGATCACCTGCTTAAGCGGCGCGGCCAGCGCGTCCGCGACGTCGTGGTTGGACAGCTCGACCGAGCGCGGCAGGCCGTCGCCGATGCTGCGCCCCACCGCACGCGTCGACGTGCGCGGCACCGCGCTGGTGGCCGAGCCGATCGTCTTCTTCACGTGCTCGGCCGTCTGCTCGCCGAGCAGCACGCCATACAGGTTGCGGACATGGTTGACGATCGCCGCGTCGAACTGGCTGCCGCCGACGCGGATCGCCTCGCGATAGACGATCCCGCCGAGCGCGATCACCGCGACTTCGGTCGTCCCGCCGCCGATGTCGATGACCATCGAGCCGACCGGCTCGGTTACCGGCAGGCCGGCGCCGAGCCCGGCCGCGAGCGACTCCTCGATCAGTTCGACGTCCGATGCACCGGCCGCGAACGCGGCCTCGCGAATCGCGCGGCGCTCGACGGCCGTCGCGTCGGACGGCACGCACAGCGTGACCTCGACCCGGCGGCCGAAGCGCGACCGCGTGCGCGACATGTCGATGAAGCTGCGGATCATCTGCTCGGCCGCGTGCGCGTCGGCGATTACACCGTGCCGCATCGGCCGCACGGCTTCGAGATGCCCCGGTTCGCGGCCGAGCAGCGCCTTCGCGAGCTCGCCGACGGCCTCGAGCGTCGGCCGCGCGTCGGTCGCACCGCCCTTGCGGAAGCAGACGACCGACGGCTGGTTCAGCACCACACCGCGCTCGTGCGTATAAATCTGCGTACTCGCCGTTCCAGGGTCGATCGCAACGGGTTGCGCAAACAACTTTCCGAACAGCGGTGTCGACATATCAAACCTTTGTGAAGGAACGGGCCGGGACAGCCGCGCCGCATTTTCGCGGCGCGTCCATGCCGCCCCATCACGAGCTTAGCGGCAAATCGTTCCGATACTTTAGGCAATTCCGATGATTTTTTCGCGACGATATTGCCGAAAATGACATTTCGGATGCCTCAGGCTGCACAACGGCCTCTCGCGTTGCGCGTGTAAAACACGGTAATCTCTCGGTCTTGCCTGCTCCCGGCAGGCCTCAGACGCCCGATCACGCCAGGTATTTTCACCATGACAGCGACCGTTTCCTCCCGCTGGGCGCGGGTGCGCCCGCTCTGCACGACGCTCGTCGCCTTCTGGTGCTGCACGGTCGCCGCGCAGCCGCTGCCGGCCACCGAACCCACTGCTGCCGCGACCGTCTCGGCCGCGGCAGCCGGCACGCCCGCGGCCAGGCCCGCTGCGCCCGCTGCGCCCGCGGACGCCTGCACGGCCGACGGCGGCCCGGCCGGCCGGCCGTCGATCGGCCTCGTGCTGTCCGGCGGCGGCGCGCGCGGTTACGCACACCTCGGTGTCCTGAAGGTATTGGAGGACAACCGGATCCCGATCGACTGCATCGCGGGCACCAGCATGGGCGCCGTGGTCGGCGGCCTGTACGCGAGCGGGATGGCGGCCGGCGAGATGCAGAAGCGGCTGTCGGAGGTCAACCTCGCGGATATCGCGTTCGACGTGACGGACCGCGCGGACCTGCCGCAAACGAGCCGGGAAGACGAACGCCTGTACATCAACGGGCTGACGCTCGGCTTCGGCAAGAAGGGCGTGAAGGCGCCGGTCGGCCTCGTGCAGGGCAACCGGTTGCAGGCGCTGCTCGCGAACTGGACGGCCGCCGTGCCGACCAACCAGCCGTTCGATCGCCTGCCGATCCCGTACCGCGCGGTCGCGACCGACCTGCAGACGGGCCAGATGGTCGTGCTCGACCACGGCTCGCTGCCGCTCGCGATCCGCGCGAGCATGGCGATGCCGGGCCTGTTCGCGCCGGCCGAGATCAACGGGCGCGCGCTCGTGGACGGCGGGCTCGTCAGCAACCTGCCCGTCGACACCGCGCGGCAGATGGGCGCGAACGTCGTGATCGCGGTCGACATCGGCTCGCAACTGCGCCCGCTCGATGCGCTTGCGTCGCCCGCCGACGTGATGCAGCAGATGGTCGGCATCCTGATTCGCCAGAACGTGACCGCGCAGCGCAAGCAGCTCGACGCACGGGACGTGCTGCTCACGCCGGACCTCGGCGCGCTCGCGTTCACCGATTTCCAGAACGCGAAGCAGGCGATCGCCGCCGGCGCGGCCGCCGCGACCGCCGCGCTGCCGAAGCTGCAGCGTTTCGCGCTCACGCCGGAGCAGTACGCCGCCTACCGGTCGGCGCACGCGCAGCCGCTGCCGCCGCCGATCCGGATCACGCGCATCGACATCCAGACCAGCGGCGGCGTGCCGAAGCGCGTCGTCAGCAATGCGCTGCACGTGAAGCCCGGCGATACCTACGATCCGCAGACCGTCAGCCAGGACCTGCTCGGGCTCACGACGGGCGGCAATTTCGAGAGCGTCACGCAGCAGATCGTGAGCCACGGCGACGACAACGTGCTCGAGATCAACGCGCGCGAGAAGTACTGGGGGCCGAATTTCCTGCTGTTCGGGCTCGGCATGTCGAGCAGCTCGACCGACGAGGGCGGCTTCCGCCTGCACGTCGGCTACCGGCGGCCCTGGCTCACCGAATCGGGGCTCGAATTCCGCGCGGACACGACGATCGGCAGCGACCTGCAGTCGGCGCGCATCGAATTGCGCCAGCCGCTGCCGGCCGCCTACGGCGTCTACCTGTCGCCCTACGCGGAATACCAGCGCCGCTACGCGAACCTGTACGACGACAGCGGCAACGTGAAGATCACGCAGTACCTGATGCAGACGGCGCGCGCCGGGCTCGATCTCGGCCTGCCGATCGGGCGGCTCGGCGATTTCCGGATCGGCGTCGGTTACGTGACCGGACACGGTTCGCCGACCTACAACGTGCCGTTGGACGACGGGAGCGGCCAGACGCTGCTGTGGCCAAGCTTCACGTCGCAGGCGCTGACCGCGCGCGCGCGGCTCGTCATCGACCAGCTCGACGATCCGCTGTTCCCGCGCAAGGGCTATTTCACCGAGCTGCGTATCGAACGCTCGCTGGTGTCGCGCAACGGGGGCTCGGCGTCGTCGTTCGACGACAGCATCAACAACGCGCCCTACACCGAGATCTACGGCAAGGCGATGGTCGCGCAGCAGTTCGGCCGGCACAGCATCAGCGCGACGATCGAAGGCGGCAAGAGCATCGGCGGCACCAACCTGATCAACGCGTTCAATTTCACGCTCGGCGGCTTCCAGCACCTGTCCGCGTATGCGGCCGACCAGCTGAACGGCAACGAGCTCGCGTATGCGCAGGTAACCTACATGAACCAGTTGATGACGTTCAACGCGTCGCCGGTCAAGGCGCTGTCGATCGGCGCCAGCGCGGAAGTCGGCAACGTGTGGTCGAGCGGGCAGCAGATCGGCGGCGGCGCACTCAAGCAGAGCTATACGTTCTTCACGAGCCTGTCGACCGCGTTCGGGCCCGTCTATATCGGCGTGGCGCTTGCGCCGAGCGGCCGCCGCAACTTCTATCTGCAGCTCGGTCGTACGTACTGAGCATGCGCGGATGCCGCTTCGGCGGCATCCGTGTTGCCGCGTTGCCGTCCTGCCTTCGAACTCCCGATCAGAATTCCGCGGCCATCGCCACCGCCCGCGCTTGCGCCCGCTCGATGCTGTCGCGCGCCCTCGCATTCCACGTATGTTCGACGGTCAGGCTCCTGACCTCGTCCACGCCGATGAACTTCAGCCAGAATTCGATGTAATCGGCCTGATGCCCGAACCCGGGGGTGTCGAGACGCCCCGCACCGGTTTCCCCGCTCTGTCCGCGAACATGGATGACCAGCGCGCGCGGAATCTTCAGCAGCGGGCCATAGGCGGCACCGTCGAACGTGAACAGCATGTTCCGCTGGCTGACGAGATCGATCAGTTGCTTGAGTTTGTACGGGTAACCGAAATTCCACATCGGCACGCCGACAACGATCCGGTCCGCCTCCTGAAACCGCTTCACGAGCGACTGAATCCGCAGCCAGGCCGACTGCTCGGCGGCATTCATCGGTTCGTTGGCGACGCCTTTGTACTTCGCGCCGATCGCCTCGCTGTCGAAGTCCGGCAAGTCCGCGTCCCAGACATTCAGCGTATCGACGTCGAGCAGCGCGTTCGCGTTGCGGCACGCATCGACAAACGCACTGGCGACCGCGATTGACGCCGACCGGACGCCGCGCGGAGAAGACACGATGTTCAGCAGCCGCATGATGCGTGACCTCGCACACGAGTTATAGTTGCAAATGCAATCGTAATGCAAAGCGTGCGCATGCCGCAAACGAATCTTCGTCCGATTGCGGCTCAAAAAAGGCATCAACGAGGGAAAGGGACGGCAGGAATCGTCGGCGACGCGCGTCCAATCGAAGCGCGCCGCCATCGCGGCGATCGAGGATCGGACCTCGCGCGCGGAATTGCTAGACCGGCCAGCTGATTTCGAAGCGCGCGCCGCCGAGCTCGACCGGATCGACAACCGCGATCCGGCCGTTGTGCGCATGGAGCACCTGCCGCGTGATCGACAAGCCGAGCCCGTAGCCGCCGGTGCGGCGGTCGAGGCGCACGAAGGCATCGAAGATCCGTTCGCGCTCGCTCTCGGGCACGCCGGGGCCGTCGTCCTCGACGAAGATCCCGATGTTGCCGTGCACGAGCGAGATCCCGACGACGATCCGCGATCTCGCGTACTTGCTCGCGTTGCGCAGCAGGTTGCGCATCGCATACGACATCAGCCGCCGGTCCATCTTCACGCGCAGGTCCGAAGCGATCGCGATGCGCGACTCGATCGCGCGTTCCGGATACAGCAGTTGCGCGTCGTCGACCTGATGCTCGAACCACGCGACGGGCGCGGTCATCTCGAGGTTCGACTGCAGCGAGCTGTATTCGAGCCGCGCGTACGTGAGGCTCATGTCGATCAGCTCCTCGAGCTCGGTCACGTCCTGCGCGATGCTCTCGAGCGCGCCCTGATACTCGGCCGCGGAGCTCGGCTCGCGCAGCATTTCGAGCGCGAAGCGCACGCGCGCGAGCGGCGTGCGCAGCTCGTGCGAAATGCCGTTCGTCAGGTCGCGCTGCGCGGCGATCAGCCGCTCCATGCGCATCGCGAGCGCGTTCAGCGTGCGCGCGAGCGGGCCGATGATCACGCTGTGCGATTCACGTGCACGCGTGTTGAAGCGCCCGCCCGTGAAGTCGATCGCGCGTTCGCGCACCATCACGAGATCCGACCAGACGGGGCGCATCCACCGGTACGCGGCGAGCGCGGGCGCGGCGAACACGAACGCGAGCACGATCCAGATATCGCCCGGCAGCGAGTCGAACGCATGCCACACGACTTGCGGCGACAATTCGACGCACAGCGCGAGCGCCGGCACCAGCGCGGTCAGCAGGACGAGGCCGAGCAGGTGCAGGTAGGTGCGCACATACAGGCGCGACCAGCTCGGTATACGGTCGGCGCGCGTGTCGGTCCATGCGCGGCGGAAATGCAGCCAGCGCCATTTGACGTAGCGCAGCGTCGGCAGCGGCGGTGCATCGGGGTGCGAACGGGTTCGTCGAATCATCGCGGCTCCCGGCCGGCGGGCGGAATGCCCGCGCGGAACGTGACGGCGTCGCGCGCGGGCGGCGTCATTCCCACGCGTGCTTGCTGAATTGATAACCCTTGCTGCGGATCGTCTTGATCCGCTGCGGGTTGCTCGCGTCGTCGCGCAGTTTGCGACGCAGCTTCGAGATGCGCCCGTCGATCGTGCGGTCGAGGCCGTCGAATTCGACGCCGCGCAACTGCAGCATCAGGTCGTCGCGGCTGACGACTTCGCCCGCATGGCACACGAGCGCCCACAGCAGGTCGAATTCGGCCGACGTCAGGTCGGGCGTGCTGCCGTCGGGCAGCACGACGGTGCGGTCGGTGCGATCGATCGAGAACTTGCCGAACGCGTAGCGCTCGGGCTGCGGCGCGGCATTCTCGGTCGCGCGCACGGGCGCTCGGCGCAACTGCGCCTTGATCCGCGCGAGCAGGATGCGCGGCTCGACCGGCTTGTGCACGTAGTCGTCCGCGCCGAATTCGAGGCCGAGCAGCTCGTCGAACGGCTCGTCGCGCGCCGTCACCATGATGATCACGCCGTCGTACTGCTTGCGCGCCTCGCGGCAGATTTCGAAGCCGTCCTTGCCCGGCAGGTTCACGTCAAGGATGACGAGATCGGGACGAATGGACAGGATCGCCGGCACCGCGGCGTCGCCATGCAGCACAGTGTCGACTTCGTAGTCGTTCTTGCGCAGGTAGCCGGCGATCAGCGTGGACAGGCGGGTGTCGTCTTCGACGAGCAGGATACGAAAAGACATGGGCAGCGGTCGGATCATCAGGAAGGCCGCGGCGACGGCGCCGGCCCGTGCCGGACGCCGGCCCTCGGCCGAAACGTACCGCATGATACTGCGCCCGCCGCTTGCCTGTTTGCCGGTCTTGAAAATAAGGGCGCGATGCTGTCTACGCTTGACGAATCGGCGCCGGGGCGGTTCCATACGGGCTCGCCGGAATCCCCGGCTCTGCTTCTACCCCGCCCGACGTGATGAATTACCAATCGATTCTCGAACGCATCCATACCGAACTCGCCCCCTGGATCGGCCAGGGACGGGTTGCCGACTATATTCCCGAACTCGCGAAAGTGCCCGCCGACAAGTTCGGGATGGCCGTCGTGACGCTTGACGGAAACGTTTACACGGTCGGCGACGCGCGCGAGCGTTTCTCGATCCAGAGCATCTCGAAGCTGTTCGCGTGCACGCTCGCGTTCCAGCTGCTGGGCGACGAGCTGTGGGAACGGGTCGGCCGCGAGCCGTCCGGCACCGCGTTCAATTCGCTCGTCCAGCTCGAAAGCGAGCGCGGCAAGCCGCGCAATCCGTTCATCAACGCGGGCGCGCTGGTCGTCACCGACGTCCTGTGCCGCCGCTTCGTGAAGGCCGAGACGGCGCTCGTCGAGTTCGTGCGGCGGCTGATCGGCGCGAACGACATCGACTACGACTCGCGGGTCGCGCTGTCGGAGTTGCAGCACGCGGAGCGCAATCGTGCGATGGCGCATTTCATGGCGAGCTTCGGCAACATGCAGATGCCGCCCGATACCGTGATCGACGCGTATTGCCGCCAGTGTGCGATCGAGATGAACTGCGTCGAGCTGGCCAGCGCCGCGCTGTTTCTTGCGAACGGCGGCGTCGCACCGGTGACGGGCGAGCGGGTCGTCGATTCGAGTTCGGCGAAGCGGCTGTCGGCGCTGATGCTGACCTGCGGCACCTACGATGCGGCCGGCGATTTCGTGTATCGCGTCGGGCTGCCGGCGAAGAGCGGCGTCGGCGGCGGGATCGTCGCGGTGCTGCCGGGTGAGATGGCCGTGTGCGTGTGGGCGCCGGGGCTCGATGCGAACGGGAACTCGCTGGCGGGGACGCTGGCGCTGGAGTGGTTGACGACTTATACGGGAAGGTCGATTTTTTGAGGCGTTGGGGTGAGGCATGCCTCACCTGGCGCAACGGCGGTCGATTCATATCGGCGCGGCGGTGCGCCGGGTTGCTGGACGGGTCACTGGAGAACAGTGACTTTTCCACCGTTACGCTCGAACTCGGAGCGAGTCGTACGACTGACCTCCTGCGCCAGTGAGTCACTGTGAAGAATGTCTCGGAAAAACAATTTTGGTGGCCGATACGTCTCCCGAAACGTCTGGAACGACCCGCCTGCGACGTTCGAGCCAACTTCTTCAACACGCGCCAGCCATGAGCACTTGAAATCGGACCGCTTAAGCGCGGCGTTTACCCGGCGTTCAATAGCAAGATAACCGTCCGTACCATCCGCTATCGCGCGGAACTCTTCTGCCGTTACCTGCGTAACGACGATTTCCGGTCGATCTGTGCTCGTCAAGGACACCCATCCCATGGTCGCCATGTCGGTGTCGGCAGAAAATTCAGCGATCGGAAATTGCTCCGCACTGGTATTCGACTGCAACCAGACGATGGTGTCGTAAATAGTGGTCATGTAGAGGGTAGAGACAGAATCGATTATCGACGAACGATACAACCTTATTGAGCGACCAAGAATGGCCGGTTCTCGCCCGACAGTTTCGGGGTTCTCTCATCTGGCTGCGATGCCGTCGACGGGGTTACCGATAACCCGCTCTATCAGCCAGCGCCGAGCAATGTCGGTACAAAGCGACGGCCGCTCCAGCGTCGGAAAGTGCCCGCATCCTTCCAGCGTCTCGAAGCGGGCATGCGGCATCAGCTTGGCGATCCGACGGCCGACATCGACCGGAACGAAACGGTCTGCCTCGCCCCATATGAGAAGTGTCGGAATCGCACTCGTGGCCAGCGTCGACCAATGATCCGAGCGAGTCAAAGTCGCATCGGATTGTCGTGCGAACATGTCAGCACCTGTATCGCGAGCCATTTGAACAAACGCTGCTCTTGACCTGACATCTACAGGGGGAATGGCATTTTCGGCAAACTCGGCGATAACTTGTTCATGCTCCCCCACCAGAATCCTTCGGCTGGTGTCGCGAACACGATCCGGATACGGATGTAATCCGGGCTGACAGTTCATCAACCACAGTCCACGCACGCGCTGGGCCGCCCGCGCGACTACTTCCATCGCAATACAGCCACCGTAGGCCGTGCCTGCAATGATGAACGGGCCATCAATAGAAGCAAGCAGCCTCTCGGCGCTTTCAGCGAACGTAGGATAGGCCAGCATCCGGACGGACGGTACGACCAGATCGCTCAACCCTTCGAGTTGATCGGCATACATGCGTCCGTCGCAGGGCATTGCGGGCAAAAAGACGAGCGGTAATTGGCATGGCATTCTGCGAGGACCGGTTGGACGACTGAGGTAACGCGTTCGCGATCTCGCACAACGAGACCAAGACGTCTTACGTATTGTCGAGGATTTCAACCGGATCGTCGATTGACCGCTCCAGGCGGAAACCCCATCGCCGACAGCCGCGTGGCGCTCGTCTGCCTGGTTGGCGCTGGAATGGTTGACGACTTATACTGGGCGGTCGATTTTCTGAAGTCGCGAAATCGAGCGCGCGTCATCTGGCGTGACTGCGGCAGGTGAATATCGGCGTGCTCGATCGAGAATTCGTCATTCGGCAGCAGTCGACCCCAAAGAGACATTCACAAGTTCATAAAACAAAATCAAAAAAATGAAAATATTCGTCGTCGCCTCTCTAGGGATTTCATTACTGGCCCAAGCATCACCGACCTTTGCGGACAGTGACAACGGGAAAAGGATCTTCCTCGCGAGATGTGCCATGTGCCACGGAGCAGATGCCAAAGGAACGGGGCCGTTGGCCAACAAAAGCAACCCACCCACACCCGACCTTACGACGCCCGCCTTCAAAAAACGGCTTGGCGACTATCCGGGCGTCATCGTCTCGTCAGTCATACTTCGCCCGAATGGCGACCTGATTCCCAAAACCTTGCGAGAAAACGGCGTAAAGCTACCGCCCCACTCCTGGACGGTTAAGGATTTTCGCGATTTGAATCAATACCTGAGTGGCTTGATCTTGAAAAGCTGAATGCTTGCTTGTTGCCCGCCGCGCTCACGGATATCCTCACGCGAGGCTACGAGCCGCGAGCAAACGGCATGGTTGACGACGTATGCAGAACGATCAGATTTTCTGACGCCCCGCAGCGGTTACTGGAGAACATCACGCATGCATCCGGACAACGCACCAGCAGTCGCAACGACCTCAGGCCCCGGCGCCTCCGCACCGATTCCCGCCATCGTGCCGTCGAAAACCGCGCTGCTCGTCATGCATTACCAGACCGACATCCTCGGCCTCTTCCCGTCGGTTGCGCCTGAATTGCTCGCCAATACGCGTCGTCTGTGCGACGCTGCACGAGCCGCCGGCGTCGGCGCCTGGTTCGCGAACCTCCGCTTCAGCCCCGGCTATCCGGAAGTCAGCCCGCTCAACAAGAACGGTCAGGGCATCAAGCAACTGGGCCTCTTCATCGACGATGCCCCGTGTCCCGAACTGGGCAAGCAGCCCGACGAGCCGCTGATCGTCGCGCATCGCGCCAGCGTGTTCTTCGGCACCGATCTGCAGGCACGGCTGGTCGCGCAAGGCATCGATTCGCTGATCATGGTCGGCATTGCGTCGACCGGCGTGATGCTGTCGTCGATCGCCCACGCGAGCGACGCGGATTTCCGCCTCTACACGGTTAAGGATTGCTGCTACGACCCGGACCCGATCGTCCACGAGCATCTGTTCGCCACCGCGTTCGAATCGCGCACGACGGTGCTGTGGCTCGTGGATGCGTTGCGGTTGCTGGCATAGCGACGGACGAGCCGAACCGCTGCCAGAATGAGGTCGATGCGGCATTGCGCGCTTTCAGCGGCGTGCCCGACATCCCCGAATACCCGGATCGGCCGCGACGTGCGCGATATCGCGCACGTCAGCCGCATCCGCCTTACTTCGCGATAAACACCCCCGACGTCGGGCACGTGCCCTGCGTGTTGCCGTCCGTCACGAGCGACGCTGCGCTCGGGAACTGCGCGGCCGCGTCCGTCTTCACCGCGATCCACGCTTCGGTGAAGTAGCTCACGCCGTTCGTCTTCGTGCATTTCAGCGACACCGCGCTGCGCGTGTTGCTGCCGAACGCGCCTTCGAATGCCGACAGCAACTGGTTACGCGTGACCGTCTTGCCCGCGTTCGTCTGCAGGAACGCGTTGAACGACGTATTGCCGAGCCGGCTGATCATGCCCGACGCCTGATTCCAGTACGCATCGGGCGTCGCCGAGTTCGAGCAGGTACCGTGCTTGAACCACTCGTGCTTGTCGAGACACGACGCGACGCCCGGCATGTACGTCGACAGCGTATTGCGCGTCGCGCTGCTGATCGGGTAGGCGTCCATGCTGCACCACTGGTGCGCGTTGTCGAGGTCGATGTCGTTCTGCGGCACGCCGCAGTAGAACGGCTGGTTGCCGTCATAGCGGTTCGGCCACAGGCCATGCAGCGAGAGGCTCGTCGCCGCATACGAGCCGGCGAGGTTCGTGCACTCCGGCGTGTCGTGCGACGCGCAGAAGCCGGGCTCCCACGATGCGGCAAGCAACAGGTAGTCGTAGCTGGTCTGCGCGGCGGCGTGCAGTGAAACGGAAGCGACGGCGAGTGCGGCAGCGGCGCGGGCGAGCGTCTTGAGCATGGCGTGTTTCCTCGGAAAAGGCATGCGGTCGCGGGATGCGCCGCACGGTTGTCGAATGTCTGCCCGCGATTGTTGCTGCCGCAACGTGGCACGAATGTGAAGGTGGACGAAAGAATTCGCACGCACCGCCGCCTCCGCTACGCGCGGGACCGGTACCAACCGTTGCCTTCCGTCGCTAGCGATGCCGGCAAGCGGGCGCTACGACCCGCTACCGAGCTGCGTGCACGCGCGAGCGGACGCTTCGGGGCCTTCGAGCGCGAGTATCTGCCACACGCCGATACTGACGCGCTGGCGGGCCGCCGTCGACGCATCGGCCAGCAGCGCCTCGACACGCGGCGCGGCATCGGGCGCCTTCTGCTGCAGCGCCGCGTGATGCCGCGCGCGCGACGCCGGCTCGGATTCGTACACGTCGCAGAGGCGCACCATGCCGGCGAGCCCGGCCACGTCGTCGTCCTTGTCGATCGCGCCCGGCTCGACGGGCGCGAGCCCCTTGCGCTCCTCCGGCGGCAGCTTGTTGCGCGCGCCTTCGTCGATCGCCGTGGCGGACGCCGGCGGCAGGCCGCCGATCGCCGCGACGATCCGGCTGCCCGCGGCGATCATGTCGCCCTGGCACGCGATCTTCTCGGCGGCCGCGACGTTCGAGCAGAACGATACCGATGTCCGGTACACGTCATTGCTCATGCGCGGCACTTCGTCCGTGCCCGCCTGTGCGAAGCCAGCGCCGGCCAGCACGAGCGCCACGGGAATCAGGATGCGGAAAGCTCTCGTCTCGTTCATTGTTGTCGTCTGTGGGTTGTCATGGCGGGCGTACTCACCGGGCCGCACGGTGGCGGCCCCTGTGACGCCGGGCCCTCGTCCGGCGCCACGCGCTTCACTTCATCGACGCCGCCTCCGATCCGCCGGGCGACAGCGCCGCGTTGTCCTGCTCCCGCCACGTGCGGCGCGACGCCATGATCGCGCTCACCACCGAGCGCGCGACCTTCCACCACGCAAACGGCCGCGGATCGGCGAGCATGCTGAGCGCGCGTGCGTAGTCGAGCGTGAGACCGGGCGTCCACGCCATCGTCACCGCACGCTTGCGGATCTGCGCGGCCACCCACAGCTCGGGCGTCAGCAACAGCCGCACGAACGCGCCCCACCCGGCCCGCGCGCCCTTCAGCCGCCAAACCGCGCCGTCGAGCGCGGCTTCGAGCGCGTTCGACACGGTGCTCGAGCAGTTGCGGTACGTGAGGTTGTACGTCACGTTTTGCCGGTACGACGACCAGAATGCATCGAGCTTCGCCGGATCGTAGTTGCGGATGCGCACGCGCACGGTCGACGGGCACCACGCGTTCGACTCGGTCGCGTAGTCGGGCTGGAACAGGCCCGGCACGTCGTTCTCGCGCGTCGCGCGCAGGATGCGCGTGAATTCATCCGGAGAACGATCGATTTCGACGCCAGGGTACAGGCTGATGTAGATGCCTTCCGGCGACTCCAGCGCCGCATGCCCGGTCGAGATCACGCCGTTGACGTCGACCGCCGCGATATAGCGGTCGATCACCGGATAGCGCTGCGCTTCGGCCTTCGACGTGCCGGTCGGCGTCCACACGTGCACGGTGAGCGCGTGCTCGCCGTCGGCCGGCGGGCCGTCCCATTCGGATTGCGCGAACCGCGGCTGCTCGCGCGGATCGTCGAGATCGGGCACGAGCGCCGGCGCGGGCGACGTCGCGAACGCGGGATTGCGCGTCAGCCGCCGCACGCGCGCGGCGAGGCTCAGCATGTGCATCCCGCCGAACATCAGCAGCAGGCCAAGGCAGTACGGTACGGTGCCCGCGTAATGCGTCGGGTACGGCTGGAAGAAGAAGACCGCCAGCAGGATCTCGACGACGCCCCACGCGAACGCGACGTTCCAGCGACGGTAGCGCACCATCCACGCGGACGTGCACTGCAGCAGCCCGTCGACGAGGAACAGCGTGCCGAAGATCATCGACAGCAGGAAGTGGCCGTGGTGATGGCCGGCGAACACGAGCGCCGCGGCCACCACGGCCACGATGCCCTTCACGTAGCGCAGGATGCGCTGCCCGCCGACACCGCTGCCGGCCACCGCGAGCGTCGCGAGCCCCTCGATCAGGAACAGCCACGCGAACAGCTCGATCGGGAAATGCAGCGCGCCGTCGAGCGCGTCGACGAAGATGCCGACGCCTGCGGCCACCCACACCCAGCCGAGCACGGTCAGCCCACGCCAGCGGGTTCGCAGATATTCGATGCCCAGCAACAGCAACACCAGTCGTACCATCGCGCCCTCGTGTCATTTTTCGGGATACGCGCGGCCTCGCGCTCCCTGTCATGTCGACCGCGCGTCGTGCGACGCGGCGGCCGGAAGGCGGTCATCGTTGCCGGCGCGTCATGCCATCGACATGACCGATGGCGGCCGGCACGCGCCGCTCTGGCCGAATAATAAGATATGAAGGAGCCGGTTGAAAGCGCGACGGAAACGTTTTCGGCGGGGCGCGGGCCGATCGGGCCGCACGCTGCCATGACAGATTTCCCGTTCGACAACCTGCCGCGGATACGCGAGAATCCGGCTTCCGAGGGCGAAAGCCTCTGAATAGAACCGAACCGCACAGACGGGACAACAAGAAATGAGCATATCGATCACGCGCCGGCGCCTGCTGGCCGCGGGCATGGCCGCGAGCAGCCTCGCGCTGTCGGGCTGTTTCACGCCGAAGCTGTACAAGAACGACGCTTACAGCGAAAACGTATCCGCATTCATGATTACCGAAGACGGCAAGAAACTGGTCGTCCTCGGCACGCGCTACCATTACATCTTCGATCTGCCGGCGCGGTTGCGGCCGGTACTGCAGTCCGGCTACCGGAAATCGGTGCGCACGACGTTTGCCGATTTTCATGCGAGAGGCGGCGGCGTCACCGGGCATTACCGGATCGTGCTGCCGAAAGATGCTTCGGACGACGATCGACGGGCCGCTGCCGCCGACGGCTTCGTGAGCGAGACCGCCGGCCTCGTGCTCGAAGGCGACATCGACGGCAAGCGCTACTCGACCGAAGGCTTCGTCGAGCAGGACAAGACGGCCGCGCAGCCGTTCAACCGCCCGTACTCGGTCACCATCAGGGAATCGCCGTCCGTCGTCGGCATGGGGCTGCGGATTCTCGCCACGCCGATCACCGTGGCCGCCGACGGCGTGCTCGTGCTGGGTGGCATCGTGCTCGTGCCGTTCGCGGCGATCGCGATCAAGGCGAACGGCGGCCTCCGGATCATGTAACGGCGTGCGCCGTACGGCCGCCACAGGAGCATCGCCATGACCGCCTCACCGCTTCATACGCCGCCGCTCGGCCCGCAGCTCAAGCGCTGGCGCGCGCTGCACCGCGTCAAGCAAAGCCATGCGGCCGAACTGTTCGGCGTCGCGCAATCGACGATCTCGCGCTGGGAAGCCGGCCGCCAGCAGATGTCGCCCGACGAGCGCGCGACGGCCGAGCGGTTGCTCGCCGCGCGCGTCGATTCGGCGGGCGACCACGCGCTCGCGCGGCTGATCGCCGGCAGCGCGGGCCGCATGCATCTCGTGTGCGATCTCACGCACCGCCTGCTCGCCAGCTCGCCGGCGCGCGCAGCCGAGTTCTCGCAACCGCTTTCGATGCTGCTCGGCACGTCGCTGTGGCGCTACGCGACGCCGGAGATCGTCGGCATGGAAGCCGCGCTCGCCCCGCTCGGCTGGCACGACCGCGCGGGGCCGCCGAGCGTCGAGTTCGACACCGGCGCGAATGCGTCGCGCGTCGTGCCGATTCGCGGCAGCCGCTGCCGATGGACACGGATGACGCTGTCGGACGGTGCGGCGGTGCGGCTGGTGGAAACGCTCGACGCGCACTGACACCCCGCGCATATTTCATGCGTGGACGAACCGTACGCGGCCGGCGTACGCTTGGCGGCTCATCGCAAGGAGCCGACCATGAACCCCGATACGATCCGCGCACGGCTCGATTTCCTGCGCGAAGCCGAACGCCTGAAGGACGTGCTGCGCAGCGGCCATACGTCGGGCGGCCGCCCCGAAAGCACGGCCGAGCACAGCTGGCGGCTGTGCCTGATGGCGCTCGTGTTCGCCGACGCACTGCCCGGCATCGACACGCTGAAGCTGCTGAAGCTGTGCGTCGTCCACGATCTCGGCGAGGCGCTGCACGGCGACATCCCCGCAATCGAGCAGGCCGCGCACCCCGACAAGAGCGCGCACGAGCGCGACGACCTGCTGACGCTGACGGCATCGCTCGACCTCACGCGGCGCGACGAGATCGTCGCGCTGTGGGACGAATACGAGGCGGCCGCGTCGCCGGAAGCACGCGCGGCGAAGGCGCTCGACAAGCTCGAAACGATCCTGCAGCACAACCAGGGCAGCAATCCGCCCGATTTCGACTACGCGTTCAATCTCGGCTACGGACGGCGCTATACCGACGCTGCACCGCTGTTCAGCGCAATCCGCGAGATCGTCGACGCCGATACGCAGCGCAGGATCGACGCCGCGCGGCGGTAACGCGGGCCTCCCCCCTCCGGCGTCACGATTGGCAACCATGCTGCAGCCCGGCCCCCGCTCCGGCACGGCATTCGCACAATTCAGCACAAATTCCACACGATTTGTCGCGAAATCCTCGCTTACCATGAGCGCCTGATTCGACTCGGCACGCCCGCGCGATGCGTATGCGGATGCCGTTGCGGGCGACATGCCCGGCATGCGACGCCGACCGCCTCGTCCCGCTCGGCGGCACGCATCGCCGGCGCCGCCTCATCCTCGCAGCGTTCTCATGACCCAGAAGACCCATCGCCGCCGGCGCATCGTGCTGGCCACCCTCGCCGTCGTCGCGATCGCCGCCGGCGTGACGCTGAAGGCCTGCGCGCCCGACAAGCATCCGCAATACCTGTCCGCGCCCGTCACGCGCGGCGATCTCGAGAACGCGGTGCTCGCGACCGGCGCGCTGCAGGCGTTCAGGCAGGTCGACGTCGGCGCGCAGGTGTCGGGACAGTTGAAGACGCTGAAGGTCAAGCTCGGCGACAAGGTCACGAAGGGCCAGTGGCTCGCCGAAATCGATCCCGTGATCTCGGAAAACGCGCTGCGCCAGGCGCGCGCCAGCGAAGAAAGCCTGCGCGCGCAACAGCAATCGGCGGCCGCGCAACTGACGCAAGCCGAACTCGCGTTCCGCCGCCAGCAGGCGATGCTGCCCGACGACGCGACGTCGCGCGAATCGTTCGAGGCCGCAAAGGCGACGCTCGACGTGCAGCGAGCGACCCTCGCGTCGCTCGCCGCGCAGATCCGTTCGGCCCGCATCCAGATCGAGACCGCGCAGGCCAACCTCGGCTATACGCGCATCGTCGCGCCGATCGACGGCGAGGTCGTCGCGATCGTCACGCAGGAAGGCCAGACCGTGATCGCGCAGCAGCAGGCGCCGGTGATCCTGAAGCTCGCGAATCTCGACACGATGACCGTGAAGGCGCAGGTGTCGGAAGCCGACGTGATTCGCGTGAGCGCCGGCCAGACCGCGTATTTCACGAGCCTCGGCGAACCGGACAAGCGTCATTACGGCAAACTGCGCGCGATCGAACCGGCGCCGCAGAACTACGCCGACGCACAAAGCCCGCTCGGCGGAGGCGGCGCAAAGCCGAACGCCGCAGTGTTCTACAACGCGCTGTTCGACGTGCCGAATCCCGAGCACCGGCTGCGTATCGCGATGACCGCGCAGGTCAACATCGTGCTCGGCGACGCACGCAACGCGCTCAGCATTCCGGCCGCCGCACTCGGCGAGAAGCGCAAGGACGGCACCTGTGCGGTGCGCGTGCTGCGCGCCGACGGCAGCACGGAAACGCGGCATGTCCGCATCGGCATCAACAACAACGTGCGCGTCGAAGTGCTGGCCGGCCTGAAGGACGGCGAGCGCGTGGTGATCGGCGAAGCCTCGGCGGACGAGCACGTACCGCTGTCGGACGCGTTGTGACGATGAGCCAGCCCCTGCTGAAACTCTCGGCCGTCACGCGACGCTTTCCCGCCGGCGACAAGGACGTCGTCGTCCTGAACAACGTGAACCTGTCGATCGACGCGGGCGAGATCGTCGCGATCGTCGGCGCGTCGGGCTCGGGCAAGTCGACGCTGATGAACATCCTCGGCTGCCTCGATCACCCGAGCGAAGGGATCTATACGGTCGGCGGCCGCGACACGCACATGCTCGACAGCGACGAGCTCGCGCAGCTGCGGCGCGAGCACTTCGGCTTCGTGTTCCAGCGCTATCACCTGCTGCCGCACGTCGACGCGGTCGCGAACCTCGAAATGCCCGCGATCTACGCGGGCACCACGCGCGCGGCGCGGCACGCACGCGCACGCGAACTGCTCGCGCGCCTCGGGCTCGCGGATCGTGCGCATCACCGGCCGGGGCAGCTGTCCGGCGGCCAGCAGCAGCGCGTGAGCATCGCACGCGCGCTGATGAACGGCGGCCAGGTGATCCTCGCCGACGAACCGACCGGCGCGCTCGACACGAAGAGCGGCCAGGACGTGATCCGCATCCTGCACGAGCTGAACGCGCTCGGCCATACGATCGTGATCGTCACGCACGACAAGGCCGTCGCGCGCCATGCGCGGCGCATCATCGAGATCAGCGACGGCGAGATCGTCGCCGACCGGCCGAATCGCCAGTACGCGGAAGCGCTCGCGGAAACCGGCATCGAGACGACCGATGCCGCCGCAACCGCCGTGGCAGCCGGCACGCCGCCAGCAAGCGGTCGTCACGATGAACCACCACCCGCCGTCGCCGGTGCCGATACCGATGCCGGCCCACGCGCCCCGCGCTTCGCGGCCGGCACCGGCCGTTTCGCCGAAGCATGCCGGATGGCGTGGATCGCGCTCGTGTCACATAGGCTGCGCACGCTGCTGACGATGCTCGGCATCATCATAGGCATCACGTCGGTCGTGTCGATCGTCGCGGTCGGTGAAGGCGCGAAGCGCTACATGCTCGACGAGATCGGCAGCATCGGCACCAATACGATCAGCCTCTATCCGGGCAGCGACTGGGGCGACAGCCGCGCGGACACGATCCAGACGCTCGTGCCGGCCGATGTCGCCGCGCTCGCCGAGCAGCCGTACGTCGACAGCGCGACGCCCGAAACGTCGCGCACGCTGCTGCTGCGCTACCGCAACATCGACGTCCATGCGCTCGTGAGCGGCGTCGGCGACAGCTACTTCCAGACGCGCGGGATGCGTTTCGCGCTCGGCGTGGCGTTCGACGACGATGCAGTGCGCCGCCAGGCGCAGGTCGCCGTGATCGACCAGAACACGCGCCGCAAGCTGTTCGGCGCGACGCGCAATCCGGTGGGCGAAGTGATCCTGGCCGACAACGTGCCGTGCGTCGTGATCGGCGTGACCGCCGACAAGAAGAGTGCATTCGGCAGCGTGAAGAGCCTGAACGTGTGGGTGCCGTACACGACCGCGAGCGGCCGCCTGTTCGGCCAGCGTCATCTCGACAGCATCACCGTGCGCGTGCGCGACGGGCAGCCGAGCCCCGCCGCCGAGAAAAGCCTCGAGAAGCTGATGATCCAGCGCCACGGGCGCAAGGACTTCTTCACGTACAACATGGACAGCGTGGTCAAGACCGTCGAGAAGACCGGCCAGTCGCTGACGCTGCTGCTGTCGCTGATCGCCGTGATCTCGCTCGTCGTCGGCGGGATCGGCGTGATGAACATCATGCTGGTGTCGGTCACCGAGCGCACGCGCGAGATCGGCATCCGGATGGCGGTCGGCGCGCGCCAGTCGGACATCCTGCAACAGTTCCTCGTCGAGGCCGTGCTCGTCTGCCTGCTCGGCGGCACGATCGGCATCGCGCTGTCGTTCGGGCTCGGCGCGCTGTTCTCGATGTTCGTCACGCAGTGGAAGATGGTGTTCTCGGCCGGCGCGATCGTGACGGCGTTCGTGTGCTCGACGCTCACCGGTGTGATTTTCGGGTTCATGCCCGCGCGCAACGCGTCGCGGCTCGATCCGATCGATGCGCTCGCGCGCGACTGACGAAAAACCTGCCATGACGCATTCCTCACCGCTTCACCGCCTCGGCGCATTCGCCTGTGCCGCCGCGCTGCTCGCCGGCTGCGCGGGCGCACGCCATGAGCCGCTGCCGGCCGTCGCGATGCCCGCGAACTGGGCCGCGCCGGTCGCGGCCGACGCGCCGGCCGCCACGCGCGACTGGTGGCGCAGCTTCGGCGATCCGCAACTCGACGCGCTGATCGACGACGCGCTGCGCGCCAACAACGACCTCGCGATCGCGGCGATCCGCGTCTATCGCGCGCAGTTGCAGGCCGGGCTCGTCGACACGAACCTGACGCCCAACGTGACGCTCGGCGCGAACGGCGCCGTGTCGCGCACGCTCGATACGCACCGGACGAGCCGGTCGAGCGGCATCAATGGTTCGCTGAGCTATGAAATCGACCTGTGGGGGAGACTTGCCGCGTTGCGCGACGCCGCGCGCTGGGAAGCCGACGCGACGGCCGCCGATCTCGAAGCCGCGCGGCTGTCGTTGATCGGCACGACCGCGTCGCTGTACTGGCAGCTCGGCTATCTGAACCGGCAGATCGCGCTCGGCGACGCGAACATCGCGTATGCCGTGCGCACGCTCGCCGTCGTCCGGTCGCGGCACACGGCCGGCGCCGTGTCGGGGCTCGATCTCGCGCAGGCCGAACAGAGCCTCGCCGCGCAACGCGCCGCGCAGACGCAGTTGATCCAGCAACGCACCGAGAACCGCCACGCGCTCGCGATCCTGTTCGACCGGCCGCCGCAGCAGCTCGCGGCCGAACCGTCGGCACTGTCCGACGCGGCCCCGCCGGAAGTGGCGGCCGGCCTGCCCGCGAGCCTGCTCGGCCGGCGCCCCGACCTGCGTGCGGCGGAATTCCGGCTGCGCGAATCGCTCGCGCAGGTCGATGCGACACGCACGAGCTTCTACCCGACCTTCACGCTGACCGGCAGCGCCGGCACATCGAGCGCGAGCCTCGAACGCGTGCTGACGAATCCGGTCGGCACGCTCGGGCTCGGCCTCGCGCTGCCGTTCATCCAGTGGAACACGATGCAGTTGCAGATCAAGGTGTCGAAGTCGCAGTACGAGGAAGCGGTAGTCGGCTTCCGCCAACGGCTCTACACGGCGCTCGCGGAAGTCGAGAATGCGCTGTCGGCGCGCGTGCAGCTCGAACGCGAAGCCGAACAGCGCGCGCTGTCGCTGGCCCAGGCGCAGCGTGCCGAGCGGCTGGCCGCCGCGCGCTTCGCGGCCGGCGCGACCGCCGTGCAGCCGTGGCTCGACCAGCAGCAGGTACTGAGGAACGCGCAAAGCGCCGATGAACTGACGCGCCTGAATCGGCTCAACAACCAGATGACGCTGTACCGCGCGCTCGGCGGCGGGACGTCCTGACCGGCCGCCACAAGTCGCACGCCGCGCGTCGACCGCCTCACTCGCACACGGCCGCCCGGCGTCGCGCGGGCGCGAACGCCACTGCGCTCGCCGTGGCGAGCACGGCCACGCCGGCCGCACCGTACACCATCACCCAGCCGAAGCCGTGCACGAGCGCCGCATGCAATGCCGCACCGGTCGGGTCGGCCTGCGCGAGCGCCGGCGCGATCGCGTTCAGCCCGTCGGTGCGGCCCGACGCGATCTCCTGCGCGAGCCGGCGCAGCGCGGCATCGCCGATCGCGCCGGCCGCCCCGCCCTTCAGGCTCGCGACGATCCCCGCGACCAGCACGAAGCCCATCGCCGCGATGTTCAGCGCGAGCGAGATCATCCGTGCACTCATGTCGATGCCCGACGCCATCCCGGCCCGCGAACTCGGCACCGCGCCCGTCGTCGTGTTCGTGACGGGCGTGTTCGTCAAGCCGAGCCCGATGCCGGCGATCACGCAGCCGGGCAGCATCGTCAGCCAGCTCGCATGCTCGGCCGCGCTGCCGAGCCGCATCAGCGCGAAGCCGGCCGCGATCGTGAACAGGCCGCCCGGAATCACGACGCCCGGCCCGTAGCGCAGCGCGAGCCGCTCGCCGACCGGCGGCGCGACCAGCGTCGGCAGCGTGTACGCGAGCAACGCGAGGCCGGCCGTCACGCTGTCGTAGCCGAGCGCGACCTGGAACCAGATCGGCAGGTAGATCATGAACGGCCAGAAGCTGAAGTTCATCCCCATCGAGCCGAAGATCGCACCGGTGAACGCGCGGATCCGGAACACCTGGAAGTCGAACATCGGCCGCGCGCTGGCGCGCTCCGCGATGACGAAACCGATCACCGCAAGCACGGTCGCGCCGAGTACGCCGAGGCCGGCTGCACTCGTCAGCCCGAGTTCCGCACTTTGCGTGATGTAGAACGCGAGGCCGAGCACCGCGAGCGACAGCGTGACGATGCCCGCGACGTCGAGCGTGCCCGCATGCGGATCGCGCGACTCCTGCACCGCGCCGCCGATCAGCACGAGCGCGACGGCCGCGAGCGGCGCATGGACGAGGAACACCCACGGCCAGCTCGCCAGCGCGACGATCGCGCCACCGACGATCGGCCCGAAGCCGAGCCCGATGCCGAACACGATCCCCCAGATCCCGAACGCGCGGCCGCGCTCGCGGCCCTCGCGGAACTGGTGCGACAGCACGGCAATCTGGCAGATCAGCATCGCGCCGCCGCTCGCGCCCTGCAGCAACCGGCCCGCGACGAGCACGGGCACGTTCGGCGCGAGCCCGCACAGCAGCGACGTCGCGCCGAACAGCGCGGTGCCGATCACGTACACGCGCTTGCGGCCGAACCGGTCGGCGAGCGTGCCGGCCGCCATCAGCACCGTCGTGCATGCGATCGTGTACGCGTTCATGATCCACTGCATGCCGTTGAAATCGCCATGCAGCACGTGTTCGAGCGTCGGCAGGATCACCGGCACGCTCGAGATTTCGAGGCCGAACATCAGCGACGTGAGACAGACGGCCGCGAGTGCGACCGCATTCCTGCGGGAGTCGGATAGCGTCATGCGTATTGCGCGGCGGCCCGGTCACGAGCCGCGCGCCTCCAGGTGAGTAGGCATCGCCGCGTGCGGCCGGCAACGCACGCTGGACAGGAATCGGTACTATAGTGAGAATTTCCCGCCCCATTGACGCGCATATTTCCACGAACTGGGGAATTTCAGGACCCAATCGACGCAACCAGCGATGACCGACAGACTCGACGGCGTGACGACCTTCGTCCAGGTAGTGGAATCGGGCAGCTTCGCGCTCGCGGCGGAGCGGCTCGACATGACGCGCTCGGCGGTCGGCAAGGCGATCGCGCGGCTCGAAAAGCGGCTCGGCGCGCGGCTGCTGCAGCGCACGACGCGCAGCCAGAGCCTGACCGACGACGGCCAGGCGTATTACGACCGCTGCGTGCGTGCGCTGGCGGAACTCGAGGCGGCGGAAGCCGATCTCGATTGCGGCCGCAACGAAGCGCGCGGCAAGCTGCGGCTGAGCGTGCCGCTCGCGTTCGGGCACCACTGCGTGACGCCGATCGTGCTCGATCTCGCGCGCACTTACCCGCACCTGCGGATCGACGTGTCGATCACCGACCGCTTCGTCGATCTCGTCGAGGAAGGCATCGACCTCGCGGTGCGGATCGGCACGCTCGCGGACAGCACGAGCCTCGCGGTACGCCGGCTCGGCACGCAATACGGCAGCCTCGGCGCGGCGCCGTCGTATCTCGCGCGCCATGGGACGCCGAAGACGCTCGACGACCTGAAGCATCACCGGACGATCGCGTATTCACGCTCGGGCGTGGTTCAACCGTGGGACTTGCGCGCGCCGGACGGCACGACGGTGCGGATCGACATGCCGCACCAGCTGAGTTTCGACGACGTGCAGGCGATCGCGGCGGCCGGTGCGTCGGGGTTCGGGATCGCATGGGTGCCGAGCTGGCTGCTCGACCATTACGTGAAGCGCGGCGAGATGGTCGTCGTGCTCGATCGCTGCTTCGTGTGCGAAGGCGACATTCACGCGATCTGGCCGAAGACGCGCTACCTGCCGCGCAAGACGCGCTGCGTGATCGACGCGCTCGCACAGGCGGTTCCGCCGATGATCGAGCGCCCGGACGAAGTGCGATGAGATGAGTCGAAACCGACGCGCCGATGCGCGGCGCGTCGGGAGATCACGCCGCGCCGAGATCGGCGAGCGGATGCGCGAACAGCTTCCACGGCGACGTCAGGAAATGCCGCACGCGTTCGGCACGCACTTCGACGAGCGACGCGGGCGCCCAGCGCGGCTTGCGATCCTTGTCGACGAGATGCGCGCGCACGCCTTCGCAGAAGTCGCCTTCCTCGATCGCGCGTGCCACGATGCCGAGCTCCATCCGGAACGATTCGGCGAGCGTCATCTGCCGGCCGCGCAGCAGCGCCTCGCGCGTCACCGAGAGCATCGTCGGCGAATGGCTCGCGAGCGCATCGAGCGTCGCCTGCAGCCATTGACGGTGCTCGCGCGACAGCTCTTCACGCGCGAGATCCTGCGTGAGCGTCGCGACGATCCGCTCGACGGTCGAGCGCTTGTCGAAGTGACGGACGATCCACGGCATCTGGCTGTCGAGCGCCGCGTGCGGCACCACGTTGCACGGCGGCTCGAACACCTTGCGCAGCAGCGGCAGCGCATCGCTGTCCCACTTGACGCTTTCGATGCGCGTCTCGAACGTATCGAGCCATGCGGACGGCACGCACAGGTCCGCGAGCTTCGCGGTCAATGCATCGGCACCCGACAGCATCGCGCCGGTCAGCCCGACGTACAGCTCGAGTTCGACCGGCATGCGCGACAGGAAATGCGTCGCGCCGACGTCGGGCACGAGGCCGATGCGCGTCTCCGGCATCGCGATCCTGCTGCGCTCGGTCGCGACGCGCAGCGCCGCGCCCTGCGCGAGCCCCATGCCGCCGCCCATCGTCACGCCGTCCATCAGCGCGACCACCGGTTTCGGGAACGTGTGAATCGCGTAGTCGAGCCGGTATTCGTCGACGAAGAACGGCAGCCAGGTTTCGCGCTGCGCGACCATCCGGTACAGCGCACGCACGTCGCCGCCCGCGCAGAAACCCTTCTCGCCCGCGCCGCGCAGCACGACCGCGACGATCTGGCTGTCGTCGCGGCAGCGCTCGAACAGCGCGGCCAGCTCGCCGATCATCGCGTACGACAGCGCGTTGAGCGCGGCCGGACGGTTCAGCGTGATCAGCGCCACGCGGTTCACCACGCGGAACAGCACCTCGGGCGCGTGCTCCGCGAATGCGTCGCGACTCGTGACCGGCGTGCTCATCGTTGCGGCTCCCCGTCGGTCTGCCACTGCGGCGCGCGCTTGCCGAGGAACGCGGCCACGCCTTCGCGCGGCTCGTTCGTCTCGAACAGGTCGACGAAGCGTTCGCGCTCGACCGCGAGCGCCGCGCTGCGCGGCACGCCACGGCGCGCGAGGCCGATCAGTTCCTTGCTGTACGCGACCGCGTGCGGGCTCTGCCGCGCGACGTTGCGCGCCAGCGCCAGCGCCGCATCGCGTGCGCCGCCGCTCTCCACCACGTCCTCGACGAGGCCGATCCGCAGCGCGGTGGCCGCGTCGACGCGCGCGCCGGTCAGGATGATCTTCTTCGCCCAGCCTTCGCCGACGAGCCAGGGCAGCGTCTGCGTGCCGAGCCCGCACGGCAGCAGGCCGACCGACGGCTCGGGCAGCGCCATCTGCGCATGCGTCTCGGCGATCCGCAGGTCGCACGCGAGCGCGCATTCGAGCCCGCCGCCCATCGCATAGCCGTTGATCGCGGCGATCGTCACGACGCGCGCGTCGTGCAGCGCCTCGAACGCCGCACCGAAGCGCGACGCCATCTCGCGCGCGACCGCGCGATCGCCGTCGGCGAACGTGTTGAGATCGGCGCCCGCGCTGAAGAACTTCGGGCCGTCGCCGGTGATCACCAGTGCGCGCACGCGCGGGTTCGCATTCAGATCCGCGACGGCTGCCTGCAATTGCTGCAGCCCTTGCGCGGTAAACGCGTTCGCAGGCGGACGCTTGAGCGTCGCGCACGCGATCGCGCCGTCGTCGACGTAGTCCAGTTCGATCATCATGCGTCCTTCTTCGTTGCCGGTTGATACAGGCGGATCACCGCCGAGAAATCGAGCTGGCCGTCGCCGCGGCTGCTCATCGTCTGGTACAGCTGCTGCGCGAGCGCGCCGAGATAGACGGGCTGGCGCGCCTGCTTCGCCGCGTCGTTCGCGAGGCCGAGATCCTTCAGCATCAGGTCGGTGCCGAAGCCGCCCGAGTAGCCGCGCGACGACGGCGCGGTCTCGATCACGCCCGGATACGGGTTGTAGGTGTCCGAACTCCAGCAGCGGCCCGTCGACGTGTTGACGATGCCGGCCAGCACCTTCGGGTCGATGCCGAGCGCGACGCCGAGCGACATCGCCTCGGACACGGCCGCCATCGAGATGCCGAGCACGAGGTTGTTGCAGACCTTCGCGACCTGCCCCATGCCCGTCGCGCCGCAATGGACGATGTTCTTGCCCATGCCGGCGAGCACCGGCTTCACGCGCTCGAAATCCGCGTCGCTGCCGCCGACCATGAAGGTCAGCGTGCCGGCTGCCGCACCGCCGGTGCCGCCCGACACCGGCGCATCGACGAACGCGCCGCCGTGCTCGCGCACCAGCGCGCCGAATGCCTGCGCGCTGGCCGGGTCGATCGTGCTCGAATCGATCACGGTCGCGCCCGCGCCGAGGCCAGCCAGCACGCCGTTCTCGCCGGACAGCACGGAGCGCACGTGCGGCGCGGCCGGCAGCATCGTGATCACGAACGTCGCGCCCGACGCCGCATCGCGCGGCGACGCGGCCGCCTGCGCGCCGGCGTCCTGCAGCGCGCGCAATGCGTCGGCGCTCAGGTCGAACGCGTGCACGTCGTGGCCGGCTTTCAGCAGGTTCAGCGCCATCGGCGCGCCCATGTGGCCGAGGCCGATAAATCCGATTTTCATGTTCGTTTCCTCCGTCGCTCAATGCAGCCGGATCGTCGTGTTCACCGGGCCGGCCGTCGTGTCGTCGTCGAACCAGCGCGCGGTGACCGTCTTGGTCTGCGTGTAGAACTGCACGACCTGCTTGCCGTACGGGCCGAGATCGCCGAGCTTCGAGCCGCGCGAGCCGGTGAAGCTGAAGAACGGCACCGGCACCGGGATCGGGATGTTGATGCCGACCTGGCCGATGTCGATCTCGCTCTGGAACCTGCGGGCCGCCGCGCCGCTCTGCGTGAACAGGCCGACGCCGTTGCCGAACGGGTTCGCGTTGACGAGCGCGATCGCTTCGTCGAGCGTGTCGACTTCCATCACGACCAGCACGGGGCCGAAGATTTCATGCGTGTAGACCGACATGTCGGTGGTCACGCCCGAGAAGATCGTCGGGCCGATGAAGTTGCCGTGTTCGTAGCCGTCCACCTTCACGCCGCGGCCGTCGAGTTCGAGCTTCGCGCCTTCCTTCACGCCCGCCTCGACCAGCGACAGGATGCGTTCCTTCGCGGCCTTCGACACGACCGGCCCGACGTCCGTGCCGGCTTCCGCACCCGCATTGACCTTCAGCGCCTTCGCCTTCGCGACGAGGTCCGGCAGCCAGTCGCGCGCACGGCCGACGAGCACCGCGACCGAGGTCGCCATGCAGCGCTGGCCGGCCGCGCCGAAGCCCGCGCCGACGAGCGCATTGAGCGCCTGCTCGCGGTTCGCGTCAGGCAGGACGATCGCGTGGTTCTTCGCGCCCATCATCGACTGCACGCGCTTGCCGTGCGCGCTGCCGAGGTTGTACACGTGCGTGCCGACCGCCGTCGAGCCGACGAACGAGATCGCCTTCACGAGCGGATGCGTGCAGATCGCATCGACGACTTCCTTGCCGCCGTGCACGACGTTCAGCACGCCTTTCGGTACGCCGGCCTCGATCGCGAGTGCGACGAGTTCCATCGTCGACATCGGATCCTGTTCCGACGGCTTCAGCACGAACGTGTTGCCGCACACGATCGCCATCGGGAACATCCACAGCGGAATCATCGCGGGAAAGTTGAACGGCGTGATGCCCGCGCACACGCCGAGCGGCTGGCGCAGCGTGTAGGTATCGACGCCGCCCGCGACGTTCTCCGCGAATTCGCCGAGCTGCAGCGTGCCGACCGAGCACGCATGCTCGACGACTTCGAGGCCGCGGAAGATGTCGCCTTCGGCGTCGGGGATCGTCTTGCCCTGCTCGGCCGTCAGCGTCTTCGCGATGCGCTGCAGGTTCGTGCGCACGAGATCCTGGAACTTCAGCATGATGCGCATGCGCGCGGAAATCGGCGTGTTCTTCCACGTCGCATACGCGGTATGCGCGGCCTGCACGGCCGCGTCGACTTCCGCGACGGTCGCGAACGGCACGCGCGCGAGCACCTGCTGCGTCGCCGGGTTGACGATGTCGCGCCACTCGCGGGTGGCGGACTCGACGAAGGCGCCGTCGATCAGCAGCTTGACCGTCGGCACGTCTTGCCCTTCACGGGGCGTCGGATTCGCGTTCATCAGCGTTCTCTCCTTGCAGTGGGCCGCGGCGTAGCGTCATGCCGCCGTGCGGCCGGTTCAGTTCGGCTGCGGGCGGCCGCCGCGACATGCGGCGCGCGCGGCCCGCGGTCACGTCATTTCAGTTCAGCAGCAAAATCCTCTTCCCAGTACTCGCCCGGCATGCGCGCGCTCGCGTCGTCGCCGCGTTCGATCTCGCGGCGGCGCAGCTCGACGCGGCGGATCTTCCCCGAGATCGTCTTCGGCAGCTCCGCGAACTGCAGGCGGCGGATGCGCTTGTACGGCGCGAGCTTCTCGCGCGAGAAACGGAAGATCTCCAGCGCGAGTTCGGGGCTTTCCTCGTAGCCCTGCCGCAGCGTGATGAAGGTCTTCGGCACCGACAGCCGCACGGGGTCGGGGCTCGGCACGACGGCCGCCTCGGCGATCGCCGGATGCTCGATCAGCACGCTCTCGAGTTCGAACGGGCTCAGCCGGTAGTCGGACGACTTGAATACGTCGTCCGCGCGGCCGATGTACACGTAGTAGCCGTCATCGCGGCGCATCGCGATGTCCGACGTGCGGTAGTGGCCGTCGCGCATCGCGTGGGCCGTCGCGTCGGGATTGTTCGCGTAGCCGGTCATCAGCCCGACCGGGCGCGTGACGTCCGCGCCGATCGGCAGCGCGACTTCGCCTTCGGTCACCGGCGCGCCGTCCGGGTCGAGCAGCGCGATCCGGTAGCCGGGCAACGGCCGGCCCATCGAGCCCGCGACAACCGGCTGGCCCGGCGAGTTGCCGATCAGGCAGGTCGTCTCGGTCTGGCCGTAGCCGTCGCGAATCGAGATGTTCCACGCCTTCTTCACGCGCTCGATGATCTCGGGATTCAGCGGCTCGCCCGCGCCGACGATCTCGCGCAGCTTCACGTCGAACGACGCGAGCGGCTGCTGCACGAGCATGCGCCACACGGTCGGCGGCGCGCACAGCGTCGTCACCCGGTATTTGACGAGCGCATCGAGCACGACCTTCGGCTCGAAGCGCGCGTAGTTGAAGGCGAACACGCAAGCCTGCGCATTCCACGGCGCGAAGAAGCAGCTCCATGCATGCTTCGCCCAGCCCGGCGAGCTGATGTTCCAGTGGATGTCGCCCGGCTGCAGGCCGACCCAATACATCGTCGACAGATGGCCGACCGGATAGGTGCGGTGCGTGTGCTCGACGAGCTTCGGCTTCGACGTCGTGCCCGACGTGAAGTACAGCAGCATCGGATCGTTGGCGTGCGTGACGGCGTCCGGCTCGAATACGGCGCTCGCCGCGTAGCCGTCGTTCATCGCGAGCCAGCCCGCGCGCGGCGCGCCGGCGACGATCTTCTGCGCGAGGCCGAGGTCAGGCTGTTCGAATTTCGCGGTTTCGTTCTCGTCGACGATCACGTATTTCGCGCCGCCGATCTGCACGCGGTCGCGCACGTCGTCGGGCGACAGCTGCGTGGTGGCAGGCAGCACGATCGCGCCGAGCTTCATCGCGGCGAGCATCGCGTCCCACAGCTCGACACGGTTCGGCAGCATCAGCAGGATGCGGTCGCCGCGTACGACGCCGATCGATCGCAGCCAGTTCGCGATCCGCGACGAACGCTCGGACATCTGCGCGAACGAATACGGATCGCCCGTGCCGGTTGCCGCATCGACGATCCACAGCGCGGGCTGGTCGTTGCCGCGCGCCATCGGGTCGAAGTAGTCGAGCGCCCAGTTGAACGCATCGAGCACCGGCCATTCGAAATCGCGGTACGCGGTCTCGTAGTCGGTGCGATGGCGCAGCAGAAAGTCGCGTGCGTTCAGGAATGCCTGTACCGTCATGTGTCGTCTCCGTCCAGTCTCCATGCCCAGCGGTCAACCGGCGCCTGTGCTGCAGCACATGCCCGGTTCCGTGTTGCACGGCGCACGGTCACGTCGTTGCGTGCCGCGTTCACCGCGCTGCCCTCGTGCCCTGCCTGACGTTTCAAACGGTGCGACCGGCGCGCGTCAAAGCTGCCGCGCGATCACCATCCGCTGCACTTCGCTGGTGCCTTCGTAAATCTGCGTGATGCGCGCGTCGCGATAGTGACGCTCGACTTCGTAATCGACCAGGTAGCCGTAGCCGCCGTGGATCTGGATCGCATCCGAACATACGCGCTCGGCCATCTCGGACGCGAACAGCTTCGCCTGCGACGCTTCCGACAGGCACGGCAGGCCGGCCGTGCGCAGCTTCGCCGCGTGATGCACGAGCAGGCGCGCGGCGTTGATCTGCACGGCCATGTCGGCGAGCTTCTGCTGGATCGCCTGATGCTCGGCGATCGGCTTGCCGAACTGCACGCGCTCGCCCGCATAGCGGCGCGCCTTGTCGAACGCGGCGCGCGCGATGCCGAGCGCCTGCGCGGCGATGCCGATGCGGCCGCCTTCGAGGTTCGACAGCGCGATCTTCAGCCCTTCGCCGCGGTTGCCGAGCAGGTTTTCCTCTGGGATAGCGCAGTTCTCGAAGGTGATCGGGCACGTATCCGACGCGCGGATGCCCATCTTCTTCTCCGGCTTGCCGACGATGAAGCCCGGCGTGTCGGTCGGCACCAGGAACGCGGAAATGCCGCGCTTGCCGGCTTCCGGGTCGGTCATGGCAAAAACGATCGCGACACCGGCGCGCTGGCCGTTGGTCACGAACTGCTTCGCGCCGTTCAGCACCCATTTGCCGTCGCGCAGCTCCGCACGCGTGCGCAGGTTGTTCGCCTCGGAACCGGCCTGCGGCTCGGTCAGGCAGAACGCGCCGATCACGCGGCCCGCCGCCATGTCGGCCAGCCAGCGATCCTTCTGCGCGGGCGTGCCGAAGCCGAGGATCGGCCCGCAGCCGACCGAGTTGTGCACGCTCATCATCGTCGCGCAGGCGGCGTCGCCGGCTGCGACCTCTTCCATCGCCAGCGCGTAGGCCACGTAGTCCGTATACGAACCGCCCAGCTCCTGCGGCACGATCATCCCGAGCAGGCCGAGTTCGCCGAGCTGCGCGACGATCGCGTCCGGCAGGTGCGCGTCGTGGTCCCACTGCGCCGCGTACGGCGCCAGCATCTCGGTCGCAAAGGCGCGCGCGGCGTCGCGGATCATCCGCTGGTCTTCGGTGTAAAGCTCGTCCATGGTGCTGCTGTCTCCCGCGGCCGCCGGGCGCGACCGTCCTTGCGTTTCGATGCAACAAGTGTAGGCAAGCCCGTGCGACTGTTCGATGCTCGCGTCGCTCATTTACACTGAGCGTTTTTGCCACACCGGCGACACCGATGAAGCAGGAAGACAAGGGAACCGTGGCGATCAGCCTCGTCGCTTACAGCGTCGCGCTCGCCACGCGGCGCGGCGTCGCGGCCGAGCCGCTGCTCGCGCAGGCCGGCATCGCGCCCGCGCTGCTCGAGCAGCCGCGCGCACGCGTGTCCGCGCAGCAGTACGGCGCGCTGTGGAATGCGATCGCGCGCACGATGGACGACGAGTTTTTCGGGCAGGATCGCCACCCGATGCGCAGCGGCAGCTTCATCGCGATGAGCCAGTCCGCGCTGTCCGCGCGCGACGGGCTGCACGCGATGGCGCGCGCGGTGAATTTCATGCACTGCGTGCTCGACGACCTGCACGCGGAGCTCGACGCGAACCCGCAGCGCGTGCGGCTGCGCTTCGTGCACCGCAACAACGGCGCGACGCCCGCGATGTTCACGTACGCGACCTATTTCATCATCGTGTACGGGCTGACCTGCTGGCTGATCGGGCGCCGCATTCCGCTGCTGCACGCGGGCTTCCGCTGCGACACGCCGCCCGCCGACCACGAATACCCGTCGATGTTCTGCGACGACATGCGGTTCAACGAGCCCGATTCGTATGTCGATTTCGATCCCGAATTCGCGACGCTGCCGGTCGTGCAGAACGCGAAGACGCTGAAGACGTTCCTGCGCAACGCGCCGGCCAGCTTCATCGTCAAGTACCGCAACCCGAACGCGCTCGCTCAGCGCGTGCGCGCGGTGCTGCGCGGGATGCCGCCCGCCGCCTGGCCGGGCGCGGGCGGGATGGCCGCGCGGCTGCACGTGGCCGAGGCCACGCTGCGGCGCAAGCTGCACCAGGAAGGCCAGGCCTACCAGTCGATCAAGGACACGCTGCGGCGCGATCTCGCGTTCGAGGCGCTGGCCGACCCCGCGCGCACGATCGCCGATGTCGCCGCGGCAACCGGTTTCGCGGAGCCCAGCGCGTTCTACCGCGCGTTCCGCAAATGGAGCGGGCGCAGCCCGGCCGACTATCGCGACGAAGTACTCGCGCGCGGCGGCGGCGCGGTCTGAATCGGGCCGGCACGGCCGCGGCTTCGCGCTTTCCGCCGAAACCGCCTAATCTTTAAGCATCGGGCCCACGCCCTTTCCGCGAGCCGGACGGCGCGCGTCCGCGCGCGCCGCCCGGACGTCCCGATGCGCTTTCACCGTCATGAGCCGCCGCCGGCGCCTGCCGCGCCCGACGGCCGCCCCCGTCACCCGCTGTCCGCGCGGGTCGCGCGCGCCGCGCTGTTCGCGGCGCTGCTCGTCGTGTGCGCCGCCGTCGCCGCGCCACTGCCGGCCGACGCACCCGGCGCGCGCCCGGTCGTCGTGATCCCCGTCAACGGCGCGATCGGCCCGGCCAGCGCCGATTTCATCGTGCGCTCGCTCGATCGCGCCGCCCGCGGGCACGCGCCGCTCGCGATCCTGCAGCTCGACACGCCCGGCGGGCTCGACACGTCGATGCGGCAGATCATCAAGGCGATCCTCGGCTCGCCGGTGCCGGTCGCCGCGTTCGTCGCGCCGGGCGGCGCGCGGGCCGCGAGCGCGGGCACCTATATCGTGTACGCGAGCCACTTCGCGGCGATGGCGCCCGGCACCAATCTCGGCGCGGCGTCGCCCGTGCAGTTCGGCATCGGCGGCGCCGCGCCGCCGGGCGGAAACCCGGCGGCACCGCGGCCGACCGGCGCAGCGGGCGCATCCGGCGCGTCGGATGCATCCGCCACCGCGGCCGCGCTGCCGACCGATACGCAATCGACCGAAATCCGCAAGGCGATGCAGGACGCCTCCGCCTATATCCGCGGCCTCGCGCAGCTGCGCGGACGCAATGCCGAATGGGCCGAGCGCGCGGTACGCGAAGCCGTCAGCCTGTCGGCCAGCGAAGCGCGCGCGCAGCACGTGGTCGACCTGATCGCGCAGGACCCTGCCGACCTCGCGCGCCAGCTCGACGGCCATGGCGCGACGACCACCGCCGGCACGGTGCGGCTCGCGACCGCGCATGCGCCGCTCGTCGTGCTCGCGCCCGACTGGCGCAGCCGCTTCCTCGCGATCATCGCCGATCCGAACGTCGCGCTGATCCTGCTGACGATCGGCATCTACGGCCTGTTCTTCGAATTCGCGAACCCCGGTTTCGTGCTGCCGGGCGTCGCCGGCACGATCTGCCTGCTGGTCGGGCTGTTCGCGATGCAGTTGCTGCCGATCAGCTATGCGGGCCTCGGCCTCGTGCTGCTCGGCCTGGGCTGCCTCGTCGCCGAGGCGTTCCTGCCGACCTTCGGCGTGCTCGGTTTCGGCGGGATCGTGTCGTTCACGATCGGCGCGCTGATGCTGATCGACACCGACGTGCCCGGCTACGGGATCCCGTGGCCCGTGATCGCGAGCCTCGCGCTCGGCGGCGGGCTGCTCGTCGCGGGCGTGTCGAGCGTCGCGCTGCGCGCACGGCGCCGGCCGGTCGTGACGGGCGCCGAGGCGATGCTCGGCAGCATCGGCGAAGTGCTCGACGACGGCCTCCATCCGGACCAGCCGCATGGCGCGGCCGGCGCCGTTGCGTCGGCCGCCGGCTGGGCGCTCGTGCACGGCGAGCGCTGGCGCGTGGCGAGCAGCGCGCCCCTGGCCGCCGGCTGCCGCGTGCGCGTCACCGGCCGCCAGGGGCTGACGCTGACCGTCGCGCCGCTCTACGACATGCCGATACCGCAGCCAACCCAGGGAGAACCTTCATGATCGGTTACACGTTCGGCTTCAGCAGCGTCCTGATCGTCTTCGTCGTGGTGCTCGTCGCGTCGTCGATCCGCATCTTCCGCGAGTACGAACGCGGCGTCGTGTTCATGCTCGGCCGGTTCTGGAAAGTGAAAGGGCCGGGGCTCGTGCTGATCATCCCGATCGTCCAGCAGGTCGTGCGGATCGACCTGCGCACCGTCGTGTTCGATGTGCCCGCACAGGACGTGATCACGCGCGACAACGTGTCGGTGAAGGTCAATGCGGTCGTGTATTTCCGCGTCGTCGACCCGGAGAAGGCCGTGATCCAGGTGGCGCGCTTCTTCGAGGCGACGAGCCAGCTCGCGCAGACGACGCTGCGCGCGGTGCTCGGCAAGCACGAACTCGATGCGCTGCTCGCCGAGCGCGAGCAACTGAACGCGGATATCCAGAAAACACTCGACGCGCAGACCGATGCGTGGGGGATCAAGGTGTCGACGGTCGAGATCAAGCACGTCGACCTGAACGAGACGATGATCCGCGCGATCGCGCGGCAGGCCGAAGCCGAGCGCGAGCGGCGCGCGAAGGTGATTCACGCGGAAGGCGAACTGCAGGCGTCGGAGAAACTGCTGCAGGCCGCGCAACGCCTTGCGCTGCAACCGCAGGCGATGCAGCTGCGCTATCTGCAGACGCTGACGACGATCGCCGCGGACAAGAATTCGACGATCGTGTTTCCGCTGCCGGTCGATCTGCTCGGGGCGTTGCTGGATCGGCTGGGCCCGCCGCGCGAGCGTTGACACGCAACGCGTGGCGGCCCGCACGGCGCCGCAGCGGTCGATGCAGATACAGATGCCGATGGGCGCGGAGCTGCGACGGCCGGGCGGCCGGTTGCCCGCCGCCCGGCCCGCGTCAGGCCAGCAGCTTGCGCTCGGCCTTGCCGTACTTGATCGACTTCTCGTCGGGGATCATCAGGCCCGTGTGCTCGTCGCGGCCCTGCAGCAGGAAGCGCGCGTCCGGGTTGCCGATCTGTTCGGCCGCGAGCTTGCTGTCCGCGCCGATCTCGCCCTTCTTCATCCGGTTGACGATCACGCCGGCGGCCGTGTCCTTGAAATCGCGCAGCATCCACGCGTCGCCGTCGCTGTCGCCGAACACCAGCAGCGGGCCGTAGCCCTTCTTCGACGCGAGGACGTTGCGGATGCCCACCGTCTTGCCGGGCCCCCAGTTGAAATGCCAGCCGGCCGGATAGGTGCTCGTGTACTTGCCGTCCTGCATGTCGAGACGCAGGCCGATCACGTTCTCGGGCGGCACGCCGTAGCCATAGTTCGGATTGCCGGCGAACACGCGCACGACGTCGTCGAGCGACGCGGTGCTCACGTACACGTCGATGCCGTTCGCACGCAGCGTATGCATCACCGCGCGGATTTCCTCGTGAATGCGGATGCCATGGAAATGCGTATCGGCCACCACGCCGGCCTTGCCCGGCAGCGTCTTCGGGCTTTCGTAGCGGACCTTGCGCAGCGCGTCGCCGATCCCGTAGTTGTTCGACGCTTCCGCCATCGCCTGCAGCTCGGCGGTCGTCATGTTCTTGTAGAAGTAGATGATCCACTTGTAGCCGACTTCGAGCGGATGCGTGTCGCAGATCGCGTCGTACATGAAGTACAGCTTCGCGCGAAAATCCTTGAACTGGTCGGTCTCGCGAATCTCGTCGAGGCTCTTGTCGCCGCCGAGGCCCTTGTAGTTCGCATGGAGCCAGCGGTAGTCGGACTCCACGTCGGCGGCGAGGTCCTCCATCGTCACCGGCTTGCCGTCGATCGTCGTGTAGTCCTTCATGAACGCGCCCTTGGGCACGTCCTTCCACATCACGGCGACGAACTCGTCCGGCGTCAGCTTGTACTGCAGATGGTTGATCTGGTACATCAGCAACGCCTCTTCGCAGTCGTTCATGATGCACGTGTTGTCCCAGTCGAACACCGCATACGGGCGGCGCTTTCCGTCGTAGCGCGCGCTCGCGACGCCATGCTGGTCGAGCACCGCCTGCAGGCGCGCGGCGTTGAACGGCGACCAGCGGCCCGGGTCCAGCGCGTCCGGCACGGTTGCGCTCTTCGCGCCGGCCAGGCCGGCCTTGAGCATCAGCGGCGTCGCAGCGGTCGCCGCGGCAAGGGTGTTCATGAACTGACGGCGTTGCATGGTCTCTCCGTTGAAATGTCGAATCGGCTTCGGTCGCTGCCCCGCGCGACGCGCGGCACATCGGCCCTGCGAAGCCGCAAAGGCTTCGAATCGGGGCGGATGATGTGACGAAATTATTTCGGCAATTTGACAGCGTCGCGCTGCGACACGACGGAGAGTTGATCCGGCACGACATCCGGGGTCCGCGCCAGGCCTCGCGTGGCGCTCGCCGGCCGGCGCCCCCGGCTCGAGACGCGTGCGCAGCAACGGCCATCCGGCCCCCACCGCCCGAAACCTAGAGCGTCCCCTCCATTTCGGCCCTTCATTAGGAGAAATCCTCACCTCCGGGGGCTGGCGCACGACGTCGAACCGGCTATGATTGTTACATCATTCAATGGCACATTAAATGCTGACTGAATAATCCGCCCCAGGATCGCCGGTGGATGCATTCCAGATCAGCGCCCCGCCTTGCACCGGACCCGCGCCGCGCCGAGACGCAAACGCGGGCCGACACATGGAGACGCATCATGCCCGACCACCATCCGCTGCCGGAAGTCCACCTCGACGAATTGCCGCAATTCCGCGCGGTCCAGCAGCTGGCGTACCGCTGCGTCGAAACCGTCGGCGCGATGCTCTACCCCGGCATCACCGAGAAGGAAGCCGCGCGCCTCCTGACCGAATGGCTGCAGGACAACGGCGTGCACGACTGGCTGCACAAGCCGTTCGCGTGGTTCGGCGACCGCACCGCGTTCGAAGGCTTCTCGGGCCTCAAGCACATGGGCGGCTTCAATCTCGCGTTCTTCCCGAGCAACCGCCAGCTCGAAACCGACATGCCGGTGATCCTCGACGTCGCGCCGGTGCTCGACGGCATCGTCGCCGACGTCGGCTACGCGCACTGCCTCGGCCACAACCCCATCCTCGAACAGCTGCAGGACGACCTGATGGACCATCGCGAGATGATCGTGCGGCTCGTGAAGGCGCGCCGGCCGATGGCCGAGGTCGCGCAGGAAGTCGACGCGCTGTGCCGCCGCCAGGGCGTCGAGCCGCGTCACAAGGCCTATCCGTTCAAGGTGCTCGCGCATCGCGTCGCGAAGATCCACAAGCTGTCGAAGCCGCGCTTCGTCGCGCGCTTCGGGCTGAACGCGACGCGCAACCTGCTGCTCGACCAGGGCCGCGCGGCGAAGCAGCAGGGCTGGTCGCCACTGTGGTCGATCGACCGCCGCTCCGAACACGCGCCGGTGCCGGGCCTGTGGGCCGTCGAGCCGCATCTCGGCTTCGCCGGCGTCGGCGCGAAATTCGAGGAACTGCTCGTGATCACCGACGACGACGCGTACTGGCTCGACGACGACCTGCCGCACGTGCGCCGCTGGCAGCGCCGCCAGGCCAAACGCACGCAGGCCGTCGCGACCGTGCCGGCCGCCGCCTGACGCACCTGCGCCTTCCTCCCGACTCCCTGAACGACGGACTCACGATGCAGCCTCTTTCCGACGAAGCGCCGCTGGCCCTGTTCGAATCGGTTCACAGCGAAACGGCGGTCGCCTCCGGCGACCTGACGCTCGCGGTCAGGACCTGGGGCGACCCCGCCCGCTCGCCGGTCGTGCTCGTGCACGGCTATCCCGACGACAGCAGCGTCTGGCAGCACGTCGCGCCGCTGCTCGCACGCAAGCACTACGTGATCGCGTACGACGTGCGCGGCGCGGGCCTGTCCGGCGTGCCGAAACGCACGGCCGACTATCACCTCGCGAAACTGACCGACGATTTCGTCGCGGTGATCGACGCGCTCTGCCCCGGCCGCGCGGTGCACCTGGTCGCGCACGACTGGGGCTCGATACAGGGCTGGGAATTCGTTACCGATGCGCGTCTCGCCGGCCGCATCGCGTCGTACACGTCGTGCTCGGGGCCGTGCCTCGACCACGTCGGCTTCTGGCTGCGCGAGCGCGTGCTGCGCCCGACGCCCGCATCGCTCGCCAAGCTCGGCGGCCAGCTCGTGCGCTCGTGGTACGTGTACCTGTTCCACCTGCCGTTCATTCCCGAGCTCGGCTGGCGGCTGTGGCTCGGCCGCGCGTGGCCGCGCCTGCTGCGCCGGCTCGAGAAGACGCCGGCCACGCCGCGCCCGACGCAGGCCGACGACGGCGCGCGCGGCGTGCGCCTCTATCGCGCGAACTTCATCCGCTGCCTGTTCGCGCCGCGCGAACGCCATGCGCACGCGCCCGTGCAGACGATCGTGCCGCTCGGCGACAAGTACGTGAGCCCCGCGCTGTCCGAAAACCTGTCGCGCTGGGTGCCGCAGTACTACCGTCGCGAAGTCGCGGCCGGCCACTGGCTGCCGCTTGCCGATCCCGCACGCTTCGCGGATCTCGCCGGACAAATGATCGACGCGGTCGAATCCGGCGACGAACCGCCCGCGCTCGCGAACGCACGCCGCCGTGCCACGAGCGGCCGTTTCAGCGGCAAGGTCGCGGTCGTCACCGGCGCGGGCAGCGGCATCGGCCGGTGCGCGGCGCTCGCGTTCGCCCGGGAAGGCGCGACGGTCGTCGCGTGCGACATCGACCTCGCGAGCGCCGAACGCACCGCGCTGCTGCTCGGATTGACCGGCGCGCAGGCGCACGCGAAACGCGTCGACGTCGGGTCCGCCGACGAGATGGAAGCGCTCGCGACGTGGGTCGGCAACGAACTCGGCGGCGCGGACATCGTGATCAACAACGCCGGCATCGGCATGGCCGGCGGCATCCTCGACACGAGCGCGCGGCACTGGGAGCGCATCCTGCACGTGAACCTGTGGGGCGTGATCCACGGCTCGCGGCTGTTCGCACAGCAGATGGCCGCGCGCGGCATCGGCGGGCACATCGTCAACACCGCGTCGGCTGCCGCGTTCGGGCCGTCGCGCGACCTGCCCGCCTACGCAACGACCAAGGCCGCCGTGCTGATGCTCAGCGAATGCATGCGCGCGGAACTCGCGGAGAAAGGCATCGGCGTGACGGCCGTGTGCCCGGGTTTCGCGGAAACCGGAATCATGGCGTCGACGCAATACGCGGGCGCCAACGCCCAGGACGAAGCACGGCTGCGCAAGCGCGCGACGAAGCTGTACCAGATGCGCGGCCTGAAACCCGAAACCGTCGCGCAGGCAATGGTCGACGGCGTGCTGCGCAACCGGCCCGTCGTCGCCGTCGGCGGCGAGGCGCACGCGATGCGTTTCGTCGGCCGCTTCATGCCGTGGCTCGGCCGGATGATCGCCCGCGTCAGCATGGCATCGCATTGACGGCGCATGGCGCCGCACAGGGAGACAACATGACCGATACCGCCGACTATCACAAGATCAAGGCCCGGCACGTGAAGTTCGACTTCAGCGACACGCCGATTACCTGGGTGCCGAACGATCCGGGCAGCACGCACATCATCAACACGCTGAACCTGCTGTTCCCGGAAGGCGAGCTGTGGTTCTGCCGCGTGTACAACAAGGCGCTGCCGCTGATCACCGATGCGCGCCTGCGCGACGAGGCCGAAGGCTTCCTGCGCCAGGAAGCCGTGCATTCACGCTCGCACGGCGGCGTGCTGAAGCACTACTACGACCGGCACGGGATCGACACGAAGCCGTTCACGCAGAAGCTCAATCGCCTCTTCACGCGCGTGCTCGGCGAGCAGCCGCTCGGGCTGAAGATCGGCCATACGCGCTTCTGGCTGCGGCAGCAGCTGGCCGTCATCGCGTCGCTCGAGCACTTCTTCGGCTATCTCGGCAACTGGGTGCTCAACGCGCACGGGCTCGACGAAGGCCGTGCCGACCCGACGATGGTCGACCTGCTGCGCTGGCACGGCGCCGAGGAAGTCGAGCACCGCACCGTCGCGTTCGACATCTACCGGCACCTGGGCGGCAACTATCCGGAGCGCTGCGTGCACATGGCGTTCGTGATCCTGCTGCTGCTCTACTACATCACGACCGGCGCGAAGTTCATGTACCGGCGCGACCCGGACGCCGGCCGCTATCCGGGCTTCGTACGCGCGTGGTGGCAGGGTTCGCGACGCGGGCACCTGCCGTCGTTCTGGAAGGTGATCGGCGCGGCGCTGCGCTATTTCAGGCCGGGCTATACGCCGCACCACGAAGGTTCGACCGAGCAGGCGCTCGCCTACCTCGCGCGCTCGCCGGCCGCGCAGGCGGCCGCGCACGGCGGCAACTGGGGCACGACGAAGGGCGCCTGACCGCGTTTCCGGCCGGTTCGGCGGGCGGCGCCCGCCGAAATGCGTACAATCGCGGCTTCAATTTCCCGGAGGTGCCGCGATGGCCATGAAGAAAACCGATCTCGAAAAGAACAAGGCGCTCAAACTGACGCACGCGATGAAGCAGTCCGGCTCCGCGCGTTTCGGCAAGGGTGCCGAAGAAGCGGTCAAGCTGGACCGCCGCGCGCAGCGCAAGCTCGACCAGGAACAGGGCCTCGTGCCGTTCGCGTGCAAGCTCAACGCCGAGCTCGTCGAACAGCTGAAGGCGCGTGCGGCCACGCACCCGGAAGGCATGACCGGCCTGCTGTCCGAGCTGCTCGTGAACGGCCTCGCGCAACGCGACGCGTAACCGCCACGTATCTCGAAATTTCCGTTGACAGCGCCGCGCCGCCACGACACACTCGTTCGCATGCCTATGCTCAAGCCCAACGCCATCGCGCATAAAACACGAGTGAACGCCCATGCGTGGCGATCACCGGGGGCGCTTGTGCGTTAGCATCGAGATTCAGTTGCGCATGTCACAAGGCCTCGCCGGAAACGGATGAGGCCTTTTGTTTTGGTGCGCGTCATCCCGCCCGGCTCAACGGATGGAGATGACGATGGACCAAGCAAGCCGGCTGGTTGTTTGTCGCGATCGGTGCCGCACCGACGCAATCGCATTGCCGAGAGTCGAGCTGCATTTCACGGTCGCGCCGCGCAGGACGCTGGCGTGGCGTGCCCAGCACGACGCCGAGATCCGCGTGCACGATGCGACGCTGTGGATCACGCGGCTGGGCAGCATCGACGATTACTGGATTCGAACCGGCGACGTGCTGCGCGTGCAGCGCGGCGATCGCATCTGGATCAGCACCGACGACGAGCGGCCCGCCGCAGCGTCGATCACGACTGCGTACCTGATGAAACGCGACGCGTGGCTTGCGCGTGCGCTCGCGCAGCTGCGCACGATGCTGGGCGAACGATGTCGATGACGTCCCGCGTGACGCATCTTGCATCGCTGCGCGCTCGACTCGCGTGCGCAGCGCCCTCATGAAACGCAGCACGCGCGCGGCAACGTATCGCCCGCGCATCTCCCGAAAATTGTCGTTGACAACACCGCAGCCCGACAACAAAATCGTTCGCATGCCTACGTTCAAGCTCATCGCCGTCGCGATTCATTGCTCGATGAACATTCGAAAGAATGATTCACGGGAGGCGCTTGTGCGTTAGCAATCGAGCAGTACCGCATGTCACACAAGGCCTCGCCGGAAACGGATGAGGCCTTTTTGTTCTGGTGCGCGTCATCCGTCCGGTTCACTGAATGGAGAAGACCATGGACCAGGCAAGCCAGCTGTTTGACCGTCCCGATCGGCGCCGCACCGGCACGATCGCACTACCGACTGTCGTGATCCGTTTCGCGGTCGCGCCGCGCACGACAATGACCTGGCGCGCGCCGCAGGATGCGGAGCTCCGCACGCATGGCGCGGCGCTGTGGGTCACGCGCCCGCCGAGCGTCGACGATGACTGGGTGCGCCCAGGCGACGTGCTGCGCATCGCGCGCGGCGAGCGCATCTGGATCGGCACCGATGCCGACCGATCGGCTGAAGCGACGATCACGACCGCGTACGTGCGCCGCGGCGAGCGCTTCAGGCGCGCGCTCGCGCAAGTGCAACGTTTGCTCGTCGGGGTAGGGAGAAGCAGCGGATGAGCGACGTGCCGTCAAGCACGCGAGACGCGGAACGGCCGCGACCGAAAACAGACGCACCCGCGGCGCAGCACGCCGCAGGTGCGCATCGAATGCCGCGGCACGCAAGTGCGTGCCGCGAGCGATCGCGCGCCGTGCGCAACGACCGGATGCAGTGCGTGCATCAGGTGCTGGCGGCGAGACGCGGGCCCGTGCTCCGGGGAGTGGAATCGAGGTCGGGACGTTGCGCTGCCTGCGAGGTCACCCACGGATCGATGCCCTGCTTCTGCACCTCTTCGAGGAATGACACTCGTGTACGCCAGTAATCCGCTTGTAATTTCGCATCGATGACGCGCTGTTCGGCTGCGAACAGTTCCATGCGCGCCGTCACGAGCATCGACGCAGCGGTTTTTTCCGGCGTGGGGGCGTGTCGCATCGCCCAACGGCTGATCCAGTTCAACATGCTGACCTCCGTGATTTACGGACGAACCCGCATCGGGCAATCGCAATCGGCCGTGCCTGCCCGAACGCGCAACGGCCTTGACCGCCATTCACCGCCTGGCCTGCACGGACTGCGACTCCCCCGCGTCGGCAATTACCGGCCGGCGTGTGCATGCGCGGTGTATCTATCGTAGAAAGACTTGCCGGTTTATGCGATGGGGTCTTGCAATCTTTTACACAGAAACCACAGTCGCGCCCGCATCGCGAAATGACAGTTGCGGACGGGACGGCTTCGGCGCAGGATAGCCCGATATCTGCACCCGCCCGAGCTGACGAATGGCCGCTGCGGGCCGCTGCCGGGCATTCTTACCGGCCGCGCACGGGTGTCCGCGCGGTTTCCATCGCATGTCGTCGCGCACTCGCCACGCGCGATGCGGCCGCCATGCCGTTGCGCACGCATCGGCCGGTTTTCCGCGTTCCTCCCGCTTCCGCTTCCTTCATTTCGCCCGCTTCCGCCATTTCTGCCGGTCCGTGCCGCGCGAACCGGTAAAATGCGCGCCTTCGTCGCGCGGCCGGGCTGCCAGACCGTTCGCGCGCAGGCAACCGATCGTGCCCTCCAACTATATCGTCCGAGCTATCCGCGCTATTACAATCCGCCGATAGCCGGGCAATAGTGGCTGGTTACATTAGGCCGGCCGCGCGCTGCCTGTAAAACAATTCGGCACAACAATCAACACGATCCGACCGGAGAAACGCCTTCATGGAATCCATCAAGCGGTATTTCGGCTTCGCTGAAGCCGGCACCGACTTCCGCACCGAGATACTCGCGGGCGTCACCACGTTCCTGACGATGGCTTACATCATCTTCGTCAACCCCGCGATCCTCGGCGATGCCGGCATGCCGAAGGAATCCGTGTTCGTCGCGACCTGCCTCGTCGCGGCGCTGGCGTCGATCATCATGGGGCTGTACGCGAACTACCCGATCGCGTGCGCACCCGGCATGGGCCTGAACGCGTATTTCGCGTACACGGTCGTCAAGGGGATGGGCTTCACGTGGCAGGCCGCGCTCGGCGCCGTGTTCATCTCCGGCTGCCTGTTCCTGCTCGTCACGCTGTTCCGCGTGCGCGAGGCGATCGTCAACGGCATTCCGAAATCGCTGCGAATCTCGATCACCGCCGGTATCGGCCTGTTCCTCGGCATCATCTCGCTGAAGACGTCGGGCGTGATCGTCGGCAACCCGGCCACACTCGTCACGCTCGGCGACCTGCACAAGCACGAGACGATCCTCGCGATCGTCGGCTTCTTCACGATCGTCACGCTCGACCACCTGCGCGTGCGCGGCGCGATCCTGATCGGCATCATCGGCGTGACGATCCTGTCGTTCTTCTTCGCCGGCAACCAGTTCCACGGCGTGTTCTCCGCGCCGCCGTCGATCGATGCGACGCTGTTCAAGCTCGACATCGGCGCCGCGCTGTCGACCGGCATCATCAACGTGATCCTCGTGTTCTTCCTCGTCGAGCTGTTCGACGCGACGGGCACGCTGATGGGCGTCGCGAACCGCGCGGGCCTGCTCGTCGAGGGCAAGATGAACCGCCTGAACAAGGCGCTGCTCGCCGACAGCACGGCGATCGTCGCGGGCTCGGTGCTCGGCACGTCGTCGACCACCGCGTATATCGAAAGCGCGTCGGGCGTGCAGGCCGGCGGCCGCACGGGCGTGACGGCGATCACCGTCGCGATACTGTTCCTCGCGTGCCTGTTCATCGCCCCGCTCGCCGGCGTCGTGCCGGCCTACGCAACGGCGCCGGCATTGCTGTACGTGTCGTGCCTGATGCTGCGCGAGATGGTCGAAGTACCGTGGGACGATGCGACGGAAGCCGTGCCGGCCGCGCTGACCGCGCTGCTGATGCCGTTCACGTACTCGATCGCGAACGGCGTCGCGTTCGGCTTCATCGCATACGGCGGCCTCAAGCTGCTGACGGGCCAGGCGCGCACGGTCAAGCCGATCGTGTGGATCATCGCGGCCGTGTTCCTGTTCCGCTTCTTCTATCTCGGCAGCGAATGACGGTGGCGCTTCGGCGCGATGCATGATGAAAAAACGCCACCCTCGGGTGGCGTTTCTTTTTCCTCGCGATTTCTTCTGCGATCCTGAGAATCGCCGTACCGGGCCGTGCGTGCGCCAGGTCAACCGGTGCTGCCCGCATACGAAAATGCCGCCCGGCCCCGCCGAACGGCATTGCGTGAAGGCAACGTCTTCGCGTGCGCCGCGCTCGGTCGCGCGCGCCGCAAGACGAGCGTCGTGTCGTCAGCGCCAGTTGGCTTCGTAGAAGCGCACGTAACCGCTGCGCAGCGTCACGCACTGCGCGCGCGTCTCCGACAGCAGGCGTCGCGCAGCCGCCTCGATACGGTCGCGGTGCTGGTCGAATGCGCCGACCATGTCCTCGAAGCGCGGCGATGCCGCGCCGAAGTGGTCTTCCAGCGCCTCGGCGGTGATCTGACATTGGACGCGCTCGCCATTGACCAGTGCCGTGAATGCAAGCATCAGGTCACGCCCCGAATACTCGGGCTTCTCATTCGTGAAATGGATCTGCATGGGAGCTGCCTCGACCGGTAGAAAACGAATGACCGCGTCCGTCGTCCGCTACCGGCCGGACGAAATGTACGCGGGCTCGCCGGCGGAGGCCCCGACCGCGGAGTGTGGCGCGGTCGATGCATGCCGGTTGATTTCCACTTTAGACGGTTTCGCGCAGGAGACAAATTTTCCCGCATGCGTCGTTCCGACGCGCCATTCGTCAGATCAGCGCGGCATCAGGCACCGTTTCGGAAACGGGCGTCAGTGCGGATCGGTGGGCCAGATGTTGAGCGCGATCGCGGCGGTCGTGACGCCCACCGCAATCGCGGCCGCCCCGTATTGCACCGCATCGGTCAGATCGAACAGCAATCCGTGGATCGCCACGGCAATGCCGCCCAGCATGATGAACGTGGCGATGGCCGCCAGCACGACTCTCAGTTCCGTCCGAACCATGATGCGTCTCCCGAACGGATGCATGTCGCGTCGCATGCATGTTGCAGTGCGGAACACGGCGCGTGCGTGCTCCATTTCCATCATTGCAGGCGGGCGCTTAAAAGCAAGGGGATTTTGTTCGCGGTCGCGCATCGCACGTGGCGCTTGTATGATGATGCGTACCCGGACGGTCGGCTGTTGCGCCGGATGGTGCACCGCGAGCGGAGACACACTCCGCCGCCGGTTCCGATTCGGTCGGCCCAGGTTGCCCCGGGAACAGGAGACAAGTCATGCCGCAACCCTTCGTGCTGCCCGCCGCCGCGGGTCGCACCGACCTGCTCGCGCAGGCGCATGCGCGTTCGACCGCGGTCGGCCTGCGCGCGCACGAACGCCCCGATTTCGCGCCGCTGTCGCGCCTCGCGCTGCGCGAACTGCTCGACACGAATCACACGCTGTTCTCGCACGCGCGCCCGGTGATGGAAGACCTCCACGCACAGATCGCCGATACGCAAAGCCTCGTGCTGCTGACCGACGCCGACGGCGTGATCCTGCACAGCATCGGCGACGCGGACTTCATCGAGAAAGCCAACCGCGTCGCGCTGTGCACCGGCGTGTCGTGGGCCGAAGGCGCGCGCGGCACCAATGCGATCGGCACCGCGCTCGCGTCGGGCCAGGCCGTCGTCGTGCATGGGTCCGAGCACTTCCTGCGCGCGAACCACATCCTCACCTGCTCGTGCGCGCCGATCGTCGATCCGTTCGGCCGCACGCTCGGCACGCTCGACGTGAGCGGCGACCCGCGCGGCTCAAGCCCGCATACGCTCGCGCTCGTACGGATGTCCGCGCAGCTGATCGAGAACCATCTGTTCGCGAACCAGTGCGGCGAAGCGCTGCGGCTGCGCTTTCACGCACACGAGGATTGCGTCGACTCGCTGTTCGCCGGGCTCGTCGCGTTCGGCCCCGACGGCGGGCTGATCGCCGCGAACCGCAGCGCGCAATTCCAGCTCGGCGCATCGTTCGACGCGCTGCAGCATCAGGCCTGCGATGCGCTGTTCGGCATGCGCTTCGGCCAGCTCGCGCAGCAGGCCGCCCGCGCGCCGGGCGCCACGTTCCGCCTGACGTTGTCGACCGGCGTGCGCGTGCTCGCACGCTGCGAATTCCCGGAAGCGCAGAAGACGGCCGTGGCCGTCACGCCGCCCGCGCCGGCCGCACGCGTGCGCGCGCCGGACCCCGACACCATCACGTTCGCGACGCTCGACACCGGCGACGCACGCATGGCCGCCGTGCTCGAGCGCGTCGCGAAGATTCGCGGGCGCGACCTGCCGCTGCTGATCCTCGGCCAGACGGGCACCGGCAAGGAATGGCTCGCCCGCGCGCTGCACCAGGCGTCGCCGCGCGCGGACGGCCCGTTCGTCGCGGTCAACTGCGCGGCGCTGCCCGATTCGCTGATCGAGGCCGAACTGTTCGGCTATGAAGACGGCGCGTTCACGGGCGCGCGCAAGCGCGGCAGCCCCGGCAAGATCGCGCAGGCCGACGGCGGCACGCTGTTTCTCGACGAAATCGGCGACATGCCGCTCGCGCAGCAGGTGCGGCTGATGCGCGTGCTGCAGGAACGCGCGGTGATGCCGCTCGGCGGCGCACGCGCGGTGCCGGTCGACGTGCGCGTGGTCTGCGCGACCCATCGCGACCTGCGCGCGATGATCGCGGACGGTACGTTCCGCGAAGATTTGTTCTACCGGATCAACGGGCTCGCGGTCACGCTGCCGGCGCTCGCCGCACGTACCGACCTGCCCGCGCTCGTCGACCGCATCCTGGCGCGGCTGGCACGCAGCGAACCGATGCCGCGCCGTATCGCGGCCGACGTGCTCGACGCGTTCACGCGCCATCGCTGGCCCGGCAACCTGCGGCAGATGACGAACGTGCTGCGCACGGCCGGCATGCTCGCCGAAGACGAAGCCGAAATCGCGCTCGCGCATTTGCCCGACGATTTCTGGCTCGACTGCGACGACGCGCCGGCCATGCCCGCCGCAGCTGCGCCGGTCATGCCGACCGCACTGGCCGGCACGCGCGAAGGCACGACGCTGCAAAGCCACCAGGCCGCGGTGATCGACGCCGCGCTGGCGCGGCATGGCGGTAACGTATCGGCGGCCGCGCGCGAGCTCGGCCTCGCGCGCAATACCGTGTACCGCTACCTGCGGCGGCACTGACGCCCACGGCCGGCGGAGGCTGCCGGCCGCTTCGGGTATGCTTGGCGCGTTGCCGCCGAACCGCCGCCCGCATTCGTCATGACCGACCCAGACCACCCACCCCTCGTGCGCATCGAGCCGCTCGGCACGACCTTCGACGCCCCCGATTCGCTGACGCTGCTCGAAGCCGCCGCGTTCGCGCGCGTCTCGCTGCCGCGCTCGTGCCGCAACGGCACATGCCGAAGCTGCCTTTGCCGGATCGTCAGCGGCAGCGTACGCTACACGATCGAATGGCCGGGCCTGAGCCGCGAGGAAAAGGCCGACGGCTATACGCTGCCGTGCGTGGCCGTCGCGACGTCGGACCTCGTGCTCGACGTGCCCGACGCGGTCATGCTCGACTAGATGCGGCGTGCGGTCGCGCGCGCCGTCCTGCAACGCCTGATCCTGCATGGAGAACGTGATGACCCAGCAAACCGACCGCATCGAGAAACACGCTCAGCTCGCGGCATCGCCCGACCGCGTCTGGGAAGCCGTCAGCAATTCCGGCGAATTCGGCGAGTGGTTCGGCGTGACGTTCGACGGTCCTTTCGCGGCCGGCCAGCCGCTGTTCGGCCGCATCACGCCGACCCGCGTCGACGACGACGTCGCCAAGGCGCAGGAGCCCTATGCGGGCACTGTGTTCGAAATCGTCGTCGATCGCGTTGAACCGAAGCAACTGTTCTCGTTTCGCTGGCACCCATTCGCGATCGACCCGAATTTCGATTACGCGTCGGAGCCGATGACGCTCGTCACGTTCACGCTCGCCGCGCAGGCAGGCGGCACGCTGCTCACGGTCACCGAAACGGGCTTCGACCAGTTGATCGAAGCGCGCCGCGCGAAGGCGCGCGAGATGAACGACCACGGCTGGACCGCGCAGATGATGCTGATCACGAAGTACCTGGCGAAGCACGCGTAGCGTGCCGCTTCGTCGCACACCGCTGCCGTCCCGCGAATCGACGTGCGTGGCATAATCCGCTCCATCGTCGCCCACCCGCCGCCGCGCATCGCATGCTGAGTCGTCGCCTCCGGAAGATCGGCAGTCTGATCGGGATGCTCGCCATCCTGATGACGGCGCTCGCGCCGGCGATCTCGCAGGCGCTGACGACGCAAGGGCGTGTCGACGCGCTGCTGGCCGGCTACTGCACGGCCGCGCCGGCCGCCGGCGACCACTCGGCCGATGCGTCGACGAAGCGCCTGCAAGCCCATCTCCAGGCATGCGGCTATTGCAGCCTGCTGGCCCATTCGCCCGCGCTGCCCGCGCCCGAACTGACGTTCGCGGCCAACGTGCGGGTGATCCAGCACCGCGCGGCCACCCGCTTCGAAAGCCTGCGCCGCGCGCTGCCGCTCACGGCCGCGCAGCCGCGCGCCCCGCCGTTCACGTCCTGATCCGTTGCCGCCACGCGTGATGCCGTAGCGCATCGCGCGGCCCGCGCACGCCGCCCGCGTGCGTGACATGTCACGTTTCGAAGGACGCTCACCGTCATGAACACCGCCACTTTCTTTCGCGGCGCACTCGCCGCGCTCGGCTTCATCGTCATCCAGGCTGCGCACGCGCATGCCACGCCGAAAACGCAGGACCCGGCCGCCGACGCCACGCTGTCGGCCGCACCGCACGCAGTCACGATCAATTTCAGCGAAGCGCTCGAACCGGCCTTCAGCTCGATCGCCGTCACCGACAGCCGCGGGCAATCGGTCGCCGACGGGAAATCGGCCGTCGACGCCGGCAACCGGAAGCGAATGCAGGTCGCGCTGGCCAGCCTGGCGGCCGGCACGTACACGGTCGCGTGGGTCGCCGTCGCAACCGACGGCCATCGCACGCAAGGCCGCTACACGTTCACGCTGAAGTAACGCACGCGCGCCCCCTGCGTCCCACCATAAGGAGAACAAACGATGAAACGCCCGATTCCGACCGCCCTGCTCGTTGCATTGCTCGCACTGCAAGCCCCTGCCACGTTCGCTGCACCGGCCGTGCAGGCCGATGCGTGCTGGATCCGCGCGATGCCGGCGACGGTACCGTCGTCCGGCTACTTCACGCTGAAGAACGACGGCGACACACCCGCCACGCTGACGGGCATCGACAGCCCCGCGTACGGGATGGCGATGGTGCATGAAACGCAGACGAACGGCAGCACCGCGAAGATGGTTCATGTCGACTCGGTCGTCGTCCCCGCGCACGGCTCGGTGGTCTTCAAGCCGAAGGGCTATCACGTGATGCTGGAGGAGCCGCGCCGCGCCGTCGCGCCCGGCGCGAAGGTACCGTTCCGGCTGCATTTCGCAGACGGCTCGACGGTGCCGGTCACCTGCGACGCGAAGCCGCCGACCTACGCCGGCCAGTAACGCGCCCCTTACCGCGAACGAAGGAGACACACATGAAAGACCGCCTGCCGCTGGCCGACCTGATCGTCCGCTACCGGACGCCGCTGAATCTCGCCGTGCTGATCGTCTGCGGGTTGTGGGCCGCATGGATCGCGTGGATGACGCGGCCCACCGCGATCGACACGCCGCCGTCGATCCCCGCGTACTGCATGCGCGACGCGCGCTGACGCGCCGCGCCCGCGCGGTTCCGGCGGCGGCTCGCGCCATTATTGGCGTGGCATCATCGGTGCATCCCGACCGCCGGAACCGCCACTCGGAGCGCCGCATGTCCATTCAGACCTGGATGCTGTTTGCCGCAGCCTATCTCGCCACGACGCTGTCGCCGGGGCCGAACGTGCTGCTCGTGATCCGCAACACGGTGCGCTACGGGTCGCACGGCACCGCCGCGACGATCGCGGGCAACCTCGTCGCACAGGGCGTGGTCGTGCTGCTCGTCGCGCTCGGCGTCGGCGCGGTGCTGGCCGCGATGCCGCCGCTGTTCGTCGCGATGAAGATCGTCGGCGCCGCGTACCTGATCGTTCTGGGTGTCCGGCAACTGCGCGGCGACCGCAAGGCTGCCGCGTCGGGCAGCGCTGCGGAAATCGCCGTGCCCGACCGCAGGAAGCTGTTCCGCGAAGCGCTGTTCGTGTCGGGCAGCAATCCGAAGACGATGATCTTCCTGTCGGCGTTCATGCCGCAGTTCATCGTGCACGACCGCCCGCTCGCGCTGCAGTTCGTCGTGATGTACGCGACGATCGCCTGCACCGTCGTGGTCGTTCACAGCGTCTATTCGGCCGGCGTACGCCGGTTCCATCGCGGTTTCGGCATGAGCCGCGCGGTGCGTGCGCTCAAACGTGCCAGCGGGCTGCTGTTCGTCGGGCTCGGGATCAAGCTGCTGACCGCGCGGCAGGCGTAAGCGGGCGCTCGCGTCAGCGCGTGTGCGCGGCGAGCGCCGTCGCGATCTCGCCGAACGACGGACGCGCGTCGACATCCTCATTCAGGCAGGCCGCCGCGAGCGCATCGAGCGTATCGGTGCGCGGCTCGCATCGCTCGAGCAACTCGCCGAGCAGATGGCCGAACGCGCGCACCTCGATCCGTTCGAGCCTGCCGCCGCGCGTGCGGTCGTTCACGTCGAAGAGCGACGCCGCACCGAAATCCCCGAGCAACGCGCCGCCTGCCCCGTCGTGCAGGATGTTGTGTGCATACAGGTCGCCATGCATGATGCCGCGCGCATGCAGGTGGCCCGCGACCGACGCGATGCCGTGCGCGATCCGCACCGCTTCCGCCGGCGCGAATCTCTCGTCGGCCGCATATACGTCGCGCGTGCAGGACGCGAAGCTCGGCGGCCCGGCGAGATTCCTGAGCGCCGGATCGACCAGTTCCATCACGAGACCGTGCGTGCCGTCCGGATGCCCGCGCACCTTGCCGATCACCGGGATCAGGTCCGGGTGGCGACCGGCATGCAGGCACGCGGCCATTTCGCAATCGGGCAGGCCGTCGCTCGTCACCGCGCCTTTGAACAGCTTGACCGCGACGGCTCGTGAAGCGTGCCCTTGCGCGCGCCACTGCGCGCGGTAAATGACGCCCGATGCGCCCTCGCCCAGCTTCCGTTCACATGAAAGCGACGCCCAGTCGATCTCCGCGACGTCCGGCCCCGCAGACGCTGCGGCCTCCGGCGCCGCGCCGAACGGATTGCCGGCAGCGGCGAGCCACGCGAGGCGCGGCAGGCGCAGCAGCCAGTCGGGCAACGCGTCCAGCCGGTTCGCCGACAGGCGCACCAGTTCGAGCGCACGACAGGCGGCCATCTCGGCCGGCAGCGCGCGCAGCCGATTGCCCGCGAGCATGAGCTTCTGCAGCCGCGCACAGTCGCCGATGTCGGCAGGCAGCGCCTCGATCGCATTGTCGGTGAGGATCAGCCAGCGCAGCGCGCGCGGCAAAGCACCGCTCGGCACCGTGCGAATCCGGTTCGCCTTGAAGCCGATCATGTCGAGTTGCCCGCACGCGCCGAGCACGTCGGGAAACGCGGTGAAGCGGTTGCCGGACGCAAACAGGATGCGCAGGCGATGCAGCCGCGGGAGATCGTCCGGCAGCGCGGACAGCGCGTTGCCGGTCAGGTCGAGCACTTCGAGCGTGTCGGCAAGATCAAAGATCTCGCGCGGAAATTCGGTCAACCCGCATGCGAGCTTGAGTTGCCGTGCGCCCGACAGTTGTCCGGCCTGCAGTTGTTCGAGGGTGTGGGTCACGGGAGAAAACGGGTTGCGGTTGCGATGATCGTCAGACCGATCCGACGAATTCTACCGGGATCGCCTTCAAGCAAAACCACAACCTTGTCACGGCCCCTTCACAAATGCGCGATGTGACGTTAGAATTGCGCCCCTTGCAGTGCCGACGTGGTGAAATTGGTAGACACGCTATCTTGAGGGGGTAGTGGCGAAAGCTGTGCGAGTTCGAGTCTCGCCGTCGGCACCAAACTCATGCGCAATCTCCCTGCGCAGCAGCCCATCGGGCATCAATCGGTGAATCGCATCGCCGTCAAGCCGGCCGCCGTGCCGTCCACGATATCGCCTGCCGGTATCGCCTCCGGACCACTTCGCCGCGACCACAGACTCCCTGGCACAAACACAACGCCCCGCTCCCGCGCGTCATCGCATCGTCTCGCCCCCCCTTCGTCACGTCCCGCTCTCGAGCGGATACAGGTACGCGTCGTAACGTGACCGACGCATCCTCCGCCGAGCATCCGTCATGACGCCGGCCCATCGTCCCCTTCACTGCACACGCGACCTCCCGCCGCGGCAGCCTTATCGCGATCGGCACGCACGGCAACGACGCCCCGTTCCAGACGGGTTCGGCAACCGGTGCCGTCCGTTGCGACGACGACTCTCCCGCGAACCTGTTGAAAGCGCTCGTCATGACGGTGCATTCGATGCATCGCTGCGCCGCCTGCCCGATCGCGTGTACCGGATTGCGCACCGCCGGAACACCATTGACACGCCCCGGGCGAATTGCAATCTTCACGCTCGAATTACATTTGCATTCCTTATTAGTTTTCCAATGAATCAAGAAAACAACGCGTATTTCTCGATCGCAGCGACTATGCTGAAGTGACGGGAATACGCGCCTGTGCCAGGCGCGCCGATACTCCCCGCTGCCGTGCGCAGCGACCTGGGTGGACACCTATGCAGTCGCGAGACCGGATTGCCGCGGAGCAGGTCAGGATCGTCTACGACGCCGTGATGCCCTACGCCGTCGGCAGCATGTTGCTTGCCCTCTTCGCGACGCTGTCGATCGGCTGGCTCGGCCGTCCGCCTGCCGCGTCGGGCCTTGCGTGGACGCTCTATATCGCCGCGTGCTCGGTCGGCCAGATCGTGCTGTCGTGCCTGTATCGCCGGTCGCGCTCGCCCGCCGGCCACTGGCGGCGCTGGGCGCTGTGGTTCTCCGCCTTCAGCACGGCCACCGGCATGGGCTGGGGATGGGCTTCGATTCATCTCGCGGCGCACGCGGATGCCGAAATCGCGAGCCTGGTGGTCGTCGCGACGACCGGCGTCGTCGCCGGCGCCATCCCGGTACTCGGGACGTACTTCCCGGCGTTCATCGCCTTCCTGCTGCCGGCCACCGTCCCGTATATCGGCGCCGCAATCCTGTCGACGAACGCGCTCCAGCGGACGACCGCGCCGATGATGCTGCTGATCGCCTGCGTGGTCGGCTATCTCGGGCTGCTGGCGAACCGTGCGGCCACACGGAACATCCGCCTGCGCTTCAAGGCCGAACGGTACGCGATCGATCTGCAGACGCAGAACGAACGGATCGAACGACTCGCCGTCGACCTCGACTGCCAGCGACACATCGCCGACCAGGCCAGTCTCGCCAAATCGCAATTCCTCGCGGCGGCCAGCCACGATCTGCGCCAGTCCGCGCACGCGCTGAATCTGCTGATCGGAGCGCTGCACGGCATCCCGATGCCGCCGGACGGGCGGCGGCTCGTCGAGCGCATCGAGCGCTCGTCCGATGCGCTCAGCCGGCTCTTCGGTGCGCTGCTCGATCTTTCCCGGCTCGACGCCGGCAGCATGAACGTGCAGTGCCGGCCGTTTGCCATCGACACCGTGCTCGAGACCGTCTGCAACGACTGCCTGCCCGATGCGCAGGCGAAAGGCGTCGCGCTGTCGCGCGTTCCGTGCCGCGCGGTGGTGCATTCGGATCCGCTGCTGGTCGAACGCATCGTGCGCAACCTCGTCGCGAATGCGGTGCGCTACACCGAGCGCGGAAAAATCGTCGTCGGCTGCCGGCGCCGCGGCACCCGCCTCGCGATCCAGGTCTGGGATACGGGCTGCGGAATTCCCGATCACCTGCAGAAGCTCGTGTTCCACGAGTACTACCAGGTCGGCAACGCCGAACGCGATCACGAGAAAGGCTTCGGGCTCGGGCTCGCGATCGTGCGACGCCTCGCCGGCCTGCTCGATGGCCGGCTGGCCGTGCGCTCGACGCCCGGCCGCGGCTCGTGCTTCGAAGTCGCGATCGCGCTCGCCGCATGCCTGCCCGACCCGCTCGACATGCCGATCGCCGGTCGCGGTGACGTGCCCGGTTCGACGGGGCTCGTGATCGTGATCGACGGCAATCGCGCGACGCGCACCGGGTTGTCCGGGCTGCTGGCGACGTGGGGCTACGAGACGATCGCGGTTCGCTCGGGCAAGGAGGCGCTGGACCGGCTGTCGGCCGGCGAACGGCGGCCCGATCTGCTGATCTGCGATTACCTGCCGTCGCGCGGCGAAAACGGCATCGCGGTGATCGAGCGGCTGCGCCGTGACGTCGACGCCGCCCTGCCCGCGTTGCTGATCAGCGGCGACACGACCGACGAACAATCGGCGGCGGCGCACGCACGCGGGCTGGTTCTGCTGCACCGGCCGTTGCCGAACGGCAAACTGCGCGCGGCGGTCGATCATCTCGTCACAGCCGGTGCGCGCCGGCGCTCGACGGCCGACGCGGACGCCCGCGACGTCGCGATCTAGCCGCACCGTGCGTGCTCGCCGGCCGTTGCCGGGTCGGGCACGATGCGGATCTTCGCGCCGGCCGCATCGCCGGCAGACGACTCCTGCATTGCGCGGCTGGTGCGCTTGCCTGCCCGCGCGGGCGGCCGACAGGCGACGCAGACGCGATTCGGCCGCAGGTCGTGGCGATGGATCACGAAGGCGGCGTGGCAGCGGACACAGCGCACCGTCGACAGCACGCCGCCGTCGACGAAGCGCACCAGCATCCATGCGCGCGTCAGGTCGAGCAGCGGATCGCACTGCGCCGCACCGCATCGCTCCGCATACAACCCGTACGCCTTCACCAGCGCGTCGAACCGCGAGCACTGCGCGTTGATCCGCAGGAAGCTGTAGATGTTGTGGAACAGCGACGCATGGATATTGGCCATCCACGTCATGTACCAGTCGCTGGAAAACGGCAGCAGGCCCTTCGGCGGCGGAACGCCACGCACCTCGCGATACAGGCGGGCCACGCGCTCATGCGGCAGCGCCAGTTCGATCTCGAGCATTTGCGGACGCGCACCGAGCCGGATCAACGTCACGGCATCGAGGATGAGCCGTGCGTGATCGGCGAGACTCGCCGCATGCGCGGCATCGGGGCCGCCGTTCACGGCGTATCCTGGTCGAACGCCCCGATACTGGAGAATGCCAGCGCGACGTGCAGCGGCGCGACTTCGTCCGGCGGCGCGTGCCGCGCGAGCGCCTCGACCGTGTCGCAGCGGCTCAGCCGCAGCGCGCAGATCAATTGCCCCGACGAGGCCAGGTTGAGCATCGACCGCATCGACAGGCTTTCCAGCGCGCCCGCCATTTCCGGCGTCGCGCCGAGGCGAAACATGCCGGTCGCGCGATCCGCCCGCAGCAACCGCTGCGCGAGCCACAGATAAGACATGTTCAGGTCACGAATTAAATCCTCTTCATTGATAGTGTCCATATTGCACCTTGATTGATATCGAATCAGTCTGATGGAGACGTCCATCAAATTCGTGCAAAGGAAAATGTCTTGCTTTACGGTGCGAATCGCATGCTTCAGCGTCGAATTCCCGATTTCCGGAAAGCAATCAATTGAAATGAACGATGCGCACCGTATCGGCACGTTCGGTTCTTTTTTATCGTATAGTCAGCAGCCGGGATCGATCGCTCCCCGAAAACTCTCGGCTTCCGCAGCTGGCCCGAACCCTTGCCGTCGCGGTCTTCGTTACGCGCGTTGTGCGGCCCAGCGCACCGAAGACCGCGACGATTCAGTGTCAACCACGATTTACCGGATGTAAATCCGACGTTAGCCCATGGAAAAACGGCGTCGAATACGACCAAAGTATTAAGACTTTTCGAAAAAAACCGAATTCCACATGAGCGAAAGAGATCTGCCTCCGGCTTTATTTTTATTTTCATGAAAATACTCATTGTCGATGATCATCCGGTTCTGCGAGACGGCGTGGCGACGTTGTTGCGTCAGGATAATGGCGGGATGGTCGACATTCAGGCGAGCAACGCCGACGACGCGATGCGGCTGCTCGAGCTGCACACCGACCTCGACGTCATCGTCCTGGATCTGAAAATGAGCGGCATGGACGGTTTCGCCGCGATTGCCGGGATCACGCAGCTCCGGCCCGAGCTGCCGATCGTCGTGCTGTCTTCGTCCGAGGACCCGCATGACGTGCGCGCCGCGTTCACGCATGGCGCGCTCGGCTACATCCCCAAGTCCGCCACCGCGCATACGCTGCTGTCGGCCATCAAGATGGTGATGAACGGCGAGCGATACGTGCCGCCGCTGCTGCTCGACCTGCAGTCGACGCATCGCGACCCGCCGCCCGCGCACGAACCCGACAGCCCGCGCCTGACGTTGCGCCAGCTCGACGTGCTGCGCCTGATTGCGGAAGGCGTGCCGAACAAGCTCATCGCCGACCGGCTCGGGCTGTCCGAGAAAACCGTGAAGGCCCATATCACCGCCATCTTCAAGGCATTGCACGTGCGCAACCGCACCCAGGCCGCGGCGGCGGGCCAACGCCTGGGGCTCCTCTGATCGTCGGCGCGACATCATCGAGCCGCGCCGGTCGCCGGCGCCGCACTGCCCGACGACTGCATCAGGGCGGTGCGCACCTGCGGCATCGCCGTCGTCACGGCGCCGGCAGCCGGAATCGTTCCCGACGACGATGCGCCGACCGGCCGGACCAGCGCGACGCCGTCCAGCGTGTTGCCGCCGGCGACGATCCGGCTGGCCGTGCAGCCGCTCGACAGCAACGACACCGCGGTACCCGCGATCGACGCGAACGTGTTGCCCTCGACCTCGAACTCGCATACGTTGCCCAGGGCCCGGAATCCCGAATAGCCCGATCCCGTCACGCGATTGCGCGTGACCGTCACGTACGACACCGTGCCGGACCACGTGTCCAGTTCGAGCGCCGCCTGCTGCGTCGGCTGCAGCCCGTTGTTCACGGTCGAGTTCTGGATATGGGTGACGACGTTGCTGTCGATCACGACGTTCGACGCACCGTAGGTGCGCCAGCTGTCCTCCTGGGCGACGAGAATGCCCGCCGCCTTCTGCACGCCGTCGACCGTGTTGTTCGAGATCGTCACGGCCCGGCCGCCGACCACCGCAATGCCGCGTCCCCACGCGTTGCCCGACACCGCGTTATGGTCGATCAGCACGTTGCTGCTGATGCGGCCGTCGCCGAGATAGCTGACGACGGCGATCAGGTCGTCGCCGGTAGCCGTCACCGTATTGCCTCGCACGAGCACGTTGGTCGAGCCGTAGGTCATATGGATGCCGTCGGCCAGCGTGGCGTTCACCGTATTGCCGACGATCGCGACGTTGCTGCCGCCGAACACGAAGATGCCCGCGCTGGCGCCGCCTTCGATCGTCACGCCGAGCACCTGGACGCCCGTGCCCGTCACCTCGACCTTGGTCGAGGCCGGCGTCGTGAGCCGTGTCGTGCCGGTGCCGACCAGCGTCACGCCCACCAGCGTCGAGCCGGCGCCGCTCATCACGATCGTCTGGTCCGACGGATTGGTCGCGACGAGCGTCGCGCCGTAGCCCGATACCACGACGCCCGACGTCGCCACCGACAGCGAGCGGCTGACCGTGTAGCGTCCCGGCGCGAGCACCAGCGTCTGCCCGACCTGCAACGCATTGAGCGCGCCCTGCAACGCATCGGTCTGGTCGCTGCCGTCGCTTGCCGGCCGGATCGTCGCGGCCGCCAGTAAGGCTGGCGCCGGTGCCGCCGGCCGCATCCGTGCACCATGCCGCGGTGCGGCGTACTCCGTGAGCGTCGCTGCGCGAACCTGAACCGGGAAGCTGGCAACGGCGCACGCCCATGCGACAAGCGCTGCGCCGACGATACGAAATGACCTGGTCATGATGACCCCCTCGATAGGCATTCGCCCGACGCAGCGCACGATGCGACGGCATCCGGTCGCACGGCGTCGACGGTCGGCCGGCGCACCGGCTCGATACGCGTCGAACATCTGGGCGTAACGATTTCGTCCGGATGTCGTCCGGAAACAGTCGGGCAATGCCCATGTCAGGCGATTGCCCGCTCGTCTGCCGATACCAGGCGGGCCGCTCCCCCGAGAGCGGTCGACGTCGACGGTGCCGGCAGCGTGCGACCGTCGGGCGACATGCCGAAGCGCTTGCGCGAGCGACGTGGGACGGCCGGCTTCGTGTGCTGTCCCGTACGATCATTTCGCTCGATTGGAAGTCTATTTCGCCGTCGGCGCGCGTAAATCCGACAGAAGCCCCGCGACCGTCGTAGGACGGGTCCCGGGCCTGTCGCGCTGCCGGGAACGAGACGGCGTACGACTCGTCAGGGCGGCACGCGGGCGTCGTGCCGCAGCGGACGGAACGCCGGGAGAGAGGCGGCAGGCAGCGACCGGGATCGAATCCCGATCGGGCAGGCGTCACAACAGCGGCAACGCGTTCCGGATGTGCTCGGCAAATGCCGCCGTCAGGTGCGACGGCCGTTTCCGGTCGAACTTCAGCGTAATGCCGACGGCCGGCAGCGGCGGCAGCCGCGGATCGCCGTTCACGATCGCGAGGTCGGCCGGCACGGCCGTCTGCGTCATCACCGCGAACGCCTGGCCCGAGCGCACCAGCGCGATCAGCCCCGCGAGGCTGCTGCTCGCATACGCGACGCGGTAATCGCGGCCGACGCGATCCAGTGCCTCGCAGGCTGCGATGTGATCGAGCGTATCGCGATCGGACAGCGCGAGCGGCAGCGGGTCGAAATGCCCGGGCTCCAGCCCCGGATAACCGATCCACACGAGTTGCTCGCGGCGAATGACGTCGTCGCTCGCGCCGTCGTCCGGCAATGAAATCATCGCGAGATCGACCGCACGCTTCTCCAGCTGCTCGATCAGCCGCGGCGTCGGCCCGCACACCACTTCGACGATCGCCTGCGGATGCTGGCTCGAAAACTGCCGCAGCAGCGACGGCAGCCAGACTTCCGCGTAATCGTCCGGGCACCCGAACCGAATCGTCCCCGACAGCCCCGTGCCGCACAGGTCGGCCATCGCCTCGTCGTGCAGCCGCAGGATGCGCTGCGCATGCACGAGCAGCCGCTCGCCCGGATGCGTCAGCACCACGCCGCGGCCGGTGCGCTGGAACAGCGGCTGGTCGACGACCTCCTCGAGCCGCTTCATCTGCTGGCTGAGCGCGGATTGCGTGCGGCCGACGCGCGCCGCCGCACGGCTGAGCGCACGCACCTCGGCGATCACGACGAACGAACGCAGCAGGTCGATTTCAAGCGAAAGCCCCAAGGTATTAGCTCCTTTTCTACCTTGCATAAGAACTATTCGTTTCCATCAAACCAGACGCGCACCTAGACTGCAAGCGATCCCTGCCCCTTTGCCCGGAGACGCCCGATGTCCCTGAACGACGACCCAACCTTCTGGCGCAACGCCAGGCAGCACCTGGTGCGCTACGGCGGCACCTTCGAGCCGATGATCATCGAGCGCGCGCAAGGCAGCTTCGTCTACGACGCCGACGGCCGCGCGATCCTCGATTTCACGTCGGGCCAGATGAGCGCGGTGCTCGGCCACAGCCATCCGGAGATCGTGTCCGTGATCGGCGAATACGCGGGCAAGCTCGACCACCTGTTCAGCGGGATGCTGTCGCGGCCGGTCGTCGATCTCGCGACGCGCCTCGCCGACGTCACGCCGCCGGGACTCGACCGCGCGCTGCTGCTCAGCACCGGCGCGGAATCGAACGAAGCGGCGATCCGGATGGCGAAGCTCGTCACCGGCAAGTACGAGATCGTCGGCTTCGCGCAGTCGTGGCACGGCATGACGGGCGCGGCCGCGTCGGCCACGTACAGCGCGGGCCGCAAGGGCGTCGGCCCGGCATCGGTCGGCTCGTTCGCGATTCCGGCGCCGTTCACGTACCGGCCGCGCTTCGAGCGCAACGGCACCTACGACTTCCTCGCCGAACTCGACTATGCATTCGACCTGATCGACCGCCAGTCGAGCGGCAACCTTGCCGCGTTCATCGCGGAGCCGATCCTCAGTTCGGGCGGGATCATCGAGTTGCCGGAAGGCTATATGGCGGCGCTCAAGCGCAAGTGCGAGGAACGCGGGATGCTGCTGATCCTCGACGAAGCGCAGACGGGCGTCGGCCGCACCGGCACGATGTTCGCGTGCCAGCGCGACGGCGTGACGCCCGACATCCTGACGCTGTCGAAGACGCTCGGCGCCGGGCTGCCGCTCGCGGCAATGGTCACGTCCGCGGCCATCGAGGAACGCGCGCACGAGCTCGGCTACCTGTTCTACACGACGCACGTGTCCGACCCGCTGCCCGCTGCGGTCGGCCTGCGCGTGCTCGACGTGGTACAGCGCGACGGGCTCGTCGCGCGCGCCAACGTGATGGGCGACCGGCTCCGGCGCGGCCTGCTCGACCTGATGGAGCGGTTCGACTGCATCGGCGACGTACGCGGGCGCGGGCTGCTGCTCGGCGTCGAGATCGTCAAGGATCGCCGGACGAAAGAGCCTGCGGACGGGCTCGGCGCGAAGATCACGCGCGAGTGCATGAACCTCGGGCTCAGCATGAACATCGTGCAGCTGCCCGGCATGGGCGGCGTGTTCCGGATCGCGCCGCCGCTGACCGTCAGCGACGCAGAAATCGACCTCGGCCTGTCGCTGCTGGAGCAGGCGATCACGCGCGTGCTGTAACGCCCTGCTCCGCGTCATGCGATCCGTCGCGCCGGTTCAGCCGACCGGCGCGACGGATTCCCGATCGATCAGGCTGCTTCCGCCGCCCACGCCTCGGCGTCGGCACCGGCCGGCATGCGCATCGGGCTCGACGGATCGGTCGCCGCGCGCCACACGGCTTCGGCGACATCCTCCGCATGGGTGATCGGCCCCGACGCATCGAGGATTCGCGCGACGGTCTTGCCGACGAAGTCCGCATACGCTTCGTGCTCGAAGCCGTGTATGTTGGCCCGTGCGTTCTCGGAAAAACGCGTGTCGGGCGCGCGGCCCGGCAGCACGAGGTGCGCGCGCACGCCGAACGGTTCGAGCTCGGCCGCCATCGATTCGGTATAGGCATTGACTGCCGCCTTGCTCGCGCGGTACGCGCTGAGCAGCGGCAATGCCTTCAGCGTAACGCTCGACGTGACGTTCACGACCACGCCGGCGCCGCGCGCGCGAAACTGCGGCAGCACGGCCTGCGTGAGCGCGATCGTGCCGATCGTGTTGGTCTCGAACAGCGCGCGCACCGTGTCGAGCGGCATGAGTTCGGCCGGTGCAGCCGCGCCGAAGCCTGCGTTGTTGACGAGCACGTCGATCGGGCCGGCCGCGTCGATCGCGGCGCGGATGCTGTCCGCGTTCGTCACGTCGAGCGGCAGCACGCGCAAGCGCTCCGACGGCGGCAGCACGTCGTCGTTCGGCTTGCGCATCGTCGCGACGACCTGCCAGTCGCGCGCCAGGAAATAGCGCGCGATTTCGAGGCCGAAGCCGGAGGAACAGCCGGTAATCAGTACGGTCTTCATGCGAACTCCTCGGGTGTATTGAGCACGTGTCCGTACGATAGATGGCGGGAACCGTATTCGCTACAATCGACAATCCGCTTTTCTTTTGCGAGAGTCCGGCGTTGACGTCCTCCTCTCCCTAAAGGGAGAGGATTCCCACACCTGGCGATTCACGTCCGCATCGGAGAATGTTCAGCGCAGCGTTGATATCTCGATCATGCTCGACACCACAGTCACTGCAGGCCCATTCTCTTACTCGCAGTCCCGCGATACCTTTCGGCCGCGTCGTGCTGTCTTTCGATCCGCACGACGAACAGGACTGGGTCGAACCGCTTTCGTCCACTTCCTCGAACGTGGCCCCGTGCGCGATCGCCTTGTAGCGGAGCTTGTTTCGGAAGGACGACCAGGATGCGTCGTAGACGCTTTTCGCCATCCTGGTTCTGGCAAGTTTGGCAGCCGACACGTTGCCAACCGCGATGTAATCGAAACGCCGCACCAGATCGAGCGCGAGCTTGTGCTGGAAATCGGCACGCGCATTCGCGACCTTGGCGTGCAGCTTCGCGATATGCCGCTTGTGCTTTCTCGCCCGTTGCGCTTTCGCCAGCTTCTCGGCCGCGCGTCGGCCGAACCGGTCGTTCGGCAGTTTTTCTCCGGTCGAAAGTGTGGCGAAGTCTTTCAGGCCGAGATCGATGCCGACGCCGGAACGGATAGGTCGGGCCTGCACATCAGGCATCTCGATCACGATGTTGAGAAACCAGTTACCGCGTGCATCCTGAGCAAAGTTGGTCCCGTCCTTGATCTTGCCGTCGGGAAGCGGTCGGCTGTTGAACACGCGAAACGTGTTGCCGGCAAAACGGAACGCGTCACCCTCGCGCTTCAGGTCACGCCCCT